>NZ_CATKQD010000066.1:0-387252 GCF_949768175.1 Pseudomonas sp. IT-P74 | reverse complement strand
TTTTTTATGAGGTAGGAAAACTCTTACTCGCAATCTCGGTAGTAGCTAAATCTCCTACATGTATTCCAGCACCATCTGTATTGAGGGCCATTCCAAGCAGCCCTAAGCTCTACTGCAGGTGCCTAAGAAACGCCCAACGTAGAAAGCTAGCCAATTGCACAGACGAGCAGTCACCCTTGGTGATCTATCGTACGGCTGTGTGAGGCTTTTGCTCGTTGGAGCTTCTTATGTCCACTCTACGTTGGGGTCAGGCCCGCCAAAGTCCAAACGTAGAGGTAATGGATATGCCTGAACACAACCTTCTCGTCACTCTCCAAACCATGGAGATCGGTCATGTCTGATCTCCTTTCTGTAACAGTCTTCACCCGCCACAACCTCCCTCTACATGCCCTCCTCCTGGAAAACCAACCATGGTTCTGCGCCCGCGATATCGGCCGCTTGATGGGTGTCCATCTAAGTGAACGCATGGTCAACAAACTAGACAAAGACCAGCACCGCTCGTTGTGGATTGAGTATTACCGGCAACCGGAAAAGCAGCTGATGCTCAGTGAGTCCGGTGTTTATGCGCTGTTGGTTTATCACTACGCGCCTGGAAATCGATTGCTGCGTGAGTGGGTCACTCATCAAGTGGTGCCGGCCTTACGTGATGCGGAGCAGTCGGACAATTCGGATCGGCCGATGCTGAGCTTGTTGGATTGGCCAGAAATGTCGCTGAGCCTGCTGCACTGGCAGGATGAAGGCTGGATTCGGTTGCGGGATATGCCTTACCTGTTGCTCGATCACACGCAACAGCGGGCGCCGGTCGTTAAACCTTGGTGGCGGAAGGTTGTGCAAGTATTTCAGTCGTCGAAGCATTCGATAGGTTAGGTGACCTGCTTCTTGTAGGACCGTTTGCGAGAACCTTCCCTTCTTTTTGTAGGAATTTTCGTAGACATTCGTAGTGGCCACTCAGTATCGTCCGAGGGTAATTAACCCTCGGCGATTGTATGGATACGGAAAAGAGCAACGGCGATTGGAGTGAGGTAGAGATTCAGGCTGCGGTCGATGCCTATCTCAGCATGCTGTCTCGCGAGCAGAACGGTCAGGCGGTCAACAAGGCTCATGAAAATCGCGTCCTGCGCGAGGGTGCTTTGGCTGGCCGAACCAAAGGTTCGGTTGAGTTTCGGATGCAGAACATTTCTACCGTGTTGGTTGAACTCGGGCGAGACCGCATCGAGGGCTACAAACCCGCCAAAAATGTCGGCGCCAATGTTGCGAAGAGCATTCGTGAAGCACTCAATGCTCCAGGCCCTTTGACTCCCGAAGACTTCGCCCCGACAGCGGACGAGGCGACGCTGGAGCAGCGAGCTGCAAAACTTGAGCGACAACCGATTAAAGCCGAGCCAAAAGGGATTAAGAAACCAGAGCAAACTCAGTCCAGCGGAAAGTCGTACGTTCGCGATCCGGAAGTGAGAGCGTGGGTTCGCCAGCAGGCTGAAGGTAAATGCGAAGGCTGTGGCAACCCTGCTCCGTTTGAAAAGTCGGGCACTCCGTTTCTTGAGGTTCACCACGTTAAGCATTTGGCACAGGAAGGCTCAGACCGTCCGAGCAATGCTGTAGCGCTATGCCCGAACTGTCATCGGCGTTGTCATCATTCGAGTGATCGGGAAGAGTTCACAGCGTTGCTTTATGAAAAGGTTGGGCGATTGATTCCCGAATAGTCAGACAAGCTGGATTTTGTGGCGAGGGAGCTTGTCGGATCGCCGCACCGTCCCGCTCGGCTGCGGAGCAGTCGCCCAGCAAGTTACGTGCTCCGTCTGATTGATCGCGTTTGCTGAGTTGGGGCCGCTTCGCAGCCCCGCGGGAGCAAGCTCCCTCGCCACAGTAAGGTGTTTGTCTGCCAAATCGGTGCAAGGGCTGCCAGCCAGGCTCAACGCCCCACCTTCCCGCCTTCATCCCCCTCCACATAATCCACCCGATAATTCGCCACATAACTATCCACAGCCGTCCCAATCGTTGGAAAAAACGCCGTCTCCCCCAACCGTGCAAACAACCCAAACCGCTTCAGTTTGTCCTTCACCGGGTCCTTCATCTCGGCAATGCACAACTCGATACCCGCCGCATGCAACGCGTCGTCCAGTTCGGCCAGCATGTCGGCGGAGGTCACGTCGACGCTGGTGACGGGGCCTGCGGCGACCACCAGTCTGCGCACGGGTGTGGGCGATGCAGCCACGGCGTCCAGCGCTCGGTCGCTGAACAGTTCGGCGTTGGCGAAGAACAAGGGCGCATCCCAGCGAAACAGGACCAGGCCGGGGATCAGGCGCGCGTCGGGGTAGCGTTTGATGTCGTGGTAGCCCTTGACCCCGTCGGCGCGGCCCAATACCGCGGAGTACGGGCGCCAGCCGTCCCAGAGGAACTCGATGACGGCAATCACGATGGCCAGGCCGATGCCCTCGATCGCGCCGAACACGGCCACGCCGACCGTACAGACAATCGACAGCCCGCACTCCCAGCGCTGGATGCGATAGATCCGGCGCAGGTCGGCGATCTCGATCAGGCCAATGGCCGAGGCGATCACGACGGCCGCCAGGGCGCTGGACGGTAGATGTTGCAGCAGGTCCGGCGCCACCACCAGCAGCAAGGCAACCGCCAGTGCGCCGACGACGCCGGTCATTTGGGTTTTGGCTCCGGCGGCTTCGGCCACGGGTGTGCGTGACGAGCTGCTGCTGATCGGGAAGCCCTGAAAGAAACCGGCTGCGAGATTGGCGATGCCGAGGCCCAGCATTTCCTGGTTCGGGTTGACGTAGGTTCGGGTCCGCGCCGCGTAGACACGGGAGAGCACGCTGGTGTCGGCGAACGAGACCAGTGCCACGGCGCACCCGCCGATCACCACCGGGACGATGTCGGCGCGGGTGATCCAGGGGATGGCGAAACCGGGCAAGCCTTGGGGGAGCGAACCGAGGACCGACACACCGGCGCGTGTCGCCAGGTCGAGTACGCCCACGGCGACTGTCGCGCCTGCCACGGCGATCAGGATGCCCGGCAGTCGCGGCCATCGTTTGAGCAGCAGGATCGCCGCCAGGGTGAGTGCGCCCACCGTGAAGGTGGTCCAGTTGACCTTTCCTTCCATCACCGCTGAGGCGATGGCCCCTATGTTTCTCAATGGGCCGTCGGGTTCAATCGAAAAACCGAACAGCTTGGGCAACTGGCTGATTAATACGGTCAGTGCGATGCCGTTCATGTAGCCGTAGCGGATCGGTTTGGACAGCAGCTCGGTGATAAAACCCAGACGCGCGATACCGGCCAGGATGCACACCGCTCCCGAGACGATCGCCATCATCCCCGCCAGGGCGACGGCACGCTGCGGGTCGCCGCCGGAGAGTGGAATGATGACAGCAAGGATGACGGTCACCAGGGAGGAATCCGGGCCCATCACCAGAATTCGGCTGGGGCCGAACAAGGCATAGGCCAGCAGCGGAACGATGGTCGCGTAGAGGCCATAGATGCCGGGCACGCCCGAGGCCACCGCATAGGCGATACCGACGGGTACCAGCATCGTGGTCAGCACCAGGCCGGCCACGATGTCGTTGCGCAACCATGCCGGTTGGTATTCGCGCAGCATGCCCAGCCCCGGTAGCCAGCGGCGCCAACCGGTCTGTTCATCGCGGCGGGCTATGCGGCCCGGTTCCGGGAGAGGGGGCGAAGCGTCTGAATGGCTCATGAACCGCCCTCGTTGATGTAATGCTGTTCATTTAAAAACTGTAGGAACGAGCTTGCTCCGGGCGGCGATCCGACGATGGACTCAAGAGCGCTGCGTTTAACCTGTAAACACGCGTAATCGTTAACGACCATCGCGAGCAGGCCCGCTCCTACAGTGGAGCACTCCCTCGTTGATGGGCTGTGCAGGCTCGGCGATATCGAGGTGATCTGAGTGTAGCTATTGCTTCGAATGCGCCATCACTGGAAGCTGGTCACCTAAAGGACTTGGAACCCGACATGAAATTCGACCTCGCCTACTGCCTCAGCCTCAACGACAAGTTGTCGATCTACGACGTTCGGGATCTGAATTTCGACGAGACGATGGATTTCGACTCCGCCAGGGAACACTTCCAGTGCCCCAACGATGCCTGTCGCCTGGCGTTCGATGCAGCCAATGAGTTGGGCACGTTCAACGCCAAGAATGTGAATTACGTGCGCACGCCGCACTTCAAGAACTTGCCGAGTACACGGCATGTCGAGGGCTGCCCTTATGTCAGCGTGAAGACACCGGCGTCGGGCGCGGATGAGGCGGAAACGGATGACAGTCGCGAGGAACATTTCCCGTCGGAATTGTTACTGACCCGGCGGGAGTATGTGCGTAAGTCGTCCAGCCCGGTGGTGATTGCCGATGTGGTTCGGGATGAGCCATTGGCGCCTAAGGCGGCTAGCAATGTCGAACAACCGAGCAGGGAATCGGCCCCGGACAAGACCAGCATCTTCGCCCATCCGGTGGAGTGTTTCGTGTCGAACTTCGACGACAAGGATTTGCTCAAGCGCGTGCCGCTGAAGATTGGCGAGCACACCGCGCCTTACGGGTCGTTTTTCAAGAAGATCGAGTATCTGCAAGACAACAAAGGGCTGATTTACTGGGGCAAGGTCAAGGAGATCAAGGACTACACCCAGAGCTTTCGCATCGACTTCGAGAAGAAGGTCTGGTTCGAGAAGAAGCCTTACTCGGTCAATGTCTACCTGAGCAAGAAACTCATCGACAGCTACCGCAAGCGCAAGGCTTTCCTGGAAGAGATCAAGCACGCCATCGAGAGTGGGCGGGAGTTGTACTGCTTCTTTTATGGGGTAACACCCGAGCTGAAGCAGGTGCCAAGCAAGAAAAACCCCGAGCAGACGTTCGGGGTGTTCAGCGCCAACATCGAGAATCTGGATCACTTTATCGTGCGGGAAGCGCCGGGGTTGGCGGGCAAGTAATACGAAACGCAGCGTTGGTTCATTGTGCGTCGAGTTGCCTTTGCAATGCCCAGATCTCCCGTTTCACCTCCATGCGTCGATCCAGTGCAGTCAGGATGCCTGTTGCGTCTAGGCCGCAGTATCGACGTAACCAGTGAGCCATCATTTCCGAATCCGGGTAGAAATAGTCTTTATGGCCTTTGCTATTTCTTGGGTAGTCATTCATTTCGCCGTCGAAGCGCTCTGCCGAAAACTCGTCAGGCGGTAAAGAGCCCCGCTCAGCGGCTACATCCTGAAAAATCCAGGCGATTTCATCGATGTGTTTTTGCGCGCTGCGATGGCTGCGCCGGTACAGAGTGAACTGGCCGCAGCTTTCTTGAAAACGTTCCATCATCGGCTCGTCATCGACCCACTGAAGGATGTCGAACTGCCCTGCATGGCGTATCAGACCGCTAATCCAGCGATCAGAAAAACGTCGAACAAACCCCTCGACGTCGGCCTTTTTTGCATCGGCGAAGATCATGCAGTAACGAGTCGGGATGTGGATGGCGAACAGCACATGTTTGCGTTGAACAGTGACGGCGTGGACCAGCCACTGTTCGGCGGACTCATCAGGCTCATCGTCTTCAATGACGGGTGATGGTGGACTTTCCACCCTCGTGATTTTTTTGCCCTTGTGCACACGACTGAAGAATTTACTGGCCGCTTCGGTGCAATTGAAAATCAGCATCCCTGGTTCTCTGGTAAAGGTTGGTCAGTCCTGCGGGACGATCTCATCGACCCATTCAAGTTCGTAGGGCTGGCGAACAACCTCGGCAATGTATCTCAGCGCACCTTCGCTGAGAACCGATAACTCTGCCTCGGTCAGCAAGTCATGCATGACCATCAGCCACAAGCCCCGGAGCGCACTTGAACGGGATTGGCTGTTGTAGTCAAACGCCTGGGCCATGTCCTTGTTTCGATCATGGATCATGCCGTAAAGCATCCCGTAGCGAGCATGAGCCGACAACGCATCATGTTGCGCAATCGCCTTGGCATCGGCAAGAACACCTAGGCAGAAACGGTCGAGCGCAATCTTGCGCAGCTCCTTGAACTTCTTCCAGTCGCTTTCGAGGATCGGCATGAGATTCTCCTGCGTGAAAACCTGAACAGTGTGAAGCGCTATTCTTGCGAAAAAAACCGCCTTTACCAACCCCGGAATCGAGTGGTGATTCGCTGGCGACTTCGACAGTTTCCCCTCGCACCGAGACAGTTACCGTTCGTCTGGCTGAAAAGAAAAATTAAAAAATGAATTTGATCCGGGCCCAAAACAACTGTACAAAAACACAGTATATTTTGACCAACACTCTCGAGCCCGGAGAACACCATGGCCTCTCAAGCGATGAAAATCACCCTGGAACGTATCGCCCTCTTCCAATTCACCCCGGCCCACTGCGCCCAGGCCCGAGCGATGCTGGGCTGGAGTGTGCAAGAGCTGTCGCGGGAATCCCGGGTTTCGGCGGAGGCCATTCAACGCTTCGAGGCGCGACAGGAGGTGCTGGATGTCACGCGCCTGGCTCTGGCCTATCGGTTCGAGTCGGAGGGGTTGGTGTTCTTCCCGGGGTTTGCGCCGGGTCGAGGGATGAATGTGAGAGGGTCGACGCCGAATCCGGTTGGGCGGGCGGATTTTGCGATGGTGGAGTGAGCCAACTCATCGATTGACGATTATCCCCATTTAGGTATATTTTCGCATGAGTACAAGGAAGCCACTCCTGTGGGTTAGCAGCAGCAAAAAAGATCTCAAGCAGATGCCCGCAGATGTACAGGACGTTTTTGGCCACGCGCTTGATCTGGCCCAAAGCAACAAGAAGCACCTAGATGCAAAACCACTAAAAGGCTTTGGTGGTGCCGGAGTCCTTGAGTTGATTGAGGACTTCGATACGAACACCTATCGCGCCGTTTATACCGTTCGTTTTGGCAATGCTGTCTATGTTCTGCACTGTTTTCAGAAAAAGTCGACCACGGGAATCAAAACCGCGCAGTGCGACATCGATTTGATCAGGAAGAGACTTCAAGCGGCGCAGGAACACGCAAAAGGATCAGGACATGATTGAAATCGAAGAAAGCAGTGGCAACGTCTACGAAGACCTCGGGACACCGAACGCCAATGAAATGCGAGTCAAATCCCAATTGGCCGCAAAAATAGGCGAAATCATCAAGGCTCGCCATTTGACCCAGGTTCAGGCGTCCGAAATTTTAGGTCTGTCACAGCCCAAGCTTTCCGAAATGTTGCGCGGAAAGTTTCGTGGGATAAGTGAGGCCAAGATGATGGATTGCCTGTTACTTCTCGGGCGTGATGTGCAAATCGTGGTCAAGTCGGCCCCGCGCTCACGCAAAGAAGGCCGAATTGACGTGGTTTTTAGCTGAGCTCTACAACTCAGCTAATTGCTCTACGCGTTCTGCACCACCCGCTCACACTCCCCTTCCACCGCCAGCCACCACGCCCCACCACGCTGCGGATGCATCAAGTTGAACGCCTCGCCCATCTGCGGTGTGGTGATCGATACATTGCGTTCCCAGGCCAGGGCCAGGATGCGGTCGAAGGGTTCGTACCAGGCGTGCATCGACAGGTCGAAGGTGCCGTTGTGGATCGGCAGTAGCCAACGGCCCTTGAGGTCGAGGTGGGCTTGCAGGGTTTGTTCGGGTTGCATGTGCACGTGCGGCCAGTCGACGTTGTAGGCACCGGTTTCCATCAGGGTCAGGTCGAATGGGCCGTACTGTTCGCCGATGCGTTTGAAGCCGTCGAAGTAGCCGCTGTCGCCGCTGAAGAAGAGGCGTGTGTCGCCATCGATCATCACCCACGAGGCCCAGAGGGTGCTGTTGCTGTCGAACAGGCCACGGCCGGAAAAGTGTTGCGACGGGGTGGCGATGAACTGGATGCCATCGACTTCCGTGCCTTGCCACCAATCCAATTGGCGGACTTTGCTGGCGTCGATACCCCATTTGATCAGGGTGTCGCCTACGCCCAGTGGGGTCAGGAAATGTTTGGTCTTGTCCGCAAGCTTGAGCACGGCCTGATGATCCAGGTGGTCGTAGTGGTCGTGGGACAGGATCACCGCTTCAATCGGTGGCAATTCTTCCAGGCTGATCGGTGGCTGGTGAAAACGCTTGGGTCCGGCCCATTGCACGGGCGAGGCACGCTCGGCGAAGACCGGGTCGGTGATCCAGAACTTGTCGCGCAGCTTGAGCAGCACCGTGGAGTGGCCCAGGCGATAGACACTGTGGTTCGGCGCTGCGATCAGCGCGGCTTGAGTCAGGGCTTGCACCGGGACGGGCGCACTCGGGCGGGTGTTTTGCGGCTTGTGGAACAGCACGCTCCACAGGATGCCCATGGTTTTGCCAAAGCTTAAACGTTGAACCGGCGTGAAGTTTTGATACTGCCCTTGAGCCTGTCGGGATGCTTCAGGTGTGGAGGCGTTGTCCACCGGGGAGTTTGAATTGGCCATGACTGAATGACTCCAGAAAAACCGCGCATCACGCGACTTTCCGTTTTGGGACGATAAATGGCCAAAGCACGCACGCATCAGCCGGACTTTCTATTTTTGCTGGGCAGGGTTAACAAAACATTACACTGCACAGTGTAGTTTCTAGGTTGCATCAAAGTCGATGACAAGTAAACTGCTGAGTGTAATTCCACCCTTTCTCCCCTGCCGAAGCGTATTTATGACAGCTCCTCAGCGCCTCACCGACCGAAAACGCCAAGCGATCATTCAAGCCGCGATCAACGAATTCCGTGAAAACGGTTTCGAGATCACCAGCATGGACAAGATTGCTGCCACTGCCGGTGTGTCGAAGCGCACGGTGTACAACCACTTTCCCAGCAAGGAAGAGTTGTTCGCCGAGATCCTCAATCAGTTATGGATCCGGGTGACGGCGGAACAGGAAACGGCCTACCGTCCCGACCTGCCGTTGCGCGAGCAATTGCGCGGGTTGCTGATGGCCAAGCTGCAAATGTTGGGCGATGACAATTTTCTCGACCTGGCGCGGGTGGCGATAGCGGCGACGATTCATTCCCCGGAGCGGGCGCAGGATATGGTGGCGCGAATGGGCGAACGCGAAGAAGGGCTGACAGTATGGATTCGGGCCGCTCAAACGGATGGCCGATTGAAGGCCGTGGCTCCCGAATTCGCCGCCCAACAGATCCATGGCCTGCTCAAGTCTTTTGCATTCTGGCCACAGATTTCCATGGGGCAACCCAGCTTGTCAGCCGAAGAACAACACCAGGTGGCCGAGTCCGCGCTGGACATGTTTCTGGCCTGCTATCAGTTGCAATAAATGACAAGGTCGACAGCCGTGTCGAAGGATCGATGGCTCTGATTTAAACGACGCGATGTGTTTCAGAATGAAACTGGCGCTGAGGCTATAGTGAGCTTCAGTCCCAGCGCCAGACAGAGAGCATCATGACCACCCGCCACGAAACCACCGCCCACGTCGATCACCTGCGTTTCCATCGTCCCCATGCCCACCTCGCGCCAACATTCGGCAATGACAAGTTTGCCTTGCGCGCCGAAGCCTTTGCGCGGTTCTTCGGCACACCGACTTTTCTCGGTGCACAAACGCTGATCGTGGTGATCTGGGTGTGCCTCAACCTGTCGGGGTTCACCCACTTCGATGCGTACCCGTTCATCCTGCTCAACCTGGCTTTCAGCCTGCAATCGGCCTATGCCGCGCCATTGATTCTGTTGGCCCAGACGCGTCAGGCAGCCCGGGACAAAGCCCAATCCGATGCCGATGCGCAGCACCGCGAAGCGCTGGCGACCGCCAACAGTGAGCGGCAGGCGGAAGCTGCGAAAAACACTGCGCAATTGCTGGAGCTGCTTGAGCAGAACACCCGTCTCACGGAGATGACCAAGACCCTCACCGAGCGCATCGAAAACCTGACCACGGAAATGCACCAACACCTGGTGCGCAAGGATGAGCCTAAGGCCTAAAGGTTTTCACGGCAGTTTCAGCGCCCGCCCCAACTCATCGAACAAGGTGACCACCGAGCGCAAGGCGCGGCAGTCGGGACGAGTCAGCAGCCACAGCGCGGTGTCGAATCCGTGCAGTGGTTCGCTCAGCGGCTGCAATCCGTCGCCGATCAAAAAGTCCGGCAACGCCGCCACGCCCAACCCCGCCCTGACCAGTTCGGTCACCGACAACATGCTGTTGCAGCGATAGCCCAGCGTTACCCCCGGCAAGGCCTGGCGACGCCAGGTAACGGTCGGGTGATCCGGCAGGAAGTCATCCGGGGCGATCCAGGTCAATGCGGCCAGGTCAGTGCTATTGACCGACTGCAGGTATCGCTCGCTGGCATACACGCGGTAGGAAATCTCCGCCAGCCGCCGTCCCACCAGATGCTCCGGTGGCGTGCGAGTCAGGCGCAGGGCGATATCGGCATCCCGACGGCTGAGGTTGGCAAAATCATTGGACGTGCTGAGTTCAAGGGTCAGCGCCGGATAATTCGGCATGAACTGCGCCAGCGCCGGCAACAGCAAACCTTGCAGGACTGAATCGGTACAGGTCAGGCGCACGATGCCGCTGATCACGTCACCGCCCTGCTCCACACCGATGCGCGCCGCCTCCAAAGCCTGCTCAGCGCGCTCAGCCTGTTCCGCCAGGGACTGCGCCAGGGTGGTGGGCAGGTAACCGGCGCGGCTTTTTTCGAACAGTTGCTGGCCCAGGGCAGCCTCCAGCCGGCGCACCGCTCGAAACACCGTCGAGACATCCACCTTCAGCAGTTGCGCGGCCCGGGACAGAGAGCCGGCGCGCACCAGCGCGAGGATCAGGGCCAGGTCCGGGTAGTCGAGTCGATAGTGCGTCGCTGCATTGATCACTTGGGAAAACGCCAATATTGAGTGCGTGAACGCCAATTTATAGTGGGCACCGGCAATCAACAAGTGCAGAGGCCCCACATGGAAACCCGCCCGATTCGCATCGCCCTGATCGGCGACCACGACCCGCAAGTCACCGCCCACCAGGCCATTCCCATCGCCCTCGAAATGACCGCCGAACACTCTGGCCTGAACCTGCAATGGCAATGGCTGGCCACCGATGAAATCCACGCCGATGCACCGCTGCATACATTCGATGGCTTCTGGTGCGTACCGGCCAGCCCTTACCGGAGCACGGACGGTGCATTAAAAGCGATTCGTTTTGCCCGCGAACAACGGCGACCTTTCCTCGGCACCTGCGGTGGTTTTCAACACGCGGTGCTGGAATATGCGCGCAACGTGCTGGGCTGGTCGGATGCCGAACATGGCGAGACAAATCCCGGTGCGGCACGAGCACTGCTGACGCCGCTGTCGTGCGCGCTGGTGGAAGCGGTCGATACCATTCATTTACGTGAAGGCTCGTTGATTGCCCATGCGTACGAAAGCGCCGAGATTCGTGAAGGCTATCGCTGTCGTTATGGTGTGAATCCGCAGTTCGAAGGGGAGCTGCTCAAGCGCGAACTTCACGCCGTCGGCCACGATTCTGAACACGGACTACGGGCGGTCGAGCTCAGCGGTCATCCGTTCTTTGTCGCGACCTTGTTCCAGCCCGAGCGGGCGGCGCTCAAGGGCGTCTTGCCGCCGCTGGTTGGCGCCTTTGTCGAAGCCTGTGCGGGGCGCTCGGCATGATCGCCGATACGCCAACTGCGCCCTATTACGCGGTGATTTTTACCTCACTGCGCACCGAGGGTGACCAGGGTTACGCCGAGGCGGCTGCACGAATGCTGGAACTGGCCCGTGAACAGCCGGGGTTTCTCGGTGTGGAGTCGGCGCGGGGCGAGGATGGGTTGGGAATAACCGTGTCGTACTGGGCCAGTGAAGCGGCGATTCTGGCGTGGAAACATCATCCTGAGCACAGTGCGATTCGCGAGCGTGGGCGCTCGACCTGGTATGGGCGGTGTCATACACGGGTGTGTCGGGTTGAGCGGGCCTACGGGTTTAACCAGTGAGTGATGTAGTGTTTTTCAGATCGCCATCGCGAGCAGGCTCGCTCCCACATTTTGATCCCGGTCGGTCACAACATTTGTGCACGACAAAGATCCACTGTAGGAGTGAGCCTGCTCGCGATGGGGCCAGAACGGTCAGTACAAAAACTCAACCCTTAACCAGACAACGAACCGCCGAAATCTCCGGCACTTCCCGCCGGTTCATGTACACCCGCAACGGCTCGGTGATGTTGATCCGGTCATCGATGTTCTGGTCCAGCAGCAACTGAATCAATTCGCGCTTGAGCGTCATGGTCTGCTCGGGGCCCTCGGCCCAGACGAATTCGCTGGTCGGGATGATGCCGTCGTCCGCCACGTCCATGCCAAACGAGTCTTCGCTGAAACGCACGATGTAGTGGCCGGTCTTGCGGTTGAGGCCGACAAAACCTTTGAGTTGGTCGGCAGCCTGGCAGATGAGCTGGGAAGTGATGCGCATGGTAAACCCCGCAATGGTGATCGTTGGTTTGCACGCAGGGCCCGCGTTTCCCTCTGCCGGGGAAATTGCAGCGCCCCAGCGTACTGCAAACGAGCGCACAAAAGCGCTGACGAAAATCAGCTTTAGACAGCTTTTTGTCGGTCTGGCGATAGCGTCTGCAAAGATGACTTGTTAAAAGGGACCGCCCACTCATTGCGAAAGGATCTCGAGCATGTCCGCAACCTTTACCAAAAGCGCCCTGTTACTGAGCCTGTTGCTCGGCCTCGGCCACGCACAGGCCGCCAGCGAACCAGCACCCTCGGCACTGGCGACCCGCCTGGGCATTCCGCATCCAGCGGTAATCGCCCACCGGGGCGCGTCGTTCGATGCGCCGGAATCCACCGCCGCCGCCTATAAGACTGCCCGCGACCTGGGCGCCGACTACCTGGAACTGGATCTGCAGCGCAGTAAGGATGGCGTGCTGTTTGCCCTGCACGACAACAATCTGCAACGCACCACCGACGTCGCCAGCAAATTCCCCGAGCGCAAGGACAGCCCCGCCAATGCGTTCACCATGGCCGAACTGAAAACCCTGGACGCGGGCAGCTGGTTCAATGCCGCGTACCCGGATCGCGCACGTCCAGCCTTCGCGGGTCTGAAGATTTTGACCCTTGATGAAATCATCGACATCGCCGAGGGCAACAGCCTGCACAAGCCCGGCCTGTACATCGAGACCAAGGAGCCCAAGCAGTTCCCCGGCATCGAACACGACCTCAAGGAAAAACTTCAGGACCGTGGCTGGCTGAGCCCGACCGGTTCGAAACTGGCGAAAAGCGAGTTGGCGGTCGGCCAGGGCAAAGGCAAGGTGGTCCTGCAGACCTTCGAGAAGAGCAGCCTCGAACTGCTGCAAAAGGAAATGCCGAAGGTGCCGAAGATCCTGCTGCTGTGGGTCGGCGAAGGCAGTATCGAACCCAACTCCAAAGTGACATTCGCCGAGTCCGGCGAAAAGGATAAAGCCGCTTACTACGCCAAACAGCAACCGAAGGACAAGGCCGAGTTCCAGAATTGGGTCGACTACGCCAAGGCCCAGGGCGCCATCGGCACCGGCCCGTCCGCCGCACTGACCCAGGGTGGCGACCAGAGCTACTCGGATCTGGTGCAACCCTGGATGAACCAGTACACCCACGACCAGGGCCTGTTGGTGCACGTCTACACCATCGACGATGCGGTGGACTACCGGAAAGTCATGGACGCCGGTGTCGACGGCATCTTCACCAATCGCGCCAGTGAGTTGTTGAAGTTCTATAAACGCTCGGCGGCGAGTGTCGATCAGGTGTTGAAGAACAACGGCTATTGAGCCACCGAGGTGCCTGCATCGCGAGCAGGCTCGCTCCTACAGGGATTGATGCAGGACATGTCGAGGGATTTAAGGGTGGATTAAGTTACACAGGCTAACCTGATCTCACTTGAACGGATCACCCAAGGAAAGAAGCCCATGAAGACCCTGACTGCTTTGTTTACCGCTGCAACCCTGACCCTCAGCGCCGGCCTGGCCCAGGCCGATGTGCGGGTCGATCAGATCCCGCAACTGGTCAAGGACGGCAAGATCAAGCCACTGGAAGACCTGAACAAGATCGCCCTGGATCTGCACCCGGGTGCAACGATTACCAAGACCGAGCTGGACAACCACTTCAACGGTTACGAGTACGAAGTCGAACTGCGTGACGCCAAGAACGTCGAGTGGGATGTGGACATCGATGCCTCCAACGGCAAGGTCCTGGAAAACAAACAGGACACGTAATCGCGAAACAGACAAAAGCCGCACGATGGGAACATCGTGCGGCTTTTGCGTTTTCGGGGTTCAAGCGCTCAGGCGCGCCGTCACCTCGTTCAACTGCCCCGACAAGCCGTGCAGGTTGGTGCTGGCCGCTTCAGTGCGCTGCACGTTGTCCAGGTTGGTGCTGGCGATACTCGTGATCTCGGTGAGGTTGCGCGAGATGTCTTCGGCCACCGAGGTCTGCTCTTCGGCGGCAGTGGCGATCTGGCGGTTCATGTCACGGATGGCTTCCACGGCCAGGGTGATGCGCTCGAGCATGGCGCCGGCCTCCGTCACTTGCTGCACGCTTTGTTCGCTGCGCGACTGACCGCTTTCAATCGCCTGGGCCGCTTCGATTGCACCGGTCTGCACGGTCTGGATGATCTGGTTGATCTCGATGATCGACGCCGCCGTGCGCTGGGCCAGGCTGCGCACTTCATCGGCCACCACCGCGAATCCGCGTCCGGCCTCACCGGCGCGGGCCGCTTCGATGGCGGCGTTGAGCGCCAGCAGGTTGGTCTGCTCGGCGATGCCGCGAATCACTTCCAGGACTTTGCCAATGCGTCCGCTGTCGGTTTCCAGTTGGCGGATGACCGTGGCGGTGTTGGCGATTTCGCCGCGCATTTGGGTGATGGTGTGGATGGTGCCCTGCATGACTTTTTCGCCCTGCTGGGCGGACTGGTCGGCATCGTCGGCGGCCCGCGCCGCTTCGGCGGCATGACGGGCGACTTCCTGTGCGGTAGCGGACATTTCGTTCATCGCCGTGGCCACCTGATCGGTGCGGTTGAACTGCTCGTTGGTGCCGCCGGCCATCAGGGTGGCGATCGAATTCAACTCACCGCTGGCGCTGTCCAGGTCCGACGCGCTGCGCTGTAAACGGCTGAAGGTTTCGGCGAGGAAATCGCGCAGGGTGTTGGCGGCCATCGCCAGTTTGCCCAACTCGTCCTGACGGGTGCTGGCCACGCGCTCGGCAAAACGCCCCTGGCTGAGTTGCGCCACGTATTCGATCAGTTTGCGGATCGGCTCGACCAGGTTACGGTTGACCAGCCACAGGCTCAGCAGGCCGATCAGCAGCCCCGAAACCAGCATCACGACCAGCCCCAGCAACACCGTGCGATCGGCACTGGCGCTGATCAGTGTCGATTGTTCAGCGCCCTGCTTGCGCAACTCACTGACCAGTTCACTCATCTGATCGCTGGCGGCGCGGTCCACGCCCTTGACCGCCGCGTCGCCCGCCGCCGGGTCACCACCGGCGGCCACGAACGCGTCCCGGCCCTTCTGATAGGCCGCGCCCAACTGACGATGTTCGTCACGCAAGCGCTCGATTCGGCTCTTGAGTGGCGGCTCGATGCCCTTCTGCGCGGCCAGCTCGCCGAGGATGTTTTGCACATCGCGCTGACGCTCCTCGAATTGCCCCCAGTACTTGCTCAGGTCCGCCGGTTGCTTGCCGCGCAGCAGGACGTTTTTCCACTCCTGCACCTGCACCTTGAATTGCAGGTTGGCTTCATCGATCAATTGCGAGGTGTGCAGCGGGCCTTCGATCAGATTGGCGTAGTTCTGCACGCCGCTGGACAGGAAGTGAAAGCACGCCAGGGCGATCAACAGCATCGCCAGCAGACTGCCGCTCAGCAGGGCAAGAATTTGTGCTCTCAGGGACTTTTGCAAAAGCATCGCAGGGTACTCATGACAGGAATGAGGCACGCCCGTTAAGGCGTGAAAAGTGTCCGGACATCCCTGTCTGCGGTCCCGGCCGAGGCCGACGGCGCGCAACTCAACCCAAGCGTGATCGGCTAGCCAGAGCGGTTCTTGAGAATATCCCGACCGTCGGTAGAACAATTTTTTGCGTTATTTTCCTGTCACAAAAACGTCACCCCCGCTTGCAATGATGCCGCTCAAGTGAATCTGTAAAACATGTGACAGGCGCCTCCCCTTGCGAGTCCTCATGAACCACAGCATCGATCAAAGCCATCGCGACACGGATCTGTTCGGCCTGCTTTACGGTTTCAGCTTTCGCCCCGGTGAGGCCGGTCGGGAAATCAATTCCGCCGAGGCCTTGCAGTACCTGCAACAACCGGGAAGCAACGAGCAATTTCTCTGGCTGCACCTGAACCTGGCCCACGCCGCGTGCGAGCGCTGGATGAAAAGCCATCTGGAATTGCCCGAGGAGTTTTTCGAAGCGCTGCACGAAGGCTCGCGCTCGACGCGTATCGAACATGTCGACTCCGCGTTGCTGGCGGTGGTCAACGATGTGGTGTTCAACCTCAGCAACATGGTCTCCTCGGATGTCTCGACCCTGTGGGTGTGCGCCCGCAGCCAATTGATCATCAGCGCCCGCCTGCAACCGCTGCACTCGGTGGACAAATTGCGCTCGTCGGTGAAGGCCCGGGAATGCTTTCGTTCCCCGCTGGAGTTGCTGGTGCATCTGCTGCGCGACCAGGGTGAAGTGCTGACCCAGATCGTGCGCAAGACCAGCCAGAGCGTGGATCAGATCGAAGATGAATTGCTGTCCTCGCGGCTGTCGACCAACCGCGCCGAACTGGGCGCCAATCGCCGGGTGCTGGTGCGATTGCAACGGCTGCTGGCGCTGGAACCGGGCTCATTGCTGCGCCTGCTCAACCGGCCGCCGCAATGGCTGCAAAAGGAAGACGTGAAGGAGTTGCGCAAATCCACCGAGGAGTTCGCGCTGATCATCAACGACCTCACGGCGCTGGGTGAGCGGATCAAGCTGTTGCAGGAGGAGATCGCCGCCAACATCAACGAACAGACCAACCGCACCCTATTCACCCTGACGGTGGTGACGGTGCTGGCGCTACCGATCAACATCATTGCCGGTTTCTTCGGTATGAACGTCGGCGGCATTCCGCTGGCCGATGATCCGCAGGGTTTCTGGGTCTTGGTGGTGCTGGTGGCGACCTTTACCGTGATCGCCGGGCGCTGGGCGTTTCGCAAGCAGCGGGATTACTGACGCCTGCTAACTCTCTCGCCACAAAAACGGTACTTAGCAAACTTCGCGAGTCACCAGCATCCGCTCCCGAACCACGTCATATGCCCAGTGGTAGACGTAGGTGTACGGCAGGAAGAACAGCAACACACCGATATCCAGCAGGAACGCTTGCCACAGACTGACATTCAGCCACCAGGCGATCAGCGGTACGCCCAGGGCCACCAGTCCGCCTTCGAACAACAGCGCATGCACCACGCGGACCCAGGCGTTGTGTGCGATGGCCAGGTGCTTGAGCAGCCGATCGAACAGACCGTTGAAGACCACGTTCCAGGCCAGGGCCAGGCCGGCGATGAGGACGGTGACCATGCCCATTTCCAGCATCGGTTTTTTCATGATCCAGGCCAGCAACGGGGTACAGATCAGGATGGCCAGCAGTTCGAAGCCAATGGCTTGGAAAATACGTTCAGTAATGGATTTGTTGGCGCTCATGGCCGAACTCCCTTGAGTGACGGTGTGGTTGCCATGATCCGTCACCACACCGATACTTCATAACCAATAACCATCGATCAAGGCGATAGTTCATGGCCTCTCACGAAGTGTTGCTGGCGTTTGTCGAAGCCGCGACGCAAGGCTCGTTTTCCGCCGCGGCGCGCAAATTGGGCCGCAGTCAGTCGACCATCAGCGCGGCGGTGGCCAGCCTGGAAATCGACCTCAACCTGACGCTGTTCGACCGCAGCAGCCGCAAGCCCGGGCTGACCCCGGCCGGGCACGTCATGCTGCAACGGGCCGAAGACATCCTGGCCGCCACCAGTCGCCTGGAAATCGCCGCCAGCCAACTGTCCCAAGGGGTGGAAGCGAAGCTGACGGTGGCGCTGTCCGATACCTATCAGTCGGATCGCTTCGAAGCCGCCCTCAGTGCCTTCGAGCAGCGTTACCCGGACCTGGAGCTCGAGTGCCTGATCGCCGAATGCGATGACCTGATGTCCCTGGTGCAAAGCGGCCGGGCGCAGATTGCCTTCGCCGAAATGCAGGACAGCTACCCGCCGGACCTGGTCAGCTCGACGGTGGACGAGCGCACGGAATTCGCCTTGTTCGTGTCCCCGGCACATCCATTGGCAACGCTGGACCACGTCGACCGGGACGTACTGCAGCAGCACCGCGAGCTGCGCCTGGCCACCATCATCAATCCCTATGACAGTCGGGCGAAGGGCCGCGTCTGGTCGGCGCCGAGTTATCTGATGCTGCTGGAAATGGCCCAGGGCGGATTCGGCTGGGCGCCGTTGCCCCGCTGGCTGGTTGAGCGGTTCGGGCCCGGCACGTTGCAGGAACTGGTGGTGCGCGGCTGGCCGAAAACGGTGTCGGTGGATGCGTTGTGGTCGCGCTTGAATCCGCCGGGGCCGGCGGGGAGCTGGTTGTTGGGCAAGATGCTGGAGTGAAGGTCCTTCGGCCCTTATCGCGAGCAAGCTCGCTCCCACAATTTGAAATGCATTCCCCTGTAGGAGCGAGCCTGCTCGCGATGAGGCCAGCCAGTATCACATCAATCCAGTGCCCTGAGCCGCTCTTCAATAAACCGCCGCTCCGGCTCTTGCCGGGTCAACTCTAGCGCCCGTTCCCAAGCCGCCCGCGCCTCTTGCACCCGGCCCAGTTGCCGACAGAACTCAGCCCGCGCCGAATACGCCAGGTGGTAGTCGAGCAGTTCTCCCCGCTCCAGAATCGCGTCGACCAACGTCAGCCCCACCAGTGGACCATCGCGTTGCGAAATCGCCGCCGCTCGATTCAACTCGATCACCGGCGACGGCACCGCCCGCAGCAGAACGTCATACAGACCGACAATCTGCGGCCAATCGGTTTCCCCAGCCGTCGGGGCTTCGGCATGCACCGCCGCGATCGCCGCTTGCAGGCAATAGGGTCCGAATCGTCCCATGGTCAGCGCCTGTTCGACCAGCGTGCAGCCTTCGCGGACCAACCCGGCATCCCACAGCGAACGGTCCTGCTCATCCAGCACGATCAACTCGCCACTCGCCGAAGTCCTGGCCGGGCGGCGCGACTCGTGCAGCAGCATCAATGCCAGCAAGCCCATTACCTCCGGCTCCGGCAGCAGTTCCACCAGCAACCGGCCGAGGCGGATCGCTTCGCGGGTCAAATCCTCACGTATCAGTTCGGCCCCGATGGACGCCGAGTAGCCCTCGTTGAACACCAGGTAAATCACCCGCAATACGCTGTCCAGGCGCTCGGGCAACTCAGCGAGCGTCGGCACTTGATAAGGGATTTTCGCATCGCGGATCTTCGCCTTGGCGCGCACGATGCGCTGGGCGATGGTGGCCGGGGCCGAGAGAAAGGCCCGGGCGATTTCTTCCGTGGTCAGGTCGCAGACCTCCCGCAGCGTCAACGGCACTTGCGCGTCGGCCGCCAGGGCCGGGTGACAGCAAGTGAAGATCAGCCGCAGGCGATCGTCTTCCACGTCTTCATCACTCCAGTCGGCCTGTTCCAGCGCCTCCAGTTGCGCGATCAACAAGGGTTGCGACGCGGTAAAACGTGCCCGCCGACGCAAGGCATCGATAGCCTTGAAGCGCCCGGTGGACACCAGCCAGGCCCGCGGATTGTCCGGCACGCCGTCACGCTGCCAGCGTTCGACCGCGACGAAAAACGCCTCGTGCAAGGCCTCTTCGGCGAGGTCGAAATCCCCCAGCAAACGAATCAGGGTCGCCAGAATGCGCCGCGACTCTTCGCGATAGACCCGCTCGACCTGCGCCTGAACCGGCAGCCCCGGCATCTTAAGGATTCAACTGTCGAACGGGGCGCACTTCGACACTGCCGACCCGGGCCGCCGGAATGTTCCCGGCGACCTGGATGGCTTCGTTGAGGTCCCTGGCATCGATCAGGTAGAAGCCGGCCAACTGCTCCTTGGTTTCAGCGAATGGCCCGTCGGTGATCGACATCTTGCCGTTGCGCATGCGCACCGTGGTGGCGGTCTGCACCGATTCCAGCGCTTCGGCGGCGACCATCCGGCCACTGCCCTGGATCGACTCGGCATAGGCCATGCATTCTTCGTCCTTCGGGCTTTCCGGCAGCGAATGCAGCAACTGCTCATCGCTGTAGACCAGGCATAAATACTTCATCACGCTCTCCTTATCGAACGATCAACGATGGTCGCTGATTGGCATTCTGGCTCGGCTTCCCGACGATCAGGGTTTGAGATCGAACAGCGTTGCACCGCTGGTCATGTCGAACGGTGCCGACCAATGTTCGTGGACAATCTGCCACAGCCCGGCTTCTTGCCGATAGCAGGCGGTGACGCGCATCCAGCAGGACTGGGTTTCGCCCTTGTCGTTGGTGCCACCGCAATTTGCCAGCCAGTGAGCGAATGCAATTTCCTGGGACGGCTCGATGGTGATTTCGTGGAATTCGAAGATGTGCGGGCCGGGGCACATTTCCATGCAGGCCTGCCAATGTGCGCGATACGCCGGCTTGCCTTTGAATTGCAGGGCCTTGACCGCGTCGAAGGAGACGATGTCATCGGCATAAAGGGCCATGACTTTTTCAATGTCCTTGGCCATGACCGCCTGACGATAGTTCTCGATGAGGTTCTGGATCTGGGTTTGCGAGTTCATGGTGGTTCTCCGTGGTTTTTATAGTGAAGACACCCTTAGTCGTCCGGCGATCCGGCAAATCGACAGGTGAAATAAAAATAATCCAAACGGCCAGACTCGCTAGAATCCAAGACTCATTTTCAGTTGGAAAAAGGACACTCCAGTGACAGCCCGACTCGTGCCTTATGAAAGCCTGAATGCGCTGCAGCGCCAACAGGTCGAGGCCATTGAAGTGCATTCGCAACAGATCAGGTTCTGCGGTGATATCCACGGCGCCTTGCACACGCTGCTGTCCAAGCCCGGGCCTGGCGTCAAAGGCTTCGCCCTGCTGGCCGAGAATGTGCCCGTCGCGTTCCTGTTGCTCAAGCGCCCGCCGGTGTTGCCGGCATGGGCCGATGAACACAGCGCTACGCTGCATGCGCTACAGGTCGATCAACGCGCCCAAGGCAAGGGCTACGGCAAGGCCTGCCTGCAAGCGCTGCCCGAGGCGGCGCGCCTGGCCTGGCCGGAAATCCGGGGGCTGGAACTGTCGGTGGATGCCGACAACGAAGCCGCCATCGCCCTGTACGCCAGGTTTGGCTTTGTCGACAGCGGCGAGGCGTACAAGGGCCGGATCGGTTATGAGCGGCGGATGGGGTTGGTGTTTTGACTGCGCGTTAGTTTTTTGCAGACATTACTGACACAACACCGCCCCCCTGTAGGAGCGAGCCTGCTCGCGATGGAGTGTCAGTCGACACCACTTATGCTGACACACCTTCGCGAGCAGGCTCGCTCCTACAGGGGATCTACGTCGGATCAGAGTTCAAGCACCATCTCATGCCACGCCATGCCGCCATGGTCGGACGCCGACGGTTTGATGTAGGCAAAGCCAAAACCGGCATACAACGGAATATGCCGCTCCTTGCACATCAGATTGATGCTGGCTTTGTTCATCCCACGCATGCGTTCGATGAACTCGCCCATCAGGCGCTTGGCCAGGCCCTGCCCCTGATAATCCGGATGCACCACCACCGACATGATCACCACGTGGGGTCCGGCCGGGTCGTGGCCGATCAGTTCCTTGAACGCCTCGTCCGACATTTCCACCTGAAACGCCGCACCGGAATTGATGAATCCGGCGACGACCCCGTCCACTTGCGCGACGATAAACCCCTCGGGCCAGGTGGCGATGCGGGTGGCGATCTTCTCGCGGGTCGCGGCCTCGTCACCTTCATAGGCAAGGGTTTCGATGGCAAAGCAGCGGTCCAGATCGGCGGGAGTGACGTTGCGGATGACGGTGTTCATGGCAGCTCGGAATCGGCGTGGGAAAGGCCGGGGATCATAAATCAGCCGCCGTGGGACATCGAGAGACGAATCGGCTGATCCGCCTCTCGATGCAGGTGTCACGCCTTGATCGGCAGCCAGATTTCCAGCTTGCCGGTGTTGAGCCTGGGATTGAAGTCTTCGCTGTAGCGCTCGAATTCCGGGGCGTCCAGCAATTCACGCCCGGACTGCGGCAGCCACGTGCCATGGATGTATTGGAAGGTTTGCGGCAATGTGGCCAGCGGCCCTTGATGTTCGAACACGACGTACTGCTGGGGCTGAATCTCTACCCAACGATACGTGTCCGGCAAATCGTCGAGCTTGCTGATCTCGACGCCCGCGATGTAATCGAAGCCGCCCTTGCCGTCGAAATTGCAGCAGACACCGTAGGTGACTTCGCCTTTTTGGCCCGGAATTTGGCCCAGATGCGGGTTGAATCTCTCCCAGAGATCGGGAATGCCTTGGGTGGTTTGCTGGGTAAATTGTCCGCCCAGCCCTGCAATCAGCAGGAAGTGCCCGTGTTCGAAGCGCGGTTGCGTCGGTTCGACGCGTGCTAACTCATCCATGACTCGACTCCTGACGCATAAAAATGGGTTCGGCTGGGAGTATAGAAGCCAAACCCGATTCGCCCAATTACAGTGCGTGCAACTGCTCGACGGCAGCGGCGCCAACGAACTCGTTGTACCCCGATAGAATCACGTAGACCGCGAAATAGCAGAAGATCGCCGCCGATGCCATGTAGGAATAACGCAGCAGCTTGTCCCCCAGCAACTTGCCGCCATGGCTCGCGGCGAAGCACAGGCCTGCCGACCAGAGCAGCCCGGCACAGAGGAAACCACCGAGAAACAGCGCCGAACTGAGCGGGCCACCGCCACCGGAACGGGCGATCAGGGTGCCGCCCACCGCGGCGAACCAGAGGATCGCGCTGGGTGAAGACATGGCCAGGAAAATCCCGCGAAAAAACTCCTTGCAGTGGGAGTTGTTCCCGACCTCCGCCGTCTCCGCCAGCAGCGCCTCGTGGTGAATCGCCGAATAGATCATCTTCGCCGCGAAGTACACCAGCAGCGCCGAGCCACCGATCCACAATACCCATCGCACGGTTTCGTATTGCAGCAACACGGTCATGCCAGCCAGCGCCAGTACCGCATAGATCAGGTCGCCGACACAGGTCCCCAGCCCCAGCGCAAAGCCCTGGAAATAGCCGCGTTGCATGGCCAGGGTGATCATCGCGATGTTGGCCACGCCGATATCCAGGCACAGCGAGAGGCTCAACAAGAAGCCGCTGGTAAATTCCATCGAACCCTATCCTTCGGAAAAAATTGTTTACATGGAGGCTGGACAGTCTGCCACAGCTGCCCTTACATTCCGCCACAGGTCACCGCTGACCTGCGTCGCTCGGACGGTTCCGGGCGCTTACGTTATCCGAGGCAACAATGGCCGAACAAGGTTCGCCGCGCCGCTTTGCGCGCATCGATCGACTCCCCCCTTACGTTTTCAACATCACTGCCGAGCTGAAGATGGCCGCCCGTCGTCGTGGCGAAGACATCATCGACTTGAGCATGGGCAACCCCGACGGCGCCACGCCGCCGCACATCGTCGAAAAACTCGTGCAGGTCGCTCAGCGCGAAGACACTCACGGCTACTCCACGTCCAAGGGCATTCCGCGCCTGCGCCGGGCGATTTCCAACTGGTACAAGGATCGCTACGAGGTCGACATCGACCCGGAAAGCGAAGCCATTGTCACCATCGGCTCCAAGGAAGGCCTGGCGCACTTGATGCTGGCCACCCTCGATCAGGGCGACACCGTGCTGGTGCCCAACCCGAGTTACCCGATTCACATCTACGGTGCCGTGATTGCCGGCGCCCAGGTGCGGTCGGTGCCGCTGGTGCCGGGCGTGGATTTCTTCGCTGAACTGGAGCGAGCCATTCGCGGCTCGATCCCGAAGCCGAAGATGATGATCCTCGGTTTCCCGTCCAACCCTACCGCCCAGTGCGTGGAGCTGGATTTCTTCGAGCGCGTCATTGCCCTCGCCAAACAGTACGACGTGCTGGTGGTGCACGACCTGGCGTACGCCGACATCGTCTACGACGGCTGGAAAGCCCCGTCGATCATGCAAGTGCCGGGGGCCAAGGACATTGCAGTGGAGTTTTTCACCCTGTCCAAGAGCTACAACATGGCCGGCTGGCGCATTGGTTTCATGGTCGGCAACCCGGAACTGGTCAACGCCCTGGCGCGGATCAAGAGCTACCACGACTACGGCACCTTCACCCCGCTGCAAGTGGCGGCCATCGCTGCGCTTGAAGGCGACCAGCAATGCGTGCGCGACATCGCCGAACAGTATCGGCAGCGCCGCAACGTGCTGGTCAAGGGCCTGCATGAACTGGGCTGGATGGTGGAAAACCCGAAAGCCTCGATGTACGTCTGGGCCAAGATTCCCGAGGCTTATGCACACCTGGGTTCGCTGGAGTTCGCCAAGAAGCTGCTGGCCGAAGCCAAGGTGTGTGTCTCGCCGGGCGTCGGGTTTGGCGAATACGGCGATGATCACGTGCGCTTCGCCCTGATCGAAAACCAGGACCGGATTCGCCAGGCCGTGCGCGGGATTCGCGGGATGTTCCGGGCGGATGGGTTAGTCGCCAAAACCAACGCCTAACCCTGTAGGAGCGAGCCTGCTCGCGAAAAACGCAAGACCACCGCGGAAAATCAGATACCCCGCGTTATCGTTAACGACCATCGCGAGCAGGCTCGCTCCTACAGCACCCACAAAAAAACCGCATCGCTGCGGTTTTTTTGTGCCTGTCGAATCGCTTAGACGAACAGCGACAACAACAGGATAAAGCCCAGGCCAACCACGGAGAGGATGGTTTCCATCGCAGTCCAGGTCTTGAAGGTTTCGGCCACGGTCATGTTGAAGTACTGCTTGACCAGCCAGAAACCGGCGTCGTTGACGTGGGACAGGATCAGGGAACCTGCACCGGTGGCCAGCACCAGCAGCTCACGGTTCACACCCGGAATCATCCCCACCACCGGCACCACGATGCCGGCACCCGTGATGGTCGCCACGGTCGCCGAACCGGTCGCGATACGGATCACCGCCGCCACCAGCCAGGCCAGCAGGATCGGCGAGATCTGTGCAGCCACCGCCATGTGACCGATCACATCACCTACACCGCTGGTCACCAGCATCTGCTTGAAGCCACCACCGGCACCGATGATCAGGATGATCGCGGCGGTCGGCGCGAGGCTCGCATCCAGCCATTTGAGCATCTGTTGCGAACCGATGCCCTGCTTGTAGCCGAAGGTGTACAGCGACAGCAGCAATGCCAGCAGGAGAGCCGAGATCGGGTGACCGATCAGGTCCATGAAAGTGCGGAAGAAGTTGCCGTCCGGCAGCACCACATCGGCAAAGGTCTTGAGCAACATCAGGAACACGGGTGACAGCACAGTGATCAGGGTAATGCCGAAGCTAGGCAGATCGCCGGCATTCTCATCGCGCACCAGTTGATCCACCAGTTCCTGATTCGGATGACCGGGAATGTGCTTGGCAATGAACGTACCGAAGATCGGGCCAGCGATGATGGCGGTTGGCAACGCAACGATCAGACCATAAAGAATGGTCTTGCCGATGTCGGCACCGAACACGCCGATGGCCAGCAACGGACCCGGGTGCGGCGGCACCAGGCCGTGTACGGCGGACAGACCGGCCAGCAACGGGATACCGATCTTGATGATCGACACGCCGGTGCGGCGGGCCACGATGAACACCAATGGAATCAGCAACACGAAGCCGATTTCGAAGAACAGCGGAATGCCGACCAGGAACGCGGCGAACATCATCGCCCACTGCACCTTGTCCTTGCCGAAGGCGCGGATCAACGTCTGCGCAATCTGATCCGCACCGCCTGATTCGGCCATCATTTTGCCGAGCATCGTGCCCAGCGCCAGGATGATGCCGACAAAGCCAAGCACACCACCAAAGCCGTCCTGGAACGCCTTGATGATGGTGCCGATCGGCATGCCGGAGGTCAGCCCGAGGAAGGCTGCGGCGATGATCAGGGCGATGAAGGGGTGAAATTTGAACTTGGTGATCAGGACGATAAGCCCGATCACCGTGACCACTGCATCGAGCAGCAGGAACGTCTCGTGGGACATGCCAAACATTAGGGGTGTCTCCTGGTTGTTGTTGTTATTAAAGCGGGTTGATCAGAAATCGTGAGGACAGCGCTGTCTTTGGGAACACAGTCATACCGCCTGTTTCAGGCCGTGCGCCTGCCACCAGGCATGAGCCTGCGCCGCCAGTTGTTCGACGCTATGGGTCGAAGCATCCAGCGCCAGGGTCAACGGCTCGCCGACGGGCGATTCGAGGGTGGCGAACTGGCTGTCGATCAGGGTCGACGGCATGAAGTGGCCTGGTCGATGGGACACACGGTCGGCGGCGACTTCGGGGGTCAATTCAAGGAACACGAAGCCCAGGCCCGGCAAGGCACTGCGCAGACGTTCGCGATAGATATGCTTGAGCGCCGAACAGGTCAGCACCGGGCGCTGGCCCATGGCGTCGACACGGCGCAGTTCATCGCACAGGCTGTCGAGCCAGCCGGCACGGTCTTCATCGTTCAGGGGAATACCCGCGCTCATCTTTTCGATATTGGCGGCAGGGTGAAAAGAGTCGCCTTCAATGGCAGTGGCGCCGCTCAAATGGCACAGGGCCTCGCTGACGCACGTCTTGCCGCAACCGGCAACGCCCATGATGACCAGGGCGGTGATGGGATGATTCATGTAACACCTCAGCGCGCAGACAGCGCTACCTTTGCCAGTTATGACACTAGTTCAAAAGCAGAAGTTGCCGACGCCTTTCTTGTCATTTTATGGGTTGCAGCAGGTTAGGTCCCAACACCAAAAAGCAAGGATCAGGCGAACCCTCGCTCACGCATTTGCAGCTGCATCGAGACAGCGCTACCTTAGTGCCTTGAATTTTGTTTGGCAAGCCGTCGATGAACACAACCAAGAACGATAAAAATACCCGCACCACTGGCCGCCCTACCCTGAACGAAGTGGCCCGACTGGCCGGCGTCAGCCCGATCACCGCCTCCCGCGCCTTGCGCGGGGTCAGCACCGTGGCCACCGAACTGGTGGAAAAGGTGCAGAAAGCGGCGCTGGAGCTCAACTATGTGGTCAACACTGCCGCCCGCGCCCTGGCCTCGGCCCAGAGCCAATCGGTGGTGGTGTTGGTGCCTTCACTATCCAATTTGCTGTTCATCGACACCCTGGAAGCCATTCATCGGGTTTTGCGCCCCAAGGGCTTCGAAGTGCTGATCGGCAACTTCCATTATTCGCGCGATGAAGAAGAAAACCTGCTGCGCAATTACATGGCCTATCAACCGCGCGGCTTGTTGCTGACGGGTTTCGACCGCACCGAAAGTTCACGGCGGATGATCGAAGCCAGCAACATTCCGTGTGTGTACATGATGGAACTGGACAGCGCCGCCGGGCTCAATTGCGTTGGCTTTTCGCAACTGGCCGCCGGCGAAACGGCGGCCGAGCATTTGTTGTCTCGCGGTCGCAAACGCCTGGCCTACATCGGCGCGCAACTGGACCAGCGCACCTTGCTGCGCGGCGAAGGTTTCCGCAAAGCCCTGCAAAAGGCTGGCCTGTATGACCCGGACCTGGAAGTGCTGACGCCCCGCTCCTCCTCTGTCGGCCTCGGCGGCGAGTTGTTTCTGCAACTGCTGGCCAGTCATCCGGATGTCGACGCGATCTTCTTCGGCAACGACGACCTGGCGCAGGGCGCCCTGCTTGAAGCCATGCGCAATGGGATCAGGATTCCCGAACAGGTGGCGATCCTCGGTTTCAACGACTTGCCCATGTCCGAACACATGGTCCCGCGCCTGAGCAGCATCAACACCCCACGCGAAGCCATCGGCCGTCGCGCGGCGGAACAGATGCTGACGCTGATGGTCGGCAACACCGTGGCCAAGCCGGTGCAGGACATGGGGTTTGAGTTGAAGGTGCGGGAGAGTACTTAAAGACACGTTCGGCGACACGGATCACGGTAACCAACCCAGAAAGACAAACCATCCGTAATTGATGGGAACCAATACAACATACGTAATAAATGCAAGCGCAAGACTCAACCGTAACGCTGCCATGAAAGGGATTCTTCCCATTTCAATAGCAAGAACAATCGGAGAGGCTTGGTAAGGCAGAAGCGGTGTTGAAAACCCGATGACCTGAATCATCAGAACACTAAGTAACGGCAGTCCGGATGCGGTGGCTAACGACTGTGCCAAGGGAGTAAATAACGCTGGTACTCCGTTCGCTGTAACCACAAAATTTAGCAGCGTGGAAAGACCTACGATTGAGGTGTAGCTGCCGAACGGTGAAGCCGGATTCAACGGTGCGAGGGTAAGTATTTCATTACCAATTAATGTTCCGAGTCCGCTTTGTCCTACAAGTGCGGCGAGTCCGAGGATTGCTGCGACATAGACCGCGGTCCGATGATTTACCTCTTGACCAAACTCTTCACTGGATACAAAGCCAACTCGTGGAAGGAGGCATACGCAAGCTGCCACGAGGCCGACCCATGCAGGGGAAATGCCGTGTAAGGAGTCGGTAAGCCAGAGCCCCAGAGTCATCAAAAGAAGGATACCCAACCTCTTTTCCTCAGGACTCAAAGGGCGAGCAGGTTCCACCTCTATGCTTTTTCCCGCTTTATCTGGAAACAACCAGACGATACACGCACATAGTGCAAGTCCCTTCAGTATGCCAAGTACGGGTGCATGCAATATCAGATAAGGCAGATAGGATAACTGCAACCCGTACGTGGTATCGATGGCCCCCGCCATGACAAGATTTGGAACATTCGCCGGCAGAATGGATGCCGAAAGCTGGAAGGTTCCAAAGCCGACAGCAAGTGAAAGACCAATACGCCCTGGACTTTTCTCCCTGAAACCCACTCGATCAGCAAGCGCCAGGACAATCGGCATCAGTAGCGCAATACGCCCCATATTGGAAGGCATAACAAAAGCGAGCGCGTAAGTGAGGCCGACAATACCCAAGACCATTTGTGGATATGATCTGGAAAGATGGGTAGCGAGCACCCTCGCACTTCGAGCGGCCAATCCTGTCTTGCGGATAGCGATTCCAATGACATAGCCACTGATAACGAGCCAAAATGCGGCGGAGGTAAACCCAGAAAATATCAAGGACGCGGGAGCGACATGGAGAATCATCGCGAACGCGAAGAACAAAAGTGCAGTCAAGTACTCCGGAAGTCTGCGTGTTGCCCATAGCGCGATTGTCACAGTTACCAAACCGGCCACTGTTATGAGCTGAACATCCATATCACTTTCCTATGTTCCGCGGACTCGGTTTACATCTTGAATTTTCTCAGTTCCTGAGGTCCGACTTCATAGCTGGGTTTATAACAAGTCCAAGGCAAGATACCGACTGGTCTGAACGATTTTTTCGCGTTCCTCGAAACTCGTCAATTGAGCTGCCATGGCGCTGCTATCCCCTGAGCGTTTGATTTCAGCCAAAACGATTTGCATCGCGTGTATTGCAGCACGCTGCATATCCGAAGGAATGATGACGAGCTGGTAGCCAAGGGAGGACAGCTCTTCAATGGGCATTAAGGGAGTCTTGCCACCGTAGAACATATTCATCAGTTTTGGCCCTGGGATGCGTCGGGCAATCGTGCGGATTTGATCCAGTGTCTCTGGGGCTTCTACGAAAATCATGTCTGCACCGGCCTTCACGTACTGCTCGGCTCGGCTTAACGCAGACTCAAAACCTTCTGTCGCAATTGCATCGGTACGGGCAATAACCATGCAGTCCTGATCGATCAGCGTATGGCGTGCAATTCGAATTTTCCGGCACATCTCGCTTACGTCTATTAACTTTTTGTCATCCAGATGGCCGCAGCGCTTGGGAAACGATTGATCCTCAAGGTGGAAAGCGGCGACACCGGCACGCTCAAGAGCTCGAACCGTGCGCTGAACATTGGCTGATCCCCCAAATCCCGTGTCGGCGTCTGCGATCACTGGCAGGTCACTTGCTTCGACAATTTTCTCGATCCGCTCCAGTACTTCGCAGAAACTCAATAGACCGATGTCCGGATATCCAGAAGCACGCGCAATCGCACCGCCGCTGGCGTAGACCGCGTCGAAACCCGCCATAGCAACTAGTCGAGCGGATATACCGTCATAAGCGCCTGGTGCTATCACAGGAGAACCTGAGGATAGTTTTTCACGCAATTGTCGAGTTGGTTTCATATGAAGTTCTCCTAATTCTCGGACCGTAAACGTTCTGACCGAACCACTGGCGGTATTTTTGGTGCAGAAGAAGCATGGCGGCAGACAAATAAAATGTCTAATATTTAGAAAATACAAGATTGATATCTTTGGAGTCCTAATTGGAACTCAGGCATCTACGTTATTTCGTCGTTACGGCCCAAGCGGAGAACTTCACACGAGCAGCCGAACAACTTGGGATCGCCCAACCCCCGCTTGGACAGCAAATACGTGATTTGGAGGATGAAATTGGTACGCCGCTTTTCCATCGGGTAGGACGCGGCGTCATACTCAGTGATGCTGGCAGGGTATTCCTGGTCTCGGCACAAGATATTCTTGCGCGTGCCGAGGACGCCCAAAAAAATGCGCGGCGCGCCGCACGAGGAGAGGTCGGCTCGTTGAACCTGGGATTCACCGAATCCGCTTCGTTCAACGATACCGTCACCGGTTTGATCAGCCGTTATCAGCGACAGCACCCCAAGGTGGAGGTAAACCTTGAGGAGAACGATAGCGAATCGCTTATTTCCAGGCTCAGCCGTGGAGAAATTGACGCTGCGTTCGTCAGGCCTCCGTTTGCTATGGGCGGCGATATTGACTTCATCACCTTATCCGAAGAACCACTTATTGTTGTCCTGCCTGACGGCCACCCATTAATGTCACGCAAGCGTCTGTCGCTTGCTGAGTTACGGCAGGAGAACTTCATCCTGTATTCACGCAAATCCGGTTATGGGCTGAGTGCGGATATCGTGACCGCTTGCCGGCAATCCGGGTTCAATCCGACCATCCGTCAGCAGGCACCCCAACTATCTTCCGCTGTAAACCTGGTATCTGCCGGGATGGGTATTGCGGTGGTACCCGCATCGATGCAGCGAATTCAACGCGCTGACCTGCACTACAGAGCACTTCGGCTTGATTGGCCGAAGGCGATACTTGGATTGGCCACGCGAAAGGCGAATCAGTCAGCAGTAGTCAAAGACCTGATTAGTTCGACGAGAATCGAAACTCCGTAGTTGATCCTCCAGATACAGACCATATTGTGGCGAGGGGGCTTGCCCCCGTTCGGCGGCGCAGCCGTCGTAATACGGAAAAAACGCATCCGCTCATACTGGGAGCGCTTCGCACTCCAGCGGGAGCAAGCTCCCTCGCCACAGGTTCCGTGATTAATCCTGCGGATCGAGGTTATCCAGCACCCGGTTCACCGCCAACTCGGCCAGCATGATGATCTGTGCAATCGCCAGAGCCGTGTTGCGCTGGCTACCTTCCAGGAATGCAGCAAAGTCATTGGTCATGACACTCGCCGAGGCCAACGATTCGCAGGCGTGCGCCAACAGAGTTTCGTTATTGATGCCGGGTGAGATGGAGAACATTGGGCTGGGATTGCGTGGGGGGTTCGGCGTGGGTTTGAACATGGTGATGCTCCTAGAGTGATGGAGCTGCCACGTCTCGCTGCGATACGAAGGGTGGCAGCTGTACGCGGGTCGCAGACCGGGACTCTAGAACCCGGTAGACCCTGAGGTCTCCCACGCACAGCCGCCATAACGTGATTGATCACGAACGGTGGACGCTATGCGTCTAGAGTTACCCGGGCTGCGAAACCCGATCGCTGAATTTGCAGCGACACGGAACGATAGAGTCCGGATACCAGGCGCACAAGCCGGCGGATTCTGGCGCAGTTGTAGGCAATGGAGCAAGAAACCGTAGCCTGCGGAAACCTGATGAAACCCCTTTCCTACAGACCACTCCTACAATTACACCTACGCCTTTCGCGATGGAGTAGCTCAAATGGAACACACATTGAAGATTCTCGGCAAAGCCTCGTCCATCAACGTCAGAAAAGTCCTGTGGACCTGCGAAGAACTGGGCATAACCTACGAACGCGAGGACTGGGGCAGTGGTTTTGCGTCCACCCACAGCCCCGAGTTCCTGCGCTTCAATCCCAACGCGCAGGTGCCGGTGATCATCGATGAAGCCGGGGTGTTATGGGAGTCCAATACCATTTGCCGCTACCTGGTCGGTAAACACCACCACCATCACACCGACCTGCTACCCACCGATCCGGCCGCCCGCGCCCGGGTGGAGCAGTGGATGGATTGGCAAGCCACCGAGCTCAATCCGTCCTGGAGATACCCGTTCATGGCACTGGTGCGCAAGGACCCGGAATTCCAGGACCCGCATAGCCTTGAAGTCGGCATCCGCGCCTGGAACCAGAAGATGGGCATCCTCGAGCATCAACTCGCAACCACCAAGGCCTATGTCGCCGGACCACAGTTTACTTTGGCCGACGTTGTCATCGGTTTGTCGGTCAATCGCTGGCTGATGACGCCAATCGACCGGCCTGACTACCCCGCCGTCGATGAGTATTTCAAACGCCTGGCGCAACACCCCGGTTTCCTGAAGCATTGTTGCAATGGCTTGCCTTGAGTGGCCGCAGATTGCCGCCGGCCACACAATGAAAAAGGGTCCCTCTACCGGGACCCTTTTTCATTTGCCGCGGTTTCTTGTAGGAGCGAGCCTGCTCGCGATGGACGCAAGAGCGCTGCGTTTAGTCAGAAAACACGCGTTATCGTTATCGACCATCGCGAGCAGGCTCGCTCCTACAGTTGCCCTGCTTAGTTCAGTTGCAACGTCGAATTGAACTGACTGATCGCATCCACCACATGCCGCGAACCCTGCTGGATTTCCAGAATCACCTCCCCCGCCTCGTTCGCCAGTTCCACGCCGAGGCCGGTTCGGCTCAAGCTCGATTGCATGCTCGACACCGCACTGAGCGACAAATCGTGGTTCTTGCGCACCACCTCGACAATCTCCAGCGTCGCCTGACTGGTGCGTGCCGCGAGGCTGCGCACTTCATCGGCCACCACCGCAAAGCCGCGCCCGTGCTCACCGGCGCGGGCCGCTTCGATCGCCGCGTTGAGCGCCAGCAGGTTGGTCTGATCGGCAATGCCGCGAATGGTCTGCACAATGGTGCCGATGATGTCGGACTGTTTGCTCACGGCATCGATGCTCAGCGCCGCTTCGTTCAGGTCCCGGGAAATGTCCTGGATGATCTGCACCGTCTGCTGCACCACCTCGGAACCCTTGCGCGCGCAGACGTCGTTTTGCACCGATGTGCTGTGGGCCGATTCTGCGGCGGTTTGCAGGGTGGTCATTTGGTGAGTGATATCGCTGGCGAACTTGACCACTTTGTACAACCGCCCCTTGGCGTCGAACAACGGGTTGTAGGACGCTTCCAGGAATACTGTCTGACCCTGCTTGTTCCTGCGCTCGAAACGATGGGAGTGATATTCGCCACGGTTGAGCGAAGCCCAGAAATTCCGGTAACCCTGGGACTCGGCTTCGGCACGGTGGCAAAACAGGCTGTGATGCTGCCCCACCACTTCGTTGAGCGAGTACTGCATGGTTTTCAGGAAGTTCTCGTTGGCGCTGATGACCTTGCCTTCGGGCGTGAATTCGATCACGGCCATTGAACGGCCGATCGCGGCGAGCCTGCTTTCGTTTTCGTGTTCCTTGTTGATCCGTGCGGTGATGTCCGTGGCCACCTTGATCACGCTTTTCACCTGCCGGTCGGGGCCCAGCACCGGCATATAACTGGCTTCGAGCCAGATCTCCCGGCCACTCTTGTGCAAGCATTGAAAGGTCCCGCTCAGCGGCTCGCCCCGCGCCAGGTCACGCCATAACTTGGTGTACTCGTCGCTGCGGTAATACTGCTCTTCACAAAAGACCCGGTGATGTTTGCCGCGCACTTCGTCGGAGCTGTAGCCCATGGCATTGCAAAAACTTTCATTGGCATCGATGACGATACCGTCCGGGGTGAACTCAATCATCGCCATCGAACGGCTGATCGCCGCCAACTTGGCATTAGCCTCAGTCAGCGCACAGCTGAAGCGTTCGATTTCCAGCAGGTCAGCCTTGTGATGTAGGTTGAACATGGTTGTATCACCTTCAGCGCGGTTTTTTGATTGATGAAAGTTGCAGGTCTTTCACATCCACCACTGCGTTCCACGGAACAGGCACACGCATCCCTCCAAAAAGAAGGACTAGTCAGGTGATAAATGATGATCAATCGGAGGGTCCTTACAGCGACACGCTCATCAAGACATCCTTCTCTTGATAGCCCGCATGCGGGCCAGCCCTAACAGGTTCACAACAAATTCCATTTAGCGGACAACTCCCTGTCATCAAGTGTTGGTGCCTTCGATTGCGCACTCTTTCGCCAAGACATCGACCGCCCCATCACGACCGATATAGTTAGTTACACCTGATCATAGACAGGAACCTCGGGCTTGCAAGGCCACTAGTAGGCCATCATTGAGGACAAAATCGGTTCAGCGGTTTACCGGGGAGAGGGGTTTGCGTCCATCGAGCATGTCCAGCAGCGCCTGCACCGCCGCCGACGGTGGTTTGTTCGCCGTGACCACCAAGGCAAACTCGCGGTCGATCCGCGGCAGCACAGGCACCACGCGCAAACCCTGCCGATTACCTGGCAGCGTCATTTCCGGCACCAGGCTCACGCCGATGTTTTCCCGCACCAGGGTGAACGCACTGCTCCACTCGCGGACCTCGACGCGCACATCCTGCAGTTGCAGCCCCGCATCGGCTGCCAGGCTTCGCGCATTGGTCGAACATCCGCCCGTGGCCAGTACAAAGGGTTGCGCCACCAACTCTTCGAGGGTGACGCCTTCGTCATGGGTGCGCCGCGCCAGCGGATGGCCCCCGGGCAACACCGCCATCCAGGCATCGCGTCCCAAAGGACTGGCCTTGCGCTCGGTAGACGGATTGAGCACCACGCCGACATCCACCAGGCCCGCGCCGAGCAGGGTTTCCACTTCGTCATCGCTGACTTCCAGGGCGACCACCTCGATGCCGGGGTAAAGCCGGTTGAATTGGCGCAGCAACGGCGGCAGAAAAGTCGCCAGCACCATGGGGAAACTGGCCAGGCGAATCGTCCCGCGTTCAACGCCTTTGGCGGCCTCGACGGTGCTGCGAATGGCTTGCAGCGCGGCGAGCATGGTCCGCGCCTGCTCGATGACCGGCAGGCCGATGGCTGTCGGTAGCGTCTGGCGATTCTCCCGGCTGAATAACTGTACGCCCAGGGTTTCCTCGATCAAGGCCAAGGCCTGACTGGCGCCCGACTGGGTCATTCCGACCCGCTCGGCGGCGCGGGTGATGTTGCCGGTGTCCGCCACGGCCACCACCATTCGCCAGTGCATCAGGTTCATCATGGCAGTAGCTTTCCTTATGGCAGATTTCTGAAAGATTAATTTTACCGAGGCCGCAGCGCACTATGACACTGGCGTAAATCCACAACCAGAGCCCGCCCCATGAAGCTGTATTACGCCCCTCAAGCCTGCTCGCTGGCGCCGCATATCGTATTGCGCGAACTGGAACTGACCTTCGAATTGATCCGCGTCGATAACATCAGCAAAACCACCGCCGACGGCGACGACTTTCTCGCCATCAACCCCAAGGGTTACGTCGCTGCCCTGCAACTGGATAACGGCGAAGTGCTGACCGAAGGCCCGGCGATCCTGCAATACCTGGCGGATCTACATCCAGACGCAAAACTGGCCGCAGCCCAGGGGACATTTGAGCGGGTGCGATTGCAGGAATGCCTGAACTTCATCTCGACGGAGATTCATGGCGGGCTCGGTTGGCTGTTCAACAGTCGATTTCCGGATGAAGTGAAAGCGCTGATCAAGGAGAAACTGTTCAAGCGTTTTGCCGTGTTGAACCAGACGCTGGAGCGGCAGGATTATTTGATGGCGGGCGGGTTCAGCGTTGCTGATGCGTACTTGTTTACGGTGCTGCGCTGGGCTCGGTTATTTGAGATTGATTTGAATGGGTGGCCGGCGTTGGCAAGGTTTCAAGCCAGGGTGGATCAACGGCCGGCGGTGAAAGCGGCGTTGGCCGCAGAGTTGGCGTAAGACTTGAGATCAATCGCGAGCAGGCTCGCTCCTACAGGGGATCTTGGTTGACCACGGGTTTTGTGGGCAATACAGACCTAATGTGGGAGCGAGCCTGCTCGCGATGGCAACCTTCCAGACAACACAAAACTACAAACTGGCACTCACCTTGGTGGCCACTTCCCCCGGCACCCAGCCCTTCCACACCTGCGGCTGTTCACGCAAAAACGCTTCGGCGACGTCCCGGGGTTTCTGTCGTTTTTCACTCATCTGGCCCAGGGTCTGGTTCAACAGATCAATCGGCAGGTCGACCTTTTCAAAGAACGTCACCAGGTCCGGGTATTGCGCTTTGAACGGTGCCGACACGCCGATGGCCAGGCTGGCCGGCATCGAGCGCGTGCCTTTGGGGTTGGGGTTGTTGGCGTCGGCCAGGGTTTTCCAGGCTTCGGCGTCGAACGACGGTTCGTCGAGTTTCACCAGTTTGAAACGCCCCAGCAGCGGTGTCGGCGACCAGTAGTAGAACAGCACCGGTTTGCCACGGCGGATCGACGATGCCACCTCGGCATCCAGTGCGGCACCGGACCCCGTGCGGAAATTGACATAGCTGGCGGTCAGGTCATAAGCCTTGAGTTTCTGGCTGTTAACGATTTCCGAGGTCCAGCCGGTGGGGCTGTTGAGGAAGCGTCCGCGGCTCGGGTCTTCAGGGTCGCGGAACACGTCCTTGTATTTCGCCAGGTCGGCAACGGATTTCAGCTCTGGGGCCAAGGGCTTGATGCCGCGCTCGGGATCGCCCTTGATCACGTACTCCGGCACCCACCAACCTTCAGTGGCGCCCTTGACCGTATCGCCAAGGCCGAACACCTTGCCCTCCGCCGCCGCCTTGACCCAGGCAGGGCTGCGTCCGGCCCACTCTTCACCGATGACCTGGATATCATTTTTCGCCAGCGCCGCTTCAAGACTGACGGTACTGCCCGGCAGTGTGTCGGTCGGGTAGCCGTAACCTTTTTCAACGATCAGGCGCAGGATTTCGGTGATGAGGCTGCCACTTTCCCAGGTGATGTCGCCAAAGTGGATAGGCGCCGCTTTTTCCGTGGCCGATGCCGGGTGGGACAACAGGCTCAGGGCCAGCAACGAACTGCCGAGCAGGGTTTTGATCGATCTCATGCGGACCTCTTGTTCTGGAGGGGACGGTTCAGGGATTGGTTGGCGCTGTGCCGGTCGCACAGGGCTTGGGAACGGGACATGTAATCGCTGACTGAACGCAGGGAGATGCCCAGCGTGGCGGCAATTTGTGGATAGGTCAGGCCGTCGACCCGCGACAGCAGGAAGGTAGAGCGGACTTTGCCGGGCAGCCGCTGAAGACTGCGATCCACACGGGTCAGGGTCTGGGACACCTGAGCCAGTGCCTCCGGCGATTCGGCGTGGATCGGCTCGGCCTGTTGCAGTTGCTGAAGGTACTGGCGCTCCAGGTCACCTCGACGCCAACGCTGATAGAGCAGGCGCCGGGCGATGGTGCTGAGCAAGGCACGGGGCTCACGGATTGCCGTCAGGCCAGGGGCCTGGAGCAGTTGCACGAAGGTTTCGCCGGCAATGTCTTCGACAGCGGCGGCATCGTTCAGGGACTGACGCAGGCGTGTGCAGAGCCAGTGGTAGTGGGCGCGGAACAATCCGTCCACGTATTGGCGATGAAGAATATCGGCGCCGGACATAGGGGCTCCTGGGTTAGGGGTCGCTGAATGTCCGGTGGTCCGGTGAGGCGAATCCTAGCAAGGAGCCTTATTCATTAATAATACTTAAAACTTATTTTTATATTCTTTTATTGAATTAAAAAATTATTTGCGCCTGACAGTCCGTCATCGCGAGCAAGCTCGCTCCTACAGGTTTTGGTGTACCTGGACCCAACATTCAAACCTTATCGCAAGTCCCCATACCCCAAGATCTCGGCTTCACGCTGATAGTCGAGCACAACCTGATAGTCGCTTTCGTCGGCGGGCAGTACCTCTGGCAATCCGAGGGTTTCGGCAACTTCCGGCAGCTCGCGCAGCGCCAGGTTCATCACCCGCAGGAGTTCTTCAGCCAGCTCATCGCTGATCGTCGCGGCGGTAATGAACGGTAAGGCAGGACTGAGCGCACTGCGGGCAATCACTCGCAAACCGGCCACTTCCTCTGGGGCATGACGCGCCAGATAGGCAAAGGTCACGCTGTCGATGGCCGCCAGATCGGCAAGGTCTTCGCGCAACCAGCGCAGGCTTTCGCGATGGCTGCCGCTGATTCCGACCCGGGCAAAAAACCGGCCGTCACGTTGCAGCGGCGCCAACCGGTGGCGCAGCAGGTTCATGCCGCTGTTGGAGTCCAGGCCATTGATCACGCCTCGGCTGCCGCGAAAATCCGCCAGGGTTCGCCGTGCATCATCAATCGGTCCCAGGATCAGACTGCAATGATTGCCGCCGCTGCTGTCCGGCAGCTCATAACGAGGCCGCCCCAGCACCCGGACCTTGCCGCGCAATGCCGTCATCAGCGGATAACCGCAGGTTTGTGTCAGCAGCAAGTGCGGCGACAACCACATCTGCATCAGTGACAGGCCATCGGTATCGAGGCGGGTGTCGCCCAGATGCTCAAGGATTCGCGCCAGCCAGCGTTCGTTGGCCTGGTGGATGGGGTCGGGGGCGGTGTACATCAGAAGTTCGGCGATGTGTTGGGTAATCATCGTATCTCCATACAACGAAGTTCCCTGTGGGATTGGAGGTGATCCATGTTTCAGTAAAACGGATGCCTCGGGCTGTCGATGGCCTTCACTCCATTTTCACGCCACAACCGCCCATAACCTTGCACCAGGAACCCACCACTACGCGCCAGCCATTGCTCGCGGCGAGCCCGATAAGCGCGGGGCAAGTCGTACCAGGGCAACCCCGGCAACTCGTGGTGCACCAGATGAAAATTGAGGTTCAGGAACAGCCAGCGCCACGGCCACGCCGCTTCATTGAGCACGGTGCGTTGCTCCGGCGCGGCATGAGGCCGATGTTCATAGTAGGAACGAATCATGGAGATCGACAGCGCCGGCACACTGATCAAAAACAGATAATGCCAAACCGGCAACACACTGAAGTTCGCGATGAACAGCAGCATCAACCCGGTCATCGAGCCGTGACTCAACCACATCAACCAGGCTTGTCGCTCGCCTGCTCTGAGGCGTTGCAGCTCTTCACGGGCCAACGCCAGCAAGGCCAGCGGTGCGCCCAGGGCAAAGCGGCCGAGCACGGTTTTGTTCAGCCAGTGCAGGCTGCGCCCCAGAGGTGAACTGCCCTGCCACTGCCCGGCACTCAGGTAACGGCTTTCCGGATCGCGACCGGGGATCGTCAGGTCCTCGTCGCGGTGATGCAGCAAATGGCTATCGCGGTACAAGGTGTACGGATACCAGACGGCAAACGGCGCGTAGCCAAGGATTTTGTTCAGGGTTGGCCAGCGCGTGGGGTGGCCGTGCAACAGTTCGTGTTGCACGGACAACCACAGCACCAGCAATGGAATCAGCAACAGCGTGCTCCACCACAGACCCAATCGATGGCTGTTCAACATGACGCCAAACCAGGCGCCATACACACCGATCAACAGCAGCCAGGTCGGCCACTCGGTGCGCGCGGTGAAGCGTCGGCGCAGGGTTTCGATTTCTGCCTGGTGGGCGCTATCAAAGTAATGGGGCATGGCGTTGCTCAGATCTGGGACCAGTCCCCTTCTGTGCAATGGCCTTGGGAAATCCTGCAGATTATTTTCAGGAGGATCGCTCCCACTTTGCATGGGAGCGATCAATCAATGCGGCATCAGTGACCGAACACGCCGACTTTCTTGGCTTTCTTGTCCGCGCGCTTTTCAATGGCGGTTTTCGCTGGTTTCTTTTTCGCCGCTTTCTTTGAATCCATACCTTTGGACATGATGCGTACTCCACTCATGGGGATGTGAGATCAGGTATACACCTATCCCGGCGCGCGCGTTCTTTTATAATCGCCCGCTTTGCATACCGACAGCCAAAGACCATGCCCGACACCCAATACGCCCTGCTCGACGAACCATTATGGCCATTGATGAACAAGTTCTATCGCGCTCACCAATCGTCGATGAAAGCCGTGCGCGACGCGCAGCTGTGGGTGGCCCGGCGTGAGCAGATTGTTGCCGTGCTGTGTTTGCGTCCGGTGTCCGGTGGGCATTGGCTGACCGGCTTGCTGGTCGATCCGGCCTGTCGCGAGCAGGGGCTTGCCGCCGGATTGATTGCGGCCGCGGTGAAGGATTGCGAACAGCCGGTGTGGTTGTTCTGTCATCCGGATTTGCGGGGGTTTTATGAGCGACGCGGGTTTACTTTTGATCCGCCAATGCCTTACGCGATGGTTGAGCGATTGAGCCGTTATGCGCGCAGCAAGCCAATGATTGCGATGGGGTTGGCGCCCTAAATCTGGAGCGAGCCTGCTCGCGATGGCGGTGTGTCAGTCACCATCAATGCTGACTGTTAGACCGCTTTCGCGAGCAGGCTCGCTCCTACAGGTTTTGCGGCGGCTTTAGTCGTCCGCGTTGGGGTCCAGGTCCGGGAACATCACCTCGGTGAAGCCAAACTTGCTGAAGTCGGTAATGCGCGACGGGTACAGGCGGCCGATCAGGTGATCACACTCATGCTGCACCACCCGTGCATGAAACCCCGAAGCAAAACGCACGATAGGCTCGCCCTTGGGGTCGACGCCTTCGTAGCGAATCTGCTGGTAACGCTGCACCGCGCCACGCAGGCCAGGCACGGACAAACAGCCTTCGAAGCCCTCTTCCAGGATCGGGCTCAGCGGTGTGATCAACGGGTTGATCAGGATCGTCTGCGGCACGGCCTCGGCATCCGGATATCGCTCGCTGTGCTCGAAACCGAAGATCACCAGTTGCAGGTCGACGCCGATTTGCGGAGCGGCCAGGCCAACGCCCCCCACGCTTTCCATGGTCTGGAACATGTCATCGATCAGTTGCCACAGCTCGGGGCTGTCGAACATTTCGACCGACACTGGCGAGGCAATGCGCAGCAGGCGCTCATCGCCCATTTTCAGAATTTCACGAATCATGATCAGGTTTCATCAATGGTCGGTTTGTGTGAATGATCGCGGCCCAGGCCTGAAACGTGGTGTTTTTCCTCATGGACGGGACCATGCTCGCCAGCCACTTTTTCGCCAGGGTCTTTACCCTCTCGTGACATGTGCTCGATCACGGCATTCATTTCCGCGCCCAGCAGCAGTACCGCGGCGGAAATGTAGAAGTACAGCAACAGCACGATGATCGCACCGATACTGCCATACATGGCGTTGTAGTTGGCGAACTCCTTGACGTACAAGCCGAAGCCCAGGGACGCGATGATCCATACCACCACCGCCAGCACCGAGCCTGGGGTGATGAAGCGGAATTCCTGTTTGACGTCGGGCATGACGTAGTAGATCAACGCCACCGCGACCATCATCAAAATCACGATCACCGGCCAGCGCGCGATGGTCCAGAGGGTGACGATGAAGTACTCAAGGCCGACTTGTGCAGCGATCCAGCTCATCACCTGCGGCCCGAGCACCATCAGTGCCGCGGCGATCAGCAGCATGCCGGCAATGCCGACGGTGTAGATGATCGACAACGGAAAGCGTTTCCACAGCGGGCGCCCTTCTACCACGTCATAGGCAGCGTTCATCGCGCTCATCATCAGCCGCACGCCGGCGGAGGCAGTGTACAGCGCAATCACGATACCCACTGACAGCAATCCCCCCTTGGACTGCTGAAGCTGGTCGATCACCGGGTTGACCTGCTCCAGCGCCTGGGGCGGCAATACGAGTTCCGATTGCAGGCGCAGCCAGGAGAAGAAGTCGGGCAGATGCAGGAAGCCGATCAGGGCGATCAGGAACAGAATGAACGGAAACAACGAAAAGAGCATTTGATAGGCCAGCGCCGAGGCATAGGTCGACATCTCGTCGGCCATGAATTCGGTGACCGTGCGCATCATCACACGGTGCAGGGGCAAGCCTCTCATGTCCGGGAAAATCATTCGCGTCTCCATTCGCCGCATACGGATTGGGTTGAAGTCGTGGCGACTCAGGGGCTGTTTTCTTTCATCAAGGTAGCCCAGTTGGCGACTTTGAAACAAATACAGCGTGCAAGTTCAGGCTGACACAAAAACGGCCATCTGAAGATGGCCGCGTCCTCTTTTCATTAAGACATTTCAATGCAGGAAAGTCGTTACACAAGGTTGACCGGGGGCTTTTGCAGGGAGTTTCATTTATTTCACCACGACATTTCATCGCTCAGTGCAGGTTGCGCTTTATGTTTGCGGGCCAACCCCTGAGAATGCGCATCACATTCAGGCCTTGGCGCTGAAGATCCAATCCCGTAGGAACGTTATGAAACTCGATAAAAAGCAGGCCATTGCCCGCAGAAACCAGGAACTCGGCGGTGCTGTGCTTGGCGTCAACAACTGCCACTTCGCCGAATTGAACCGTAACCGCAACATCTGGTGGTTCGATCTCCCGGTGACGCGCCTTGCCATCGGTCAGTACGAGTGGATTCACCTGCTGATGCACACGCCGGCCACCGACGAACTGCTGCACCTGAAAGTGCCGACCGTGTTCCTGCGCGAGAAGCTCGAAGGCCTGGTGGTGCGCAATGAAGGCAAGCGCAAGGCGGCATTGAGCCTGGAACTGAGCGCCGACAAGGACTCCTTCCTCCAGGACATGCGTCCGGCGGGCACCAACGTCAACTTCGCGCCGTTTCGCCAATAACCATCATTCCTGTAGGAGCGAGCCTGCTCGCGATGGACGTAAACGATAACGCGGGGGGCCTGGATGCCCGCGTTGTCTGTACTTTTTTCGCGAGCATGCTCGCTCCTACAGAGGATCGGTGTTGTCAGGCATCCAACAAAAAGCCCCGCATCGGCGGTAATGCTGTTCAGTTAAGGAAGTTGTAGGAGCGAGCTTGCTCGCGATGGACTCAAGAACGCCGCGTTTAGCCAGTAAATACGCGTTATCGTTAACGACCATCGCGAGCAAGCTCGCTCCTACAGAGGACCACATTCGCTTAAGTGAACAGCATTACCGCATCGGCGGGGCTTTTTGCTGATTACGCGGTAGCTTTCTTCGCGTTGATCTTCTTCAGCTCTTCATCGCGCAATTCACGACGCAGGATCTTGCCGACGTTGGTGGTCGGCAGTGCATCGCGGAACTCCACGGAGCGCGGGACCTTGTAGCCGGTGACGTTGGCGCGCATGTGCTCCATCACCTGCTCCTTGGTCAGGTTCACGCCCGGCCTGGCAACGATGAAAATCTTGATCGCCTCGCCCGACTTCTCGTCCGGTACACCGATAGCCGCGCATTGCAGCACGCCCGGCAGGGTGGCCAGCACGTCTTCGAGTTCGTTCGGGTACACGTTGAAACCGGAGACCAGGATCATGTCTTTCTTGCGATCGACAATACGCATGTAGCCATCGGGCTGGATCAACGCGATGTCACCGGTCTTCAACCAGCCTTCGCTGTCGAGGATTTCATCCGTGGCTTCCTGGCGCTGCCAGTAACCCTTCATGACTTGCGGGCCCTTCACGCACAGTTCACCGATTTCGCCCATCGGTTGTTCGACACCGGCATCGTTGATGACTTTGCACAGGGTCGACGGAACCGGAATGCCGATGGTGCCGATCTGGATGTTCTGGATCGGGTTCACCGTCGCCACCGGGCTGGTTTCGGTCATGCCGTAGCCTTCGCAGATGGCGCAACCGGTCACCGCTTTCCAGCGTTCGGCCGCAGCCAGTTGCAGGGCCATACCGCCCGACAAGGTGACTTTCAGCGCGGAGAAATCCAGCTTGCGGAAGCCTTCGTTGTTGCACAAGGCCACGAACAGCGTGTTCAGGCCGACGAAACCGCTGAACTTCCACTTCGACAGTTCCTTGACCATCGCCGGCAAGTCGCGCGGGTTGCTGATCAGGATGTTGTGGTTGCCGATCAGCATCATCGCCATGCAATGAAAGGTGAAGGCATAGATGTGGTACAGCGGCAGCGGGGTGATCAGGATCTCGCAACCTTCATTGAGGTTGGAACCCATCAGCGCCTTGCACTGCAGCATGTTCGCCACCAGATTGCGGTGGGTCAGCATCGCGCCCTTGGCCACGCCGGTGGTGCCGCCGGTGTATTGCAGTACCGCGACATCGCCACTGGCCGGACTGGCTTCCGCCACTGGCTGGCCCAGGCCTTTGCTCAGCACGTCATTGAACTTGACGGCCTTGGGCAAGTGATAGGCCGGCACCATCTTCTTCACGTACTTGATGACGCTGTTGATCAGCAGACGCTTGAGCGGCGGCAGCAGGTCGGCGACTTCGGTGACGATCACGTGCTTGACGCCGGTTTTCGGCACCACGGTTTGGGCCAGGTGCGCCATGTTGGCCAGGCAGACCAGGGCCTTGGCACCGGAGTCGTTGAATTGGTGTTCCATTTCCCGCGCGGTGTAGAGCGGGTTGGTGTTGACCACGATCAGCCCGGCGCGGATGGCACCGAAGACGGCTACCGGGTACTGCAACACGTTGGGCAGTTGCACGGCGATTCGATCGCCAGGCTGCAAATCGGTATGCTGTTGCAGATAAGCGGCAAACGCACCGGACAATTCGTACAGTTCACCGTAGGTGAGTGTCTTGCCCAGGTTGCTGAATGCCGGCTTGTTGGCGAAGCGTTGGCAGGATTGCTTCAACACTGCCTGAATATTCGGATACTCGTCTGGATTGATGTCGGCAGCAATCCCAGCTGGGTACTTATCCTTCCAAAAGTCTTCGATCATGGAAGCCCACTCCTCAGCAACGCGAATTCAGCACCGCATTTGATGCGATTATTATTGGTGTTTGGTCATTGGTGAATCTGGCTGATAGAAGGCCGAGAAGTCACAAAGCGCGCCGAGAGTAGCAGCTTTGCCAAGGGTCGACCAGAGCCAAAAGCGGCCTCTACGGTCACAATTGTGACTCAAGACTTGCAAGCAGTCATTTTAGAGCAAAAAACCTATAAAGCCCTGTAACCCGCGAAAACCGGGCCTTTAGCTTAAACGTGTAGGAGCGAGCTTGCTCGCGAAAAACGTCCTGGCAACGCGATCATTCAGACAGCGCGCGTTATCGTTGACGTCCATCGCGAGCGAGCTCGCTCCTACAGGGATCAGCCATTCACCCATCAGGCAATATCACGCAACTCCCGCCGCAAAATCTTGCCCACCGGCGTCATCGGCAGCGACTCCCGTAGCACGATGTGCTTCGGTACTTTGTACGCCGTGAAGTTCTCCTTGCAGTAAGCCTTCAGCTCTTCAAGGCTGACCCCTGCTTCACGGGCCACCACGAACAACTTCACCGCCTCCCCCGACCGCTCGTCAGGCACACCGATGACCGCACAGTTGGCGACATTCGGATGAGCCATCACCACGTCTTCGATCTCGTTGGGGTACACGTTGAAACCCGAGACAATGATCATGTCCTTCTTGCGGTCAACGATGCGCACGAAACCGTCCGGGTCGATCACCGCAATGTCACCGGACTTGAACCAACCCTCGGCATCCAGCACTTCGGCCGTGGCCTCGGGTTTCTGCCAGTAACCCTTCATGATCTGTGGGCCCTTGATACACAGTTCGCCACGCTCGCCCAAAGGTTGTTCGACGCCGTCATCGCTAATGACTTTCAGCGTGGTGCCCGGCACCGGCAGGCCGACCGTGCCGATCCGCGACTGGTCGCCATAGGGGTTGGTGCAGGCCACCGGCGAAGTTTCGGTCAGGCCGTAACCTTCGGTGATGCGGCAACCGGTCAGTTGTTCCCAACGCTCGGCGGTGGCCTTGACCAGCGCAGTGCCGCCGGAGTTGGTGAGCTTGAGGCTGGAGAAGTCCAGGGTCTTGAAGTCCGGGTGATCCATCAGCGCGACGAACAGCGTGTTGAGCCCCAGCAGCGCCGAGAACCGCCAGTTCTTCAGTTCCTTGATGAAGCCGGCGATGTCCCGTGGATTGGTGATCAGCACGTTGTGGTTGCCCGTCACCATCATGCACATGCAGTTCGCCGTGAAGGCATAGATGTGGTACAGCGGCAGCGGCGCGATCATCACCTCCTGCCCTTCGCGCAACAACGGTTGCCCATCGCTGCCGAACTGTCCCAGGCAGGCCCGTGCCTGTTGCATGTTCGCCACCAGGTTGCCGTGGGTCAGCATCGCGCCCTTGGCCAGGCCCGTGGTGCCACCGGTGTATTGCAGCACGGCGATGTCGTCGAGGCCGACCTTCAGCGGCTTGATACCCAGGCCGCGGCCCATGCGCAGTGCGCTCTTGAAGGAAACGGCCTGGGGCAAGGAATAGTCCGGGACCATCTTCTTGACCTTGCTCACCACCGTGTTGACCAGCCACCCCTTGGCCGCGGGCATCAGGTCGCCCATCTTCGCTTCGATCAGGTACTGGATATCGGTGTCGGGCAGCACTTCCTGGACTTTCTGGCCGAACATGTTCAGATACACCAGCGCCCGGGCACCGGAGTCCTTGAACTGGTGACGCATTTCCCGCGCGGTGTACAGCGGGTTGGTGTTGACCACGATCAACCCGGCGCGCAAGGCACCGAACACGGCAATCGGGTAATGCAGGACGTTGGGCATCTGCACCGCGATGCGGTCACCCGGCACCAGGTCGGTGTGGGCTTGCAGGTAGCCGGCGAAGGCAGCGCTCTGGCGTTCCAGTTCGGCGTAGGTCAGGGTCACGCCCATGTTACTGAACGCAGGGCGGTCAGCAAACTTCTTGCAGGAACGCTCGAACACCTCGATTACCGACTTGTAGGCTCCCAGATCGATATCCAGGGGGACGCCAGCCGGGCGTTTGTCATTCCAGAAATCAGGTTGCATTGTTCTTGTCCTCTTTACCTGAATCTATCCGGGGCCACTTTTCTGTCACTTTTCAAAAAAAATGCAAAAAGCGGAGCTTCACGGACACTAGCAGTTATGACGTAGCAGGCAAATATGCCCACGGCCGTCATTGACCGTATGAATCTACTCGCCGTGGCGTAGGCTGATCAGACGCCCAGCCAAGGATGCGCTATAAACTGCAACGAGCTGTTTCAGACAAAGCAGCCTCATGCAAAGGAACCGCCATGATCCATGACACTTTCTGGCTGACCACGAGCGACCACAGCCGCCTCTTCGTCAACCAGTGGCTTCCCGACGGCAGCCTCAAGGCAATGATTCTGCTGGCCCACGGCATGGCCGAACACAGCGGCCGCTATGGCCCCCTGGCGGAAAAACTCTGTGTTCAGGGCTATGGCGTATGCGCACCAGACCTGCGTGGACATGGCAAAACTGCCGAAAACGGGACACTCGGGCATTTCGCCGATGACGATGGCTGGTGCAAGGTCGTGAGCGACCTGGCCAGCCTCAACCAGCACATCGGCCAGCAGTATCCGGGCGTGCCGATCGTGCTGCTCGGTCACAGCATGGGCAGTTACATCGCCCAGGGCTATCTGCTGCACCACAGTGCCAGCCTGCACGGGGCCATCCTCAGCGGCTCGAACTTCCAGCCCGTGGCGCTTTATCGCGCGGCACGGCAAATCGCCCGTCTCGAACGCCTGCGCCAGGGCCGCAAGGGACGCAGCGCCTTGATCGAATGGCTGTCGTTCGGCTCGTTCAACAACAAATTCAAACCGGCACGCACACCGTTCGACTGGCTCAGCCGTGATCCGGCGCAGGTCGATCTGTACGTCAACGACCCGCTCTGCGGTTTCCGTTGCACCAATCAACTGTGGATCGATTTGCTCGGCGGCTTGCAGCAAATCAGCAAAGCGTCCAATCTCGCCCAGATCGACCCGGGCCTGCCGCTGCTGGTGATTGGCGGCGAATGTGATCCGGTGAGCGAAGGCAAACGTCTCAAGGATCTGGCCGACGCGCTGCGAGCGGCCGGAAACCAGCACCTGCAACTGACCGTTTACCCGCAGGCGCGGCACGAACTGTTCAATGAGAGCAACCGCGATGAAATCATCGCCGATGTGCTGAACTGGATCGCACAGGCCTTGAGCGCTCCTCGGCCGCACCGGTCCGAATAGTTTTTTGTGAATTTTTTAATTCGTCACAGGAATTGATACAGATGACCCAGGTTACCAACACCCCTTACGAAGCCCTCGAAGTCGGCCAGACCGCCAGTTTCAGCAAGACAGTCGAAGAGCGCGACATCCAGTTGTTCGCTGCGATGTCCGGCGATCACAACCCGGTACACCTGGATGCCGAATACGCCGCCAGCACCATGTTCAAGGAGCGCATCGCCCACGGCATGTTCAGCGGCGCATTGATCAGCGCGGCGGTCGCCTGCGAATTGCCTGGCCCGGGGACCATCTACATCGGCCAGCAAATGAGCTTTCAGAAACCGGTGAAAATCGGCGATACCCTGACCGTGCGCCTGGAAATCCTGGAAAAACTGCCGAAGTTTCGCGTGCGCATCGCCACTCGCGTGTTCAACCAGCGCGATGAACTGGTAGTGGATGGCGAGGCGGAAATCCTCGCGCCACGCAAGCAACAGAGCGTGACCTTGACGGAACTGCCGGCCATCAGCATCGGCTGATTGACCGGTCAAAAACACTGTGGGAGCGAGCCTGCTCGCGAAAGCGCTCTGACAGCCACCTTTAATAGTGACTGACACGCCGCCTTCGCGAGCAGGCTCGCTCCCACAGTTGTTTCAAGCAGGCGTTACGAACGTGCACGCGCCTGGTTACGCAGGGCCTTGACCTGATCGTGATTGCGTTGCACGCCGTGGTACTGACGCTCCACCAGATCGCGAATGCCCACCAGGTTGTGCTTGTTGATTTTCTCCATGGCGTCGCGGTAAGCCTTCAACGCATGGTCCTCACCGCGCTCGGCTTCATTGAGTACAGCCTCCTCGCCCTTGCCGGTGAACATCGACTTCACGTCGACCCAACGACGGTGCATGTCACCGCCGATACTGGTGGAGGTTTCCGGATCGCCCCCCATCGAACGCACGGCAGACTGCAGTTCCGCTGCGGCCGTCCCACAATCGGTCGAACGCTTGATGAACAGGGTTTTGAGTTCAGGGTGCCTGATGTCTTCAGCGCAAGTCTTGAATCCGGCCTGACCGTCCTTGCTGGTTTCAATCAGGTCGTTGAGTACAGAAATGGCTTCTTTATTCACGTCGGTCATTTCTCAATTCCTCGCGGTTGATGAAAGATGCAATGAGTAGTGCACCCTGCATGCCAGCCGGTAACCTCTTACTTATTCCTTATTTTTCAAGTAGTTACTCATTACAAGAAAATCTGTATCCGTTTTATTTGCATGATCTGTCATTTGGCCTGCATGCAGAATGCCTGTATTTTCCAGACTGACTGAATCAAGACGACCGATTGATGAACCCTGAAAAGCTCGAACTGCTGATCACCCGCGAAATGCCCTTCGGCAAGTACAAGGGGCGAATCATTGCCGACTTGCCCGGCCCTTACCTGAACTGGTTCGCCCGGGAGGGTTTCCCCCATGGCGAGTTAGGCGGTCTGCTGGCCCTGATGCAGGAAATCGATCACAACGGTTTATCGGACTTGCTCGAACCGCTGCGCGCCAAACACGGCAAACCGGCCCCGCGCCACTGAATCACCTACCGAGTACCCCATGCCCGACAACACCCGCCGCGCCCGTGATGAAGCCTTCTGGCAAACCTTTGCCGACCGCTACGATGTCGAACCCGGCCCGCTCAATCTGGAGAACGGTTATTTCGGACGCATGTCGCGCACGGTGATCGAGGAATACCAGCGCAACATCGAGCTGATCAACCGCAGCAATTCGGTGTACGTGCGTCAGCGTTTCGAACAGGGCGACAGCCTGAAGATCCGCGCGCAACTGGCCAGATTGATTGGCGTGCCCGCCGACAGCATCGCCCTGACCCGTAACGCCTCGGAGGGTTTGCAGTCGCTGATCCGCAACTATAACCGGCTGCAGCCCGGCGATCAGGTACTGGTTTGCGATCTGGAGTACGACACGGTCAAAGGCGCCATGCGCTGGTTGGCGCGTAATCGTGGTGTCGAAGTGATAGAGATCGAACACGCACACCCGGCAACCTTCGACAGCCTGCTCAATACCTATCGGGAAGCCTTCGCGCGGTATCCGCGGCTCAAGCTGATGGCCCTGACCCACGTCACCCATCGCACGGGGCTGGTGATGCCGGTGCAGGCGATTGCAGCGGCTGCGAAGGAGCATGGCATCGACATCATCCTCGACGGCGCCCATGCCCTCGGCCAGCTTGAGTTCGACCTGACTGATCCTGGTATCGCATTCGCTGGCTATAACCTGCACAAGTGGATCGGCGCACCGCTGACGCTCGGTTTTATCTACATCGCGCCCGAACGCCTGACCGACATCGATCCGGACATGGGCGAGACGCATTTCCCGCCCACTGACATTCGTGCCCGTACCTCGTACAGCACCCCCAACATCCCGGCGCTGCTGACCCTGCCGCTGGTGCTTGAAGAACATTGGGCGATGGGGGGGGCCTCAGCCAAGGGCGCGCGGCTCAATTATCTGCGCAACCGCTGGGTCGGTGCGGCGCGGCAGTTGCCGGGGGTCGAAGTCCTGACCCCGGATGACCCGCGCCTGTATTGCGGCATCACCTCGATGCGCTTTACCCGGCATGCCGACCAGCAACTCATGGTCCAGCGCCTGCTCAATGAATACAACCTGTTCACCGTAACCCGCAGTGGCGCGGCATGCGGTCCGTGCATCCGCATTACACCGGGGCTGACCACCACGGCGGCTGACATGGATGTGCTGGCCAGGGCACTGACCGAGCTGGGCTGAGTTCAGACGGTGTACTTGTCAAAGTCCTCGGGCCTGATCTGTGTCGACACGGCGAACGTGTCGATGCCGATGGTCATCTGCCCGAAGTAGCCGTCTTCAGCCGAATCCCGCCCCAGGGTGTGCACGCTCAAGGTCGATTCTTCACCGCCCATGGTTGTATAGAAAAAGTCCTGGTCGTTGGTCAGGACCGGCACGGTTCGGCCGCTATAGGCTCGGCTACCGAGCACCGAACGTGAGGCCACCTCCGGCAGGTAAAGTTGCCCGACCCAGGCGACATGCCGTTCTTGCAGATAGTTGTTGCCGGACGTGATACGCACGGCGACGTGAATATGCAAGGCGCGGCCGGCGTAAAAACCCGGATAGATCGTGGTGAAGCGCACGATGCCCGACTTGTCGGTGAATTGCCCGCCGCGCAGGTAGGTATCGTCATCGGTGCGCGGGACGGCACCAATGTCACCGGTATCGACCTCGACGTCCGGGTTGATCTTGCTCCAGCCCGAATAGGCACCGCGGGCATTGCAGTGCCAGATGTCCACCAGCGCATCGGGGACCGGCTCGCCGGTCATGGCGTCGACAATGGTCAGTCGCAGTACCAACGGAACGCCTTCGGCGCCTTCGCTGATGTTTCTGCGGATCAGTTTGGGGTTGCGGAAATACGGGCCGGCAATCTGTTCGGGGGACAGCAGGCAAACCGGTGCCGCGGGTGCATCTGGGGTGGTAGCGTCCATGACGTTCTCTCTTCCATAAGATGGACGCAGGCTAGCACTGACCGATTTCAGGTATGCGGTAACTATGTATCGCATGATGTCCCTGCCCTTGCCCCTGCGGGAGCGAGCTTGCTCGCTCCCGCAGGGGATAAGCGCCGAGCTGGCAATCCGGGCACGACTCTTTCTTTCAGGCAAAAAAAAACGGTGCACCGACCAAGCGCACCGTAAAGCCGTAGAACACACAACGAGGTGTAGGGTGAAGCGATCAGTCCAGCAGCGCCAAAGCCTCGGCGGTGCATTCCTGAATGCGGGCCCAGTCGCCGTTCTTGATCCACTCCGGATCAAGCATCCAGCTACCGCCCACGCACATGACGTTTTTCAATGCCATGTAGCTCTTGATATTGGCTGGTCCCACGCCGCCGGTCGGGCAAAATTTCACTTCGCCGAACGGACCGCCCAAAGCCTTGATGGCCGCAACGCCGCCGCTGACTTCGGCCGGGAACAGCTTGAAGCGGCGATAGCCCAGGCCGTAGCCTTCCATGATGCCCGAGGCATTGCTGATGCCCGGCAACAGGGGGATCGGGCTGGCGACGCTGGCTTCCAGCAGGTCGCGGGTGATACCCGGGGTGACGATGAATTGCGAGCCGGCCGCTTCGGCCGCCGCCAGCATGTGGCGATCGAGCACGGTGCCGGCACCGGTCACCAGTTCCGGACGCTGCTCACGCAGAATCTGGATGGCCTTGAGGCCGAATTGCGAACGCAGGGTCACTTCCAGGGCCGTCAGGCCACCGGCCGCGAGGGCGTCGGCCAGGGGCAGAACGTCTTGCTCGCGGGCGATGGTGATCACCGGCAGAATCCGCGCTTTCGCGCAAATGCCGTCGATCAGGGCAACTTTGTCCGCCATGGAAACGGTCGGGGATGGGTTTGTCATAGCGGCTGTTCCTTGGCTCATGGGCACCAGTAAATCTCTAACGTAGGTTGCAGAAACGCGCGAATCGGCATTGCGGCGACATCGTCGCTGGCCAGTGCGGTACTCAGGGTAGTCAGCTTGGACTGACCGGAAATCGATAGAACCTTGTGTTTGGCCGAGGCCAGCAGCGCGCGGCTCATGGTCAGGCGCTGATGCGGCACGGTCGGCGCCAGCATCGGCCAGCAGCGACGGACGCCATCGACTTGCAATGCCTCGGCAAGGTTCGGGCTGTTGGGGAACAGCGACGCGGTGTGGCCGTCATCGCCCATGCCGAGGATCAGCACGTCGATCACCGGCAACTCGGACAGCAAACGGTCGGCCTGCTCGGCCGCCTGTTCCAGGTTGGCGCTGGCGCTGTACAGGCTCAGGAACTGCGCCTTGGCCGCCGGGCCTTGCAGCAGGTAACGCTTGATCAGACCGGCGTTGCTGTCGGCGTGTTCGACCGGTACCCAGCGCTCGTCGGCCAGGCTGATCACCACGCGCGACCAGTCCAGCACTTGCTTGGCCAGGTGCTGGAAAAACGCCACCGGGCTGCGGCCACCGGAAACCACCAGGGTCGCGGTGCCCTGGGCGTCGATCGCGTCGCTCAGTTGTTTCGCCACGTTCAGTGCCAGGCTTTCAGCCAGCAGCACCGGGCTCTTGAACGCATGGGCGCTGACGCCCCGCGGCAGTTTCAAATCAGATATCGCCATACCACGACCTCCCGTCCCGCGTGATCAGAGCAATGGAGCTCATCGGCCCCCAGGACCCGGCCGCGTACGGCTTGGGCGCATCACCGGATTTTTTCCACCCGGCGATCAACTGGTCACACCAATTCCACGCGGCTTCGATTTCATCTTTACGGACAAACAGGTTCTGATTGCCGCGCATCACTTCCAGCAACAACCGCTCGTAGGCATCGGGAATCCGTGCGCTGCTCCAGGTGTCGGAAAAATTCAGCTGCAATGGACCGCTGCGCAGCTGCATGCCTTTGTCCAGGCCTTGATCTTTGGTCATCACGCGCAAGGAAATGCCTTCGTCCGGCTGCAGGCGGATAATCAGCTTGTTGCTGATTTGCAGGCGCTGCTCGGGAGCGAAGATGTAGTGCGACGGCTCCTTGAAGTGGATGACGATCTGCGACAGCTTCTGCGGCATGCGTTTGCCGGTACGCAGGTAAAACGGCACGCCGGCCCAGCGCCAGTTGCGGATGTCGGCGCGCAGGGCAACAAAGGTTTCGGTATTGCTCTGGGTGTTGGAGTTAGGTTCTTCCAGGTACCCCGGCACTGCTTTGCCTTCGCTGTAGCCGGCGATGTACTGGCCGCGCACCACCTGGGTGGTCAGGCCTTCCGGGCTGATCGGCGCCAGGGCCTTGAGCACTTTGACCTTCTCATCGCGGATGCTGTCGGCGGACAGGTCGGCCGGCGGGTCCATGGCGATCAGGCAGAGCAGTTGCAGCAGGTGGTTCTGGATCATGTCCCGCAGCTGGCCGGCCTTGTCAAAGTAACCCCAGCGGCCCTCGATGCCGACCTGCTCGGCCACGGTGATTTCCACATGGGAAATGTAATTCTGGTTCCACTGGGTTTCGAACAGGCTGTTGGCGAAACGCAGGGCGATCAGGTTCTGGACGGTTTCCTTGCCCAGATAGTGGTCGATGCGGTAGGTGCGGTTCTCCGGGAAGAACTGCGCCACGGCGTCGTTGACCTTGCGCGAGGATTCCAGGTCCGAACCGATGGGCTTTTCCAGCACCACGCGGGTGTTTTCTGCCAGACCGACCTTGGCCAGGTTCTCGCAAATCGCGCCATACACCGCGGCCGGGGTCGCAAAGTAGGCGATGACCCGCTGCGAACTACCGGCGGATTCGGCCAGGGCCACATAATCATCGGGGTTGAGGAAGTCGACGTGCAGGTAGCTCAGGCGCGCCAGAAAACGCTCGACCACGGCTTCGTCCAGCTCTTTGGCACCGACATAGCGGCGCAGCTCGGAGGTGATGAACGCCAGGTGTTCCTGCTCGCTGCCCGGCTCACGGGCCAGCGCGATGATCCGCGTATCCTCGTGCAACAGGCCGGCTCCGTCGAGTTGATAAAGGGCAGGAAACAGCTTGCGTAAGGCCAGGTCGCCAAGGGCGCCGAACAAGGCAAAGGTGCACGGTTCAACCGTAATCGAGAGCATGATGTTTGTTCTTTTATCAAGTTAAGCTACAAATACCTTTTTTTAAGGCATCACTCAAGGGAAAATGTAGTAATAACCACAACATTTTCGCAAAATACAGATTGCGAGTGGTGGTCGGTCGGAGCCATCAGTAGGATAGGCCACCGTTACGGGCCTCACCAAAGGCCCTTTTTGCATTAGCCGCGCGCTTATCGGTGCCGGTGAATCAAGGATACTTATATGGACCGCGTGCGAAATTTACTGGAGCAAATCCAGAATCGCCTTGAAGAGCTGAACAAGGCCGAACGCAAAGTCGCCGAGGTGATCCTGCTCAACCCGCAGCAGGCCACCCGCTTCAGCATCGCCGCCCTCGCCCAGGCCGCCTCGGTCAGCGAACCGACGGTCAACCGCTTCTGCCGTTCGTTCGGCGTCAGCGGCTACCCTGAGCTCAAACTGCAACTGGCCCAGAGCCTGGCCAGTGGCGCCGCTTATGTCAGCCGTGCGGTGGAGGCCGATGACAATCCGGAGGCCTACACGCAGAAGATCTTCGGCAGCGCCATCGCCTCGCTGGACAGCGCCTGCCAGGCACTGGACCCGAACCTGATCAGCCGCGCCGTCGACCTGCTGATCCAGGCGCGGCAGATCCACTTCTTCGGCCTCGGCGCCTCGGCCCCGGTGGCACTGGATGCGCAGCACAAGTTCTTCCGCTTCAACCTCGCCGTCACGGCCCACGCGGATGTGCTGATGCAGCGCATGATTGCCTCCGTGGCCCATACCGGAGAGCTGTTCGTGATCATTTCCTATACCGGTCGCACCCGCGAACTGGTGGAAGTGGCGCGCATCGCCCGGGAAAACGGCGCCTCGGTGCTTGGCCTGACCGCCGAGAACTCGCCACTGGCCAAGGCCAGCACCCTGAGCCTGAACATTCCGCTGCCGGAAGACACCGACATCTACATGCCGATGACGTCACGGATCATCCAGCTGACCGTGCTGGACGTGCTCGCTACCGGCATGACCTTGCGCCGGGGCGTGGATTTCCAGCCGCATTTGCGCAAGATCAAGGAGAGCCTGAATGCCAGCCGGTATCCGGTGGGTGACGAGTTCAACTGATCCGAAATCTCGGCTGACCGGTCCGGCCTCTTCGCGAGCAGGCTCGCTCCCACAGGGGATTTGGTTTGAACATAAACCTTGTGTTCACCGAAGACCCAATGTGGGAGCGAGCCTGCTCGCGAAGGGGCCAGCCCAGACACCACAAGATCCAGAACTAAGCCCCCACCCGCGCCTGCAAACTCAAATGGGCCCGCTCCCCAGGCTTCAGGCACAGGCTGTCAGTACCGCCGCTCGCCGCTTCCACACAGACAAATTCGGATATCTCGTTCCAGGTCACGCCGAGCAACGGACGTGAACCGGGGTGCCACACCACCGTGTCTGCCGTATCCCCGGTATCAATGCACAACGCCCGGTCCCAGGCGTGGTCGTTCAACTGCAATTCGCCGTCATGCTGGAACACCCTCTGGCATCCGCCGTCCACGCGTAATTCGCCTTCCTGCTGACAAACCTGCCGGCTCAACTGGTCGTAACCCTGCGCCCCCTCGAGCCCAGACAGCGCTATCTCACTAACATCGCCAATACGCCAGTAAGCATGCAACGCCTGGCTCAACTGGCACGGCATGTCGTCCTGATGCTCGGTGCTCAGGCGCAGCTCCATGCGTTCACCCAGATGCGCGTGCAGGTCCACTTGCCAGTCGCACAGCTTCAGTTGCCAGTGCAATCGCACGCCATCGTCGTCACTGTTGCTGTCAAGCAGCTTCCAGTCGAGCAACCGCGCCCAGCCATGGGACGGCCAGGCGTTTTCGCTCGGATGCCGGCCATACCAAGGCCAACACACCGGCACGCCGCCGCGAATGGCGCCGACCTGCGGCCACTTTGCCGCGCACCACAGCCACGGTTTCTGACCCTTGGGCTGGAAGTGCAACAACTGCGCGCCCTGACGGCTGAACACCGCCTGACACAGCGGATGATCGATCACCAGCACATCGCGCGTCTGATAGCGCTCCCACGCAAACAACGGACGTTCGCGCAAGGATTTGAAGAAGCGTTGTAGCGGATGCTCAAGCATGTGCCACGGTCCTGAAAATCATCTGTCACCGGGGTGCGCGGCCCGTAAAAAAAAGCGGACAGCCATGGCTGTCCGCAAATATGCGCACTTGGAGAGAAGCTTATCGCAGACGCGTTAGAACACCGACTGAATTTTCAGGCCGGCCACCAGCGCGTTGTCGACTTCATCCACACCACCCGGGTGCGTGACGTATTGCAGGTTGGGACGTACGGTCAGCCAGTTGGTCACGTGGAAGCCGTAGTTGATCTCGTAGTTGTATTCGGTTTCACGAATGGGCGAGAACAGCGGATTGTCGTATTCCGAAACACCGTTGGCGACGTTGGTCAGTTCGGCGTTTTTCTTCACGTCATCGTTGACATGGATACGGGCGAAACCGATACCCACGTCATCCTTGGGACGTGCGTCGAACGGGCCCTTGTACACGAACATCAGCGACTGGTAGTTGTCGATGAAGTTGGTGTCCTTGTCATGGAAAGTGGCGTTGGCCGCGATGTTCAGACCACGGGAAGCATCGCCATTGTGGCTGGTGAGTTGCTGCTGCGCGACGAACCAGTAGCCGTGCTTGCTATCGTGGACGCGATAAGGGTTGCCGGTGGTCGCGGCGTTCTGGCCGTTGTCGTCCTCGAGAACATCGTCGGCATCAGAGGTACTTTTGTAGTAACCGACACGGTATTCACCCGGCAGGTTGTTGACCTTCGGCGACCAGACCAGCTCGACTGGCAGGACGGTGCCATTGGTGCCACTGCCGCTGAGCTTGAAGCCGTTACCGTGTTCCAGTTGCGACGTGTTCTGGTTGTACGCGCCGATCTGGGCGTAGAGCTCGTCATTGATGTTGTACTTCACTCGGATCGCCGCCTGGCTGACCGGCCAGTTGTACCAGATGTTGGTCGCCCAGTTACCTACCTGGGAACCGCAGAACGCCAGGTTCTGGAATTCGCACGGGAAGGTGTTGAAGTCTTCACCTTCACCGAAGTAACCGGCCTTGACGTCCAGCTTGTTGTCGAAGAACTGGTGCTGAATCCACAGTTGGGTCAGACGGACCATGTGGCCGCGACCATAGACTTCCTGGGAGGAACTCAAGGTGCCGGCACGCGGATCGCCGATACGGTCGTTGGAGATATTCTCACCGTTACGGTTGGTGAGCTGGATCTTGGCCTGGGTGTTATCCCAGCCGAACAGTTTCTCCAGGTCCAGCGCCGCACCCAGGCCAAACTGGTCGGCGTAGCGCGCGGTCTTGTCATCGTTGAAACCGCCGTGCAGGTTGCCGCCGACTTCACCGACGTAGTCCATCTTGATGTCGATACCTTGCTCGATCAGCTTGGTACGCTCGCCACCCCAGTCGCCCGTCATCCATTTGGAGTCAGAGCTGAACGCTTCATCGGCCATCGCGTTGCCGGCCAGAACCAGTGCTGCCGCTGCTGAAACCTGGCAGATCAACCGGGCCTTGTTCTTCATCTTCATCCCTACTTCCTCGTTTTATTGTTATTAACTTTTCTTCTTTAACGCGGTTACATCAGTTGCGATGCGCGACAGGCCGCGCACCGCATATCCCCCCTCTGTAGGAGCGAGCTTGCTCGCGATGGACGCAATGACGACGCGTACTCTCTGATTAAATGCGGCGCCGTTGAGATCATCGCGAGCAAGCTCGCTCCTACAGTTTTGTTCTTCAGCGGCCTTTGAATTGGGCCACGTTGGCGCTGTGCGCCTCGGTTTTCGGCAGGCCGGCAACCCCCAACCGTTCCCCGGTCTTCGCATCGAACAGCAGCACTTTCGCCGGATCGAATTGCAGGGTCAGGGTCTCGCCCACCGCCGGCGCAACGTCCGGTGCCAGGCGGCAGCAGACCTTGGTGTCGTTGAGGTTGACGAAGACCAGGGTGTCGGGCCCGGTCGGTTCGGTGACCTGGACTTCGGCGCGAATGGTCGGCAAACCGTTCGCTTCGCCGTTGGCGAGGATGATCTGCTCAGGGCGCATGCCGAGGATCACTTCGCGGTCTTCAAGACCCGCGTCCTGCATGCCCAGCGGCAGTTCGCAACGGGCCTGGCCGCTGTCGAGCAGCGCCAGCAGACGACCGTCCTTGCGCTGCAGGCGCAACGGGATGAAGTTCATCGGCGGCGAACCGATGAAGCTCGCCACGAACAGGTTGGCCGGGTTGTTGTAGATGTCCTTAGGCGTGCCGAACTGCTGGATGATCCCGTCCTTCATCACCGCCACTTTGTCGCCCAGGGTCATGGCTTCGATCTGGTCGTGGGTCACGTAGACCGTGGTGGTTTTCAGGCGCTGGTGCATCAGTTTCATTTCGGTGCGCATCTCGACCCGCAGCTTGGCGTCGAGGTTGGACAGCGGTTCGTCGAACAGATAGATCTTCGGCCGCCGCGCGAGGGCACGGCCCATCGCCACGCGCTGTTGCTGGCCGCCGGAGAGCTGGCCGGGTTTGCGGCTGAGCAGGTGTTCGATCTGCAACAGCTTGGAAACCCGAGCGACTTCTTCGTCGATTTCCGCAGTCGGCATTTTGCGGATCTTCAGGCCGAAGGCGATGTTGTCGCGCACGCTCATGGTCGGGTACAGCGCATAGGACTGGAACACCATGGCGATGTCGCGATCCTTGGGGCTCATGCCGCTGATGTCGGCGTCGTCCACCAGGATCGCGCCGCCGCTGATGGTTTCCAGGCCGGCGATGCAGTTCATCAGCGTGGATTTACCGCAGCCCGACGGGCCGACCAGGATCAGGAATTCCCCGTCATCGATTTTCAGTTCGATGTTTTTCAGGGTGTCCGGCAAGCCGGGGCCGTAGGTCTTGTTGACGTTGCGTAATTCGAGAGTTGCCATGTTTCTACCCCTTGACCGCGCCGGACGTCAGCCCACGCAGGAAATACTTGCCAGCGAATATGTAGACCAGCAGTGTCGGCAGCCCGGCGATCATCGCGGCGGCCATATCAACGTTGTATTCCTTGGCCCCGGTGCTGGTATTGACCAGGTTGTTCAGGGCCACGGTAATTGGCTGGGCATCGCCGCTGGCGAACACCACGCCGAACAGGAAGTCGTTCCAGATCTGGGTGAACTGCCAGATCAGGCAGACCATCACGATCGGGATCGACATCGGCAGCAGGATCTTCAGGAAGATCGTGAAGAAGCCCGCGCCATCGAGCCTTGCGGCCTTGACCAGCGCATCCGGAATGCTCACGTAGTAGTTGCGGAAGAACAGCGTGGTGAACGCCAGGCCGTAGACCACGTGCACCAGCACCAGGCCGGTGGTGGTGTTGGCCAGGCCGAACTTGCCGAGGGTGAACGAGGCCGGCAGCAGCACCGTCTGGAACGGCAGGAAGCAGCCGAACAGCAACAGGCCGAAGAACAGTTGCGAACCACGGAAGCGCCACATCGACAGCACGTAGCCGTTCATGGCCCCGATGAAGGTCGAGATCAGCACTGCTGGCACGGTGATTTTCACCGAGTTCCAGAAGTAGCCGCCGACCACGTCCCAGGCCTTGATCCAGCCGATGCCATCGATCACGGTCGGCCAGCTCAACAGGTTGCCGGTACGGATGTCTTCCGGGGATTTGAAACTGGTCAGCAGCATCACCACCAGCGGGATCAGGTATACCGCCGCTGCCAACAGCAGGGTGGCGTAGATCGCGATGCGACTGAAACTGATACCAGGCTTTCCGAGTTGATTAGTCATGGCGTTTGCCTCGCAGCTCGGAGTACAGGTACGGCACGAGGATGGTCAGCACGGCACCGAGCATCAGCATGGCGCTGGCCGAACCGATGCCCATCTGGCCACGGCTGAAGGTGAAGGAATACATGAACATCGCCGGAAGGTCGGAGGAGTAACCCGGACCGCCCGCGGTCATCGCCGCAACCAGGTCGAAGCTCTTGATCGCGATGTGCGCCAGGATCATGAAGGCACTGAAGAACACCGGGCGCAGGCTCGGCAGGACGATCTTCAGGTAGATGGTCGGCAGGCTCGCCCCGTCGACTTGCGCGGCACGGATGATCGATTGATCGACGCCGCGCAGACCGGCGAGGAACATCGCCATGACAAACCCGGAGGCCTGCCACACGGCGGCGATCACCAGGCAGTACACCACGCGATCCTGATCCACCAGCCAGTCGAGACGAAAGCCTTCCCAACCCCAGTCACGCAGCATCTTGTCCAGGCCCAGGCCAGGGTTGAGCAGCCATTTCCACGCGGTACCGGTGACGATCATCGACAGCGCCATCGGGTACAGGTAGACGGTGCGGATGAAGCCTTCCTTGCGAATGCGCTGGTCCAGCAACACGGCGAGGAACACGCCCAGCACCAGGCTGATGCCGATGAACATGCCGCCGAACACCGCGAGGTTCTTGCTCGCGACCCACCAGCGGTCGTTGTCCATCAGGCGCATGTATTGCTGCAGGCCGACCCACTTGTAGCTCGGCATGAAGCTGGAGTTGGTGAAGGACAGAATGAACGTCCAGATGATGTAACCGTAGAAACCAACCAACACGATCAGCATGCTCGGCGCGAGTACCAACTTGGGTAGCCAGCGTTGCAGCGCATCGAACGGTGAGGCTTTGCTGAAAACCGCCACAGAGCTCATCGGGATAATCCAGGTTTAGATGTAAGGATCGGAGTGCGATCCCTTGTAGGAGCGAGCCTGCTCGCGATGGAGTGTCAGTAGACATCTGTGCAGCTGACACACCATCGCGAGCAGGCTCGCTCCTACAAGGGGGAACTCACTCAGGTAAATGCCAAGGGATTACTGGGCAGCTTTGACAGCCGAGGCCAGTTGGGCGCTGGCCTTGGCCGGGTCAGCGTCCTTGTCGTTCATGAAGTTGGTGACCACGTCGAAGATCGCGCCCTGCACAGCCAGGGAGGTGGCCATGTTGTGCGCCATGCTCGGTTGCAGGCCGCCGGTCTTGTCGTCGGCGATGAAGTCCTTCGCCGCCTTCTGGGCGCACTCGTCGAAGCCGAGCTTGTCCATTTCGTTCAGCATGTCGTTACGCACCGGGATCGAACCCTTGTTCATGCTGAAGACTTTCTGGAAGTCGGTACCCAATGCAACCTTGGCCAGGTCTTGCTGGGCAGCGATATCGCCCTTGCGATCGGCCTTGAGCTTGAACACCGCCAGGGAGTCGATGTTGTAGGTAAAGGCTTTTTCAGTGCCTGGGAACGCTACGCACTGGTAGTCCTTGCCAGCGACTTTCTTCGCCGCGGTCCACTCGCTTTTCGCCCAGTCGCCCATCATCTGCATGCCGGCCTTGCCGTTGATGACTTCGGCGGCGGCGATGTTCCAGTCACGACCGGCGCGGTTCGGGTCCATGTAGCCGGTGATCTTTTTCAGCTCGGCGAACGACTGGGTCATCTGCGGGCCGGACAGGGTTTTCTGGTCCAGATCGACCAGGGCTTTCTTGTAACCGTCAGCGCCCATGACCGAGAGCACCACGTCTTCGAACACGGTGCTGTCCTGCCAGGGCTGGCCGCCGTGGGCGAGCGCGATGAAGCCGGCGGCTTTCAACTTGTCGCCGGCGGCATAGAATTCTTCGAGGGTGGTCGGGGCTTTTTCGATCCCGGCTTTCTTGAACACTTCGGGGTTGATCCACAGCCAGTTGACGCGGTGGATGTTCACCGGCACGGCCACGTAATCGCCTTCGTACTTAACGGTGTCGGAGACTTTCTTCGACAACAGGCCATCCCAGTTTTCGGACTTGGATACTTCTTTCAATGCGTCGGTGCTGAGCAGGCCAGTGCTGCCCCACTCCTGGATGTCCGGACCCTTGATCTGTGCAACGCCCGGCGGGTTGCCGGCTACGGCGCGACTCTTGAGTACGGTCATGGCCGTGGAACCGCCACCACCGGCGACTGCGCCGTCCTTCCAGGTGAAGCCGTCTTTTTCGACTTGAGCCTTCAGGACATCGACCGCTGCTTTTTCACCACCGGAAGTCCACCAGTGAACGACTTCAACGGAACCTTTGGATTCGGCGGCCAGGACACTGAGAGGGAGTGCAGACAGGGAAGCGAGAGAAATGACAGTAGCGAGGCGAGAAAACGAATTCATCCAGGAGCACCTTTCTTGTTGTTATGCATGCAAGTCTGTTGCTTGCGCTGCATAGGATTCTAAACAGGGGATATCCCCTCGCAGGTAACGAAGGGATGCGCGAATGTCACCGCATGGTTACATAGAACCGCTCTGGGACAAGCGCGCCAGCGCCGTGGCCATGCTCGGCGCCAGCGTCAGGCGCGGAATCAGCACGGCTTGCCAGGCGTGGTAAAGGTCAGGTTTGCCAGGCCAGATATCGGCACTTGGGCGGTTCAGCGGGTCGAGTTCGTGATGCCAGCTGCCATCGCAACGGTCGATGAAATGACTGTCACAGAACTCCCAGAACAGTCGGTACCAGTGTTCGTATTGTTCATCGCCAGTGCGCTTGAGCAAGGCACTGGCGGCGGCGCTGGCTTCGCAATGGGTCCAGTGCAGGCGATGGCGGACCACCGCTTTGTTGTCCCAGTCCAGGGTGTAGACAATGCCCGGCGCACCATCGACGTCCCAGCCGTGGAGGCAATTGTGCTCGAACAGTTTCTGCGCGTCGGTGACCAGCCAGCCCGGTGTGAGCATCCCGGCCTTCACCCGCGACGCCTCGAGGTGCAGCAACAGCCGCGCCCACTCGAAACCATGGCCCGGGGTGGTGCCGTAGGGGCGAAAGCCGTCGGCCGGATTTTCGCGGTTGTACTCGCGCAGCGGCTGCCAGGCGCGGTCGAAATGCTCGATCACCAGGTAGTCGTTGGCGGCTGCGTGACCATGGATCACGCGCTCGACAATCCGTTGGGCACGGCTCAGCCAACGGCTGTCATCAGTGACATCGGCCAAGGCGAGGAAGGCTTCAGTGGCGTGCATGTTGCTGTTGGCGCCTCGGTAGGCTTCTTCTTCACTCCAGTCGCGATTGAAGGATTCGCGCATGGCGCCTTCTTCTTCGCTCCAGAAACAGGTGTCGATGATGTCGATGGCATCATCAAGCAAGGCTTGCGCACCGGGGCGTTGCGCGACCACCGCAGAACTGGCTGCCAGTGCTACGAAGGCATGCAGGTAGGCGTTCTTGCCGGTGTTGCCGTCGCGATGCTCGGCAACCGCGAACCAGCCACCGTGCACCGCATCACGCAACGGCCCGCGCAGCGCCGCGACACCGTGATCCATCAGCTCGGCAAAACCCGGCAAGCCCTGAATATGGGCCATGGCGAAGCTGTGGGTCATGCGCGCGGTGTTCATGGTCTGGGCTTGCGCATCAGCCGGGAGGCGACCTTTTTCATCGAGGTTGCCGAAGCCTTCAGGCAGTTTCGAAGCTTTGGCAAACGCCAGCAGGCGCAAGCCTTCGGTGGCAAGCCATTGCTGATGGGCAGGTGCATTCAGCCAACTGCTGAAGGCTGGTTGGAAGGTGTCCATGGCGTACCTTTTTTGTTGTTATGACTGTGGGGCAGCATAAACAACAGACGAAGGTCGGCTTGTAACGAAGGGGATGGGTTATGTCACCGAGCCGTGACATTTACCTTGAGGGATGTGTTGAATGATCTGACGCCTTCGCGAGCAGGCTCGCTCCCACAGGGGGGCTGCGTCGTACACGAATCCAATGTGGGAGCGAGCCTGCTCGCGAAGAACGATAACGCGGTCTGACTAGTCAACACTGCGGGGCAACTGCAGGGTCACCCGCAACCCACCCTCACGCAGATTCTGCAAACTCACTTCACCGCCATGGCTATGGGCAATGTTGCGGGCAATCCCCAGCCCCAAGCCATAACCCTGCTGCTGCCCGGCCAGGCGGAAGTGCGGTTCGAACACCTGCTCCAGGCGCTGCTCCGGCACGCCCGGCCCTTCATCATCGACATGCAGGATGAACGCGCTTTCGTCGTCATCGATGTGCAGGTGCGCGTTCTGCCCGTACTTCAGCGCATTGTCGATCAGGTTGCCGATGCAGCGCTTGAGCGCCAGCGGTTTGCCCGGGTACGCCGCCAGCGCCCGCCCCTGCTGGGTCACGCGGCCGTTGCCATTCGGCGCGAGATAGGGCTCCACCAGACAGTCGAGCACATGGTTGAGGTCAACCGGCTCGATGTTCTCGTGGATGTCGGTGTCTTTCACGCATTGCAGCGCGCCCTTGACCAACAATTCGAGCTCGTCCAGATCGCGCCCGAACTTGGTTTGCAGCATTTCGTCTTCGAGCAATTCGACCCGCAGGCGCAGGCGGGTGATCGGCGTGCGCAGGTCGTGGGAAATGGCGCTGAACAACTGGCTGCGCTCGGTCAGGTAACGGCTGATGCGCTCGCGCATGGTGTTGAAGGCGCGCCCGACCTCGACCACTTCGCTGCCACCGCCCTCGGCCACCGGTTCCACGTCGGCCCCCAACGACAGGTCCCGCGCCGCCCGCGCCAGGCGCTTGAGCGGACGACTCTGCCAGTGCACCAGCAGGCCGATGAACAACAGCAAAAAGCTGCTGGTCAGGACAATGAACCACACCTGCTGCGCCGGCAGGCCCTGCTCCTCAAGACTGGTATAGGGCTCGGGCAACAACGAGGCGATGTACAGCCATTCGCCCGGCGCCATCTGGATCTGCGTGACCAGCACCGGCGGGTTCACCGGCTCCAGGGTCAGCGCGTAGTGCGCCCAGGAGCGTGGCAACTCATCGAGCTTCAGGCCGCCATTGAAGATGCGCAGGTCTTCCGGGCTGACGAAGGTGACCGAGATATCCGTGTCCTGGCCGAGTGACTGGCGCAGCACTTCGTCCACCGCTTTGAGCACCGCCTCTTTGCGCGGGGTGATGGGCAGCACCTCCATGCCCAGGGGTTTGTCGTTGAGCGTCACCACGAACCGGGTGCCGCCCATGCTGCGCAACTGATCAAGCACCAGGGGCCGAAACGCCACCGGCAACGAACGGAAATAACTGACGCTGGCGGTCATTGAATGGGCCAGGCTGCGAGCACTGGTGACCAGGCCCTCGAGCTGAGTCGCGCGCAGTTGCGACACCCAGATCACACTCGACAATGCCTGGGCGAACAACACCGCCAGCAGGGTCAGCAACAACATCCGCCCGAGCAGCGAACGCGGCATCGGCACCTTGGCGGCGAGCTTGCGCAAAGTTTCAGTGACCATTGCCGGCAACCACGTTGGCCGCCAGTTGGTAGCCGCTGCCGCGCACGGTGCGGATCAGCCGTGGTGGTTTTTCCGTGTCGCGCAGGCGCTGACGCAACCGGCTGACTGCCATGTCGACGATGCGATCCAGGGGCATCAGTTCACGGCCGCGAGTGGCGTTGCCGATAGTGTCGCGGTCGAGGATTTCCTGCGGGTGATCGAGGAACAGTTTCAGCAGCGCAAAGTCGGCGCCCGAGAGAATCACCTCTTCGCCGTCGATGTGAAACAGCCGATGGCTGACCATGTCCAGGCGCCAGTCATCGAAGGCCAGCACCTCACCGCCACTGCGCTCCTGACCGAACTGCGCGCGGCGCAGCAACGCCTTGATCCGAGCCTGCAATTCCCGTGGACTGAAAGGCTTGCCGAGGTAATCGTCGGCGCCCAGTTCCAGGCCGATGACACGGTCGGCTTCGTCGGAACTGGCGGTGAGCATGATGATCGGTACCTGCGCCTGGCGCGGGTGCTGGCGAATCCAGCGGCACAGGCTGAAGCCGTCTTCGTCGGGCAGCATCACATCAAGGATCACCAGATCGGCCGACGCATCGTTCAGCGCCTGGCGAAAACCGGCGCCATCGGCGGTGGCACGCACCTGAAAACCGGCGCGGGTCAGGTAGGTATCCAGCAACTCGCGTATCTCTTGATCGTCATCGACCAACAAAATCGACTTGTTGACTGAGCTCACAGGAAGGCGTCCTTGTTGTTTGAATTGGGCGGATTATGCCTTAAGCACTGAAACTGCAAACACCACAAAACAATTGTAGGAGCGAGCCTGCTCGCGATGGACTTGCAGGCACCGCGTACATTCAGAAAGCACGCGTTATCGTTGACGTCCATCGCGAGCAGGCTCGCTCCTACAGGTAATCGGGTTTCAGTTCGGGATTGATTGCTCCAGCGCTACTCCCGCCCCAACAAGGCCCGAATACGGCGCCGTCACCAGCCACACCGGAATCCCCTTGAAGTAATCGCTCATGCAGCCCTTGTCGGCGAAGCAGCGGGCGAAGCCGCTTTCGAGGAAGAAATCGGCAAACCGTGGAATCACCCCGCCCACGATGTACACGCCACCGCGCCCACCGGTGGTCAGCACGTTATTGCCGGCCACGCGACCGAGCCAGCAGCAGAACTGCTCAAGCACTTCCACGGCAATCGGGTCGCCCGCCAGCCCGGCCGCCGTGATCGCTTCCGGTGTGTCGAGCACCGGCGTGTGCCCGTCCACCGCGCAGATCGCCCGGTAAACACGGGGCAAGCCGCCGCCGCTCAGGGCTGTTTCCGCACTGACATGGCCAATTTCGTTGAAGATGTGCTGCCAGAGCTGGGTTTCACGCGGACTGCTCAATGGCAGGTCGACATGACCACCCTCCCCCGGCAACGCGGCGAATCGGCCCTCGCCCAGATCGAGCAAAGTGCCGACCCCCAGGCCCGTGCCCGGGCCAATCACCACCGCCGGGCGCAATGGCTCCGGCGTGCCTTCGCAAACCACGCGGAATTCGCCGGGCTGCAAACGGGTCATGCCCAGGGCCATGGCCGAGAAATCGTTGACCAGCAGCAGCTGATCCACTTGCAGGGTCTGGCAAAAGCCCTTGCGGCTCAGGCGCCAGTGATTGTTGGTGAACTTGAATTCATCACCACTCACCGGGCCCGCCACCGACAGGCACACCGAACCGATCGAACCCGGCGCCAGCCCCAGGCCATTCAGGTAGCGGCTGATCGCCTCTTCGGGGCTTGGGAAATCTGCCGTTGCCAGCACCTGGACCGATTCCAGCTGCTGATTTTTCCACAACGCGAAACGTGCGTTGGTCCCACCGATGTCACCGACCAAAGCCAGTTTCAATTAAGCGTCTCCAGGGCAGAAGTAAAGGCGCTGGCGCCCTGCTCCGCCGAGCTGAAGGCCATGCGCATGAAACCGAACAGCTCGCGACCGGTGCCGATGTTGTTGCCCAACAGGCCTTTGGCCGGTGTGCGCGCTGCGAATTCTTCGGCGTCCACCTTAAGCTCCAGGGTGCCTTTGACGCCATCGACGCGGATGATATCGCCCTCTTGCACCCGCGCCAAAGCGCCACCGACATAAGCCTCGGGACTGACATGAATGGCCGCCGGGATTTTCCCCGACGCGCCGGACATGCGCCCGTCGGTCACCAGCGCGACTTTGAAGCCGCGATCCTGCAGCACGCCGAGGAACGGCGTCATCTTGTGCAGCTCTGGCATGCCGTTGGAGCGCGGGCCCTGGAAGCGCATCACCGCGACAAAATCCTTTTCCAGCAAACCGGCCTTGAAGGCATCGGCCAGGTCCTGCTGATCCTGGAACACCATGGCTGGCGCTTCGACGATCTGGTTTTCCACGGCCACGGCGGAGACTTTCATCACGCCACGACCGAGGTTGCCTTCCATCACCCGCAGGCCACCCTCTGCCGAGAATGCACGGGCGACTGGGCGCAGGATGCTTTCATCGAGGCTGTCGGTCACGCCTTCACGCCAGACCAGTTGGCCATTGTCGAGGAACGGCTCCTGGGTGTAGCGGCTCAGGCCATGGCCCATCACGGTGTTGACGTTTTCGTGGAGCAACCCGGCTTCCAGCAGTTCACGGATCAGAAACGACATGCCGCCCGCGGCCTGGAAGTGGTTGATGTCGGCCTTGCCGTTCGGGTAGACGTGGCTCAGGGTCGGCACGACTTCGGAGAGGTCGGCCATGTCCTGCCAGGTCAATTGAATGCCCGCCGCCATGGCGATAGCCGGCATGTGCAGGGTGTGGTTGGTCGAGCCGCCCGTGGCGTGCAGCGCGACAATCGAGTTGACCAGCGAACGCTCGTCGACGATTTCGCCGATTGGCATGAAGTCGCCGTTCTGCTTGGTCAGGCGCGTGACCTGGTGCGCGGCTTCGCGGGTCAAGGCATCGCGCAGCGGCGTGTTCGGGTTGACGAAGGACGCGCCCGGCAGGTGCAGCCCCATGACTTCCATCAGCAACTGGTTGGTGTTGGCGGTGCCGTAGAAGGTGCAGGTGCCAGGGCTGTGGTAGGACTTCATTTCCGATTCCAGCAGCTCTTCGCGGGTCGCCTTGCCTTCGGCGTACTTCTGGCGCACATCGGCTTTCTGCTTGTTGGAAATGCCCGACACCATCGGCCCGCCCGGTACGAAGATCATCGGCAGATGGCCGAAGCGCAGCGCGCCCATCATCAACCCCGGCACGATCTTGTCGCAGATGCCGAGCAGCAGCGCGCCGTCGAACATGTTGTGGGACAGCGCCACGGCGGTGGACAACGCGATCACTTCGCGGCTAGGCAGACTCAGTTCCATGCCCGGCTCGCCCTGGGTCACGCCATCGCACATGGCCGGGGTGCCACCGGCGAACTGGCCGACGGAGCCGATTTCGCGCAGGGCTTTCTTGATCAGTTCGGGGAAGACTTCATACGGCTGGTGCGCCGAGAGCATGTCGTTATAAGACGACACTATCGCGATGTTGGCGGAGTTCATCATCCGCAGGCTGTGCTTGTCGTCGCTGCCGCAACCGGCCACGCCATGGGCGAAGTTGGCGCATTGCAGCTTGCCGCGCATCGGACCGTCGCTGGCCGCACCGCGGATCAATGCAAGGTAGGCCTCGCGCGTGGCGCGGCTGCGGGCGATAAGCCGTTCAGTGACCTCAAGGACGCGGGGATGCATGTGTAGAACTCCAGGCTAACGGATGTGGCGACCTGATTGTCTATGCTGATCAAAGGCCGGTGTCGATGGGATGACAGACGGTTTATTTGACCATTCGGACCAGTTGATTCAGGTCACTCGTTGTAGATCGAACAAAATATTGCCATCAAAAAGGCTTGTTTTCTATTTTTTTACGAATAATCTTGTAATTCCAACAACAAAACGACGGTAGCGCCGCACTATGACTCTTCGAATCGCAATCAATGGTTTTGGCCGCATCGGCCGTAATGTCCTGCGCGCACTCTATACCCAGGGCTACCGTCAGGATCTGCAGATCGTTGCCATCAACGACCTTGGCGACAGCGCGATCAATGCTCATCTGCTCAAGTACGACACCGTTCACGGCACGTTCGATGCCGATGTCCAGCACGACCAGGAGAGCCTGACGGTCAACGGCGACCGCATTTCGGTCAGTGCCATCCGCAACCCGGCCGACCTGCCCTGGGCCGCGGAAAAAATTGATGTCGTGTTCGAATGCACTGGTCTGTTCACCGACCGGGCCAAGGCCGCCGCGCATATTACGGCCGGCGCACGCAAAGTGATCATCTCGGCTCCGGCCAAAGGCGCCGACGCTACCGTGGTCTACGGTGTTAACCACGACATTCTGCGCCAATCGCACCAGATTATTTCCAACGCGTCGTGCACCACCAACTGCCTAGCCCCGGTGGCCCAGGTGCTGCATCGCGAACTGGGCATCGAAAGCGGTCTGATGACCACCATCCACGCCTACACCAACGATCAGCACCTGACCGACGTCTATCACGTCGATCCGTACCGCGCCCGTTCGGCCACCCAGAACATGATCCCGAGCAAGACCGGTGCTGCTGAAGCGGTGGGCCTGGTGCTGCCGGAACTGGCGGGCAAATTGACCGGCATGTCGGTGCGCGTACCGGTGATCAACGTGTCGCTGGTGGACCTGACGGTGCAGCTCAAGCGCGAAGCGTCGGCCGATGAGGTCAATGCGCTGCTGAAAGAAGCCAGCCAGCACTCGAAGATCCTTGGCTACAACACCCTGCCGCTGGTCTCCAGCGACTTCAACCACAACCCGCTGTCGTCGATCTTCGACGCCAACCACACCAAGTCCAGCGGCAAGCTGCTTAAGGTACTGGCGTGGTATGACAACGAATGGGGCTTCTCCAACCGCATGCTCGATAACTGCCTGGCGCTGTGCAACGCTGAATAAGCAGCACGCCCCCCGGTCTTGTAGGAGCGAGCTTGCTCGCGATGGTCGTTAACGATGACAAGGGGCGCCTGAATGAGCGTGGGGTCCTTACATCCATCGCGAGCGAGCTCGCTCCTACAGGGTACGTGTCATTTCTGGAGCGGCAACCGATGATCGGCATCAGCTTTACACAAAAGACCCTGTTGGCGCGCAAGCGCATCGCCCTGGTCGCCCATGACCACTGCAAGGTGTTCTTGCTGGACTGGGCCGAACGGCAGAAAGACAGACTGGCCCGGCATGATCTGGTCGCCACCGGCACCACGGGATTGTTGTTGCAGCAACGCCTCGACCTGCCGGTGCAAAGCATGATCAGCGGGCCACTGGGCGGCGACCAGCAGCTCGGTGCGCAAATCGCCGAGCAGCGGGTCGACATGCTGGTGTTTTTCTGGGACCCGTTCGAACCCCAGCCCCACGACCCGGACATCAAGGCGTTGCTGCGGGTCGCGGCGGTGTGGAACATCCCGGTGGCGTGCAACGAATGCAGCGCCGACTACCTGCTCAGCAGCCCGTTGATGGATCAGGCGCATACCCATCGGATTCCCGATTACGCCACCTATTTGCAGGGCCGCGCATAAAGCTTCACAAATCAGCACTTGACCACTCGAGTAGATGATAAGCATTATCATCTACTCGAAATGGATCAGGTTCTCCCGTGAGTCAGTCGCGCTTCAACCACGTTTTCCTCGCCCAGCGCACCTCCCTGCTGCGCACGCTGGAACGGATGGTCAACAATCACAGCACTGCTGAAGACCTCTTGCAGGAAACCTACCTGCGGGTGACCCGTGCATTGAGCGAACGGGCCATCGATCATCTTGAACCCTTTGTCTTCCAGACGGCGCGCAACCTGGCGCTGGACCATTTGCGCGCGCGGCGCATCCATTCGCGCACCATGGTCGACGACGTTCCGCAGGAGGTGATGCACAGCATCGCCGCCCCCACCAGCAGCGCCGAAGACGCCGCCCACGCCGAACAATTGCTGGAGCGCCTGAACGTGAGCCTCGGTCAACTCAGCGCCCGCCAACAGCGGATTTTCATCCTCAGCCGCCTGCACGGGCACAGCTACCAGGAAATCGCCGAGGAGCTGAACGTGTCCCTCAGCACCGTGCAGAAAGAACTCAAACTGATCATGTCGATCTGCATCGGGGTTGCCGATCGCTTGAACGCCAACTGAGCGCCAAGGCCCTGCGCTTATCTGGACCGACTGCGCTGACCTTCGGGCTTTGCTACCCTTGGCGCACTTTTTACGCTTCACTAAAAAAACAGCCGTGCGCAGACACTGCCGAGGAAACACCGTGACGGACAACCACCGCTCTCCAGAGCCTTCATCGGCGCAGGATCCCGCAAGCGCGATGGACCAGGCCCTGGAGTGGCTGATCGTGCTCGGCAGTCCCGACGAGGAGCAGAGCCGCCAATTCCATGCATGGCTTGATGCCGATCCGTTGAATGCCCAGGCGTTCGCCAAGGCCCAGGCGATCTGGGACGGCCCGCAAGTGGCGCAATGCGCACAAAACCTGGCCGCCCGTCCGTCGAAAGTCACTGTCCTCGCCCGTTTGCGTCCGCACTGGAAACCATTGGCCACCGCCGCCGTGCTGATCCTCGGACTGTTCAGTTTCAGCAGTTTGCCAATGCGCCTGCAGGCCGATCACCTGACCGTCATCGGCGAGCGCCAGCGCCTGCAACTGGAGGACGGTTCCAGGGTTTTGCTCAATACCAATTCGGCGTTTTCCAGCACCATCAACGACCGACAACGTGTTGCCCGCCTGTATCAGGGCGAGGCGTTTTTCGAAGTGCAGGCCAATCGCGGCCAGGCACTGGAAATCGACGCCGGCCCGGTCACCGCCAGCGTTCGCGATACCGCGTTTGCCGTGCGCTACCTCGACGGCGTGGCGCAGGTGCGGGTACAGCGCGGGGATGTCGATTTGCGCGCCACCCGGGATGACACGCGGGTGCGCTTGTCCGCCGGGGAAAGCATTCGCATCGGCCCCAACGGCTTCGACCGCCCGGCCAAGCTGGATACCGCCACCGACCTGGCGTGGGTCCAGGGACGGCTGGTGTTCGAAAACTGCCCGTTGAACCAGGTGCTGGCAGAACTTCGCCGCTACTACCCGGGCTGGATCATCAACAACAACGAACAGTTGGCCGATGTCACCGTGACGGGTAACTACCGCCTCGATCAGCCACTGGACGTGGTCCGCTCCCTGGCTCACATCACCTCGGCAAGGCTCCAGGAATTCCCGGCGCTGGTCATCCTGAACTGAATGAGAATTATTTTTACTCGATAGCCAAACCCCGTACGTCTCGTTATAGCCAATGCAATTGATTCGCATCTCACCATGCCGATCAGCACCTATAAAGATTCGTGCGACACGGAGCGCTATCGATGTCCCCTCGCCTTACCCGCCAAGCCCCTACACCTTCCCGCGTGCTGTCGCTGCTGACCGCCGCCATCCTGATGGCCGGTACCGCACCGCTCATGGCCGCCACGGCCACCGAGCAGTCGACCCGCAAAATGGGCGACTACGCGTTCGCCATTCCCCAGCAATCATTGGTGTCGGCACTCAATGCCTTTACCGCCGTGACGGGCTGGCAGGTCGGCGTGTCGTCGGAGCTGGCGCAAGGTGTGGCCTCACCGGGAGTACGCGGCTCGCTGTCGCCGGAGAACGCCCTGGATCGCCTGTTGGTGGGGACCAACCTGGGCTATCGCAAACTGGGCAACAACAGCATCGTCCTGGAAAAACGCAGTGGTAGCAGTGCCCTCAATCTGGATCAGGTCACCATCAGCGCCACCCGTAACGAGCAGGATGTGAACAGCGTGCCGAGCACGGTCTCTGTCTACACTCGCGAAGATCTGGACCGCAACAACGTCAATACCATCAAGGAACTGGTGCGCTACGAACCCGGTGTTTCGGTGGGTGGTGCAGGCCAACGCGCCGGCATCACGGGCTACAACATTCGCGGCATCGATGGCGACCGCGTGCTGACCCAGGTCGATGGCGTGCAGGTGCCCGACGGTTTCTTCAACGGCCCGTATGCCCAGACCAACCGCAACTATGTCGACCCGGAAATCGTCAAGCGTGTGGAAATCCTCCGGGGCCCGGCATCGGTGCTGTATGGCAGCAGCGCCATTGGCGGCGCGGTCAGCTACTACACGCTGGACCCGGACGACATCATCAAGCCGGGCAAGGACGTCGGCGCGCGCCTGAAAACCGGCTACAGCTCCGCCGACGACAGCTGGCTGACTTCCGGCACCGTCGCCGGCCGCACCGGCGAGTTCGATGGCCTGTTGCATCTCAGTCAACGCAACGGTCATGAAACAGAGTCCTTTGGCGAAACCGGCGGCACTGGCCTGAACCGTACCGAAGCCAACCCGCAGGACGCGCGCACCACCAGCGTGCTGGCCAAACTGGGCTGGAATTACGCCGACGACGCGCGTTTTGGCCTGACCTACGAGCATTACAAGGACGACCGCGACACCAATCAATTGAGCGCGGTGGGCGGACCGTTCAACGCCGGACGCGGTTTTGGCTACTACAAGTCCCGTACCGGCAATGACACGATCACCCGCGAACGCTTTGGTCTGGAACACAGTTTCGGCCTGGACAGCGCACTGGCTGACAACATCAAGTGGACGCTGAACTATCAGATCGCCAAGACCGACCAGAGCACCGAAGAAATCTACGCGCCGCCGTCGCGGACCGTGCTGCGTAACCGCGATACGACTTACAAGGATCGCCAATGGGTGTTCGACGCCCAGGCTGACAAGTCGTTTGCCATCGCCGACACCGAACACCTCTTCACCTATGGCACCACCATCAAGCAGGACAAAGTTACCGGCCTGCGTACCGGTACTGGCACCTGCCTGACCGTGGCCGGCGCGTGCCGGGTCATCGGTGCCCCTAGCGCCAGCGACACACTGACACCCGCCAGTGATTTCCCGGACCCGACCATCAACAGCTACGCCCTGTTCGCCCAGGATCAGATCAGCTGGGGCAACTGGACCTTCCTGCCCGGTGCTCGCTACGACTACACCCAGCTCAAGCCGCACATCACCGACGAGTTCCTGGCCACCGCCGACCAGAGCGGCAACGGCGTGGTGAGCGACGAGACCAAGACCTGGCATCGCCTGTCGCCGAAGTTCGGCACCACCTACAGCTTCAACGATCACTACACCTGGTACGGCCAGTACGCCGAAGGCTTCCGCACCCCGACCGCCAAGGCGTTGTATGGTCGTTTCGAAAACATCGCCGGCGGCTATCGGGTAGCGCCTAATCCGGACCTCGAACCGGAAAAGAGCAAAAGCTACGAGACGGGCTTGCGTGGCAACTTCGAGCAGGGCTCGTTTGACGTAGCCGTGTTCTACAACAAGTACCGCGACTTCATCAACGAGAACGCCATCACTCCGGGCTACACCGAGACCACGTTCCAGAGCAACAACATCAAGCACGCCACCATCAAGGGTGCCGAGATCAAGGGCCGTCTGAACCTCGACGCCTTCGGTGCGCCGCAAGGCCTCTATACCCGGGGTTCGGTGGCCTATGCCTACGGTCGCAACGACGACAACGGCGAGCCGCTCAACAGCGTCAACCCGCTGACCGGCGTATTCGGCCTCGGCTACGACCAGGACACCTACGGCGGCTTGCTCAGCTGGACGCTGGCGAAGAAGAAGGACCGCGTCGACAGCACCAGTTTCAAAACCCCGGACGGTACCAGCACCCAGTTCAAGACCCCCGGTTTCGGCATTCTGGACCTGAGCGCGTTCTACAAAGTGACCGACGACGTGACTATCAGCGGCGGCGTCTACAACCTCACCGACAAGAAATACTGGCTGTGGGATGACGTGCGCGGCTACGACAGCGTCGGCGAAGCCTCGGTGACCCAACCGGCCAACCTCGACCGCCTGACCCAGCCGGGTCGCAACTTTGCGGTCAACCTGATCTGGGATATCTGATCCGCTCATCTCGCCGGGCGGTTTCATCACGCCGCCCGGCGAGGAATTTTTACTGTCAGGCGCCTTGCTGTTCGTCTCGTTACCAAGCGCCTCATCTTTCTCCAAGGAATCGCCATGACTACCCAGGCCACTGCACAACGCACCAACCTGCGTTCGCAACGTTTGAACCAGATCACCAACGAGCCACACAGCAAGCTCGATGCCCTGGTCAAGGCCCATGCTCCGTTTGAAACCCCGGCCAGTTTCGCCCGCTTCGTGGTGGCGCAGTACCTGTTCCAGTCGGAACTGGTGTCGCTGTATAACGATGCAGAACTGACCGCCATCGTCCCGGACCTGCCGGCCCGCTGCCGTGCCGATGCCGCCAGGGCCGACCTCGCGGACCTGGACACCGACGTGCCGGCACCTGTGGCCGGTGCACTGAAGCACCCGACCAAGGCCGAGGCCTTGGGCTGGATCTTCGTCTCCGAAGGTTCGAAGCTCGGCGCGGCGTTTCTGATCAAGCGTGCCGTGGGCCTTGGCCTGAGCGAAACCTTCGGCGCCCGCCACCTCGGCGAACCGGCCGGTGGCCGCGCTGAAGGCTGGAAGCGCTTCGTCAAGACCCTGGACGGTCTGGCATTCAGCGCCCAGGAAGAAGCCGAAGTGGAAAAAGGCGCCATCGACGCGTTCAACCGTTTTACGGTGTTGCTGGAGCAGGCTTACGCTACCGAAGCTGCCTGACACACCACTGCCCCTGTGGGAGCGAGCCTGCTCGCGATGACGGAATGACATTCAATAGAGATGTCGACTGTAAGACCGCTATCGCGAGCAGGCTCGCTCCTACAAAGGGCCGGGTCAATCTGCAGGATCTCCATTCAGCGTCACACGCCTCCCGAGCCCATGCCCGCATCAACAAAACTCTCCCGCCTCCTCTTCGGCCTGCTGGCCTACGTCAGCCTGGGCGTCGGCCTGATCGCCATCGTCATACCCGGCCTGCCAACCACCGAGTTCATCCTGCTGGCCGCCTGGGCCGCAACCCGAAGTTCGCCGCGCCTGAGTGCCTGGCTGGAAAACCACCGGCTGTTCGGCCCCATCCTCCATAACTGGCGCAACGGCAGGATCATCGCGCGCCGGGCAAAAATCAGCGCCAGTGTCAGCATGCTGTTATGCGCCGGTCTGATGCTGGTGATGCTCGATCACGGCTGGCCGATTTACCTGGCAATTGCCGGTATGGGGCTGGGCAACCTGTGGATCTGGTCGCGACCGGAATCACTGTCGCAATCGACCTGAAACCTCTTCAAACCGCCCTGTATCAGCCGGCAACGGCACACTTGAAAGTACCTACTTCCTGTTCGGATTTCTCCTACGTGTTTATCAGGTCATCCATTTCTGTGTCTGGCCGTTAAGCACCATGACGCCCACAACGAGAAGCTGACATGAATGTAAGTGCCGCTGCATCTTTTCAAGTTCCGTATCCGCAAACAGTGAAGGCGAACACGGAAAAAGCCCAATCCAAGAAAGTCGAAGGCTTTGTAGTAGATGAGAAAAGGGTGAATTTGACCATCGAGAAACTCCGGTCCCCTATAAAAACAGGTATCACTAGCGAAGATCTGGATGAGTTGGAAAAATTTTTGGAGGTATCCGGTACAGGCAGCAAGTATTCCGGCCTGCGTTATGAAATAAAGTGCCATAGAGACCTAATCCTTTGGGCTAAAGAGCTTCGCGCAGGAGATATGCTCCATGATATGGAAGGGATATACGCCAACTTCAAAAAAGACCTGCAAAGTAAATGGCCAGGCATGGCCAAAAACGTCATTGGTTTCACGATAGCCGTAGACGGTCGGTTGAAAGTCACTTCGCCCCCCAACACATTGACCCCCAAGGGAGAGGAAATACTGAATAGCCTGTTGAACAAGACCAAAGGCTTGCAAGCCTTGACTCTCAAGCACGCAATCGCCGTGATCGAACTGGTCCAGCTGGACAAGCCACAGTTCGAGGGCAAGGTGAAACTGGACTTGAGCAACTTCCATACGCTGATTGACTATGGATTATTGTTGAGCAAAGGCGCATTGGACCTGAGAAGCCCGGACTCTTGGCTGGACCAATTGCATAAAAAGTCCGACCAGGATCCGAGCGTGAAAAAGCAGGGACTGCACATCGAGGCCTGATCGTATGATTCGCTCGGCAAAGCGCTCATGCACACTCGCTTTGCCGGGAACATGACAGCCCTAATTACGCAACATCCTTTGATAGCATATCTGTGCGAATGAAACGTTCGGCACTCTGCGACCTCCCACCCCCGACGCGTCTTTGCCTTTAACCTGGATCAACCAATACCCCCGGTTGTATTCGACTTCCCACTTATTGCGATACTTGCCACTGCTGGTCCAGAAAGGGTCAGACTTCAATTGGCCGTGACACCCGTCCAACTGAATGGCGCCCGCAGCGTGACCAGTACCGTCTGTTACAAGATCGAACGAATCCTCATCCGCCCCCTTGTTCAATTTTAAAGTAGCGAATGCTTCACATCGGTTTCGTCAGCCAGGCTGTCCTCGAGCGTGTTCAGTTTGTCCGGCAGTACCGTTACCGCCGTTGTTACTTGAGAGGCGATGCCCGAAACAGCTGCCGAGCTCAGAAAAGACATTGCAGGTGTCACATCCGCCGCCAACAACATCCCCAAAAACAACAACGAGCGTAACCCGGCACTTTTACAACTTGTGTTCCACATGATGTGTTTTCTCACTACTTAAAATCAGATGCCAGAAGCCAAGACTTCCGGAAGAGTTCCACCGAAGTGGCATCTGCATTTAAACGTCCCGCCCACCATGAGAGGCGGTACATATATATGTTGGAGCACACACCCCCAGCCCGTCGCCTCAAAACTCGAGACGTGAACTCCTCTTGAATCCGCCCCGCGTTTTTCCTATTTTTAACCCCATTTTCGGCACATTTTCCTGCGCAAACGTTCAACCAATACCGTTCGTCGGGTTGCCCCTCATGTAACCTCAACGCCACGCCGATGTGCATTGATCGGCGCTAAATGGATTTAGCGAGTGAGCCGCAACGGCCCACAGCCAACACTTCATCCATTCGCGAGCTCGCCCTATGTTCGACTCACTGTCCATCCGCCTGAAAATCGTCCTGCTGTCCGGTCTGTGCCTGCTGGGCGTAGTCGCCTTGATAGTGGGCATGAACATCTACCAGACCAATCAGAACGATGACCTGGTCAGCGATTCCAGCAGCACAATGCTCACCACCAGTGTGCAGGACCTGCTCCAGGCCAAAGCCGCCGAGCAAGCGGTGCGGGTGCAGAAGACCTTCGGTGAAACCCTGACGGTGGTGACCGCCCTGGCCGACCAGATCAAGGACATGCGCACCCTGGCCGCCAAGCGCTCGCTGGAGCCCGGCGCTTTGCGTGAGGAATTGAACGAGAGCCTGAAAACCGCCTTCGAGCGCAACAGCAAAGTGCTGGGGATCTGGCTGGCCTTCGAACCCAACGGGCTGGACGGCAAGGACAGCGAATTCGCCAACGACGCCGCCCGCCAGTCCAACGAGATCGGTCGTTTCGCCACCTACTGGAGCCGCGCCGGCGGTGAGTCGTTGAACACAATCATGGTCGAAGAGGACATGACCAAAACCACCCTGAACCTCAGCGGCACGCCGTACAACGTCTGGTACACCTGCCCGCGGGACAGCAAGCGCATCTGCCTGCTCGACCCCTACGCCGATACGGTCGGCGGCAAGGAAGTGTTGATGACCACCATTTCCGTACCGCTGCTGGTCGAAGGCAAGTCCATCGGCGTGGTCGGTATCGACATCGCCCTCGACGCCCTCCAAGCGGCGGCGGTCGACTCCCAGCGCGACCTGTTCAACAGTGCCGGGCACATGCTGATCGTTTCCGGCACCGGCGTGCTGGCCGCCTACAGTGTCGATGCTGGCAAAGTCGGCAAGAACATCGGCGACACCCTGGGCGGCGATGGCAAGGACATCCTGCAATTGCTCGCCAATGGTGCGCCGAAGATTCTCCAGCAAGGCGACCTGATCCGCGCGGTGTACCCGGTCAGCCCGATTAGCGATGCCAAGGCCTGGGCCGTGGTGATCGACCTGCCCAAACAAGTGCTGCTGGCCGATTCGGTGAAGCTGCAAGCGGTGCTCGACGATGCCCAGCAAAGCGGCACACTCAAGGCGCTGTCGGTGGCGGTGATTGCCGGCCTGCTCGGGCTGTTGCTGATGTGGCTCACCGCGTCCGGCGTGACCCGCCCGATCAACAGCGTGGCCGACATGCTCAAGGCGATTGCCAGTGGCGACGGCGACCTGACCCAGCGCCTGCACTACAGCAAGAAGGACGAGCTGGGTGAACTGGTGGGCTGGTTCAACCGCTTCCTCGACAAGCTGCAACCGACCATCGCGCAGATCAAGCAAAGCATCACCGATGCCCGTGGCACCGCCGACCAGTCTTCGGAAATCGCCCGCCAGACCAGTGAAGGCATGCAGGTACAATTCCGCGAAATCGACCAGGTCGCCACCGCGTCCAACGAAATGAGCGCCACCGCCCATGATGTCGCCAACAGCGCCTCGAACGCGGCCAACGCGGCGAAAGGTGCCGACCAGTCGGCCCGCGACGGCATGTCGATCATCGAGCGCAGTACCCGCGACATCAATCAACTGGCCGAAGAAGTCAGCAAGGCCGTGACCGAAGTCGAAGCCCTCGCGGTCAACAGCGAGCAGATCGGCTCGGTGCTGGAGGTGATTCGCAGCATCGCCGAACAAACCAACCTGCTGGCGCTCAACGCCGCCATCGAAGCTGCCCGTGCCGGTGAAAGCGGTCGTGGCTTTGCGGTGGTTGCCGATGAAGTGCGCAACCTGGCCAAGCGTACCCAGGATTCGGTGGAAGAGATTCGTCTGGTGATCGAACGCATCCAGAGCGGCACCCGCGGCGTGGTCGCTACCATGCATTCGAGCCAGACCCAGGCCCACAGCAACGCCGGGCAGATCCAGCAGGCAGTCCAGGCCTTGGGCAAGATCAGCGACGCGGTCACCGTGATCAGCGACATGAACCTGCAAATCGCCAGCGCCGCCGAACAGCAAAGCGCCGTCGCCGAAGAGGTCAACCGCAACGTCTCGGCGATCCGCACCGTCACCGAAACCCTGACCGGCCAGGCCACGGAATCGGCGCAGATCAGCAGCCAGCTCAATTCCCTGACCACCCACCAGATGAGGTTGATGGATCAGTTCCGCGTTTAAATAATCACCACATCCCCCTGTAGGAGCGAGCCTGCTCGCGATAGCTGACTGACATTCAATGCAGATGTCGACTGATCCACCGCTATCGCGAGCAGGCTCGCTCCCACAAGGTTTCACATGATCCAGCCATGTTTGAACTAAGATCTGGCTCTCACTCCGGAGGGCCCTTCGATGACTGATCTGCTCACGTCCATTCAAGCCGCACTCGGTTTGCCTCATACCCCGATTCCATTCACGTCCAGCGGCGCCCTGCCCTCGGCGTTTGCCGTCACGGATCTGGCCTGCGCCAGCATTGCCGCCGCAGGCCAGGCCGCCAGCGAACTGCTGCACCAGCAAACCGGGCGCCTGCCCGACCTTGAAGTTGACCGGCGCCTCTCATCATTCTGGTTCGCAACCTCGATTCGCACGCTTGGCTGGAGCGTTCCGCCGCTGTGGGACCCGATAGCCGGTGACTACGCCACCCGCGATGGCTGGATTCGCCTGCACACCAACGCGCCCCACCACCGCGCCGCCGCCGAAAGCGTGCTCGGCGCCTGTACGGACCGCTCAGCGATGGCCGGCAAAGTGGCCCGATGGGCGAACAACGAACTGGAGCAGGCGGTGGTCGATGCCGGTGGTTGCGCCGCCGAAATGCGCACCTGGGAACAATGGCAGGTCCATCCTCAAGGCCAGGCAGTGAATGCCGAACCCTTGATTCTGTTCGCCAACCACCCAAGCCAGAGCCGCAAACCGTGGACAGGTTCAGTTGCTCGACCGTTGGCCGATATCAAGGTGCTGGATTTGACCCGAGTACTGGCAGGCCCCATTGCCAGTCGCTTTCTGGCAGGCCTCGGTGCCGATGTCTTGCGCATTGATCCGCCGACCTGGAACGAGCCCGGGGTGGTGCCGGAAGTCACCTTGGGAAAACGCTGCGCGCGTCTTGATCTGAACGACAGGTCCGACCGCGCCGTATTCGAATGCCTGCTCAAGGACGCCGACATTCTGCTCCACGGCTATCGCGCCGATGCACTGGAGCGACTTGGCCTGGGCATGAATGAGCGTCGGCAACTGAACCCCGGCCTGATCGACGTTTGCCTCAACGCCTATGGCTGGAGCGGCCCCTGGCAAAACCGGCGGGGCTTCGACAGCCTGGTGCAGATGAGCAGTGGCATCGCCGAAGCGGGCAGGCGCTGGAAACAGGCGGACAAGCCGACGCCATTGCCGGTACAGGCCCTCGATCACGCCACCGGGTATTTGATGGCGGCCAGTGCGATCCGGTTGTTGGCACAGCGGTTGAACGACGGTACGGGGAGCTCGGCCCGGTTGTCGTTGGCGCGTACGGCGAGGTTGTTGATCGAACAGGGTGCCGGCCCGAATGAATCGTTGCGTGGCGAAGATCAACACGATCAGGGGCTCCAGATTGAGCAAACGCCCTGGGGGCCGGCGCATCGATTGCAGCCGCCCCTGAAGATCATCGGAACGCCGCTGCAGTGGGCATTGCCCGCGACTGAGCTGGGTTCACATCCCGCGCAGTGGTGGTGACTTTCAGATGGCTGTCGCGAACAGGCTCCCCACAGGTAACCGGGTTCTCCCGGACGACCGCGATCAAATGTAGGAGCGAGCCTGCTCGCGATAGCGCCAGCAGAGACAACACTAAACTCGCTCCCGATCAATCAGGGCGACTCAACGAAGTCCACAACACCTGCGCCGCATACCCCCGATAAGGCCGCCAGGTTTCGGCTCGCGTTAAAAGCTGCCGCGCCGTCACCGGCCCACCTTCCAGCGCCGTCAACGCATTGATCAGCCCGACATCACCATTGGGAAACCCATCCATCTCCCGCAACTGGCGCAAGGCAATGTATTGCGCCGTCCAGTCACCAATCCCGTGCAACGCCAGCAACCGCGCTACGCCCCCCTCCCGGCCGGGCTCAAACAATCGTGGATCATCGAGCAGTGCCTGAGCCACCCCCGACAAGGTCCGGCCTCGGCTTTTCGGCATGCCCAGCGCTGCCAGATCTGCGCCTGCCAAAACGCTGGCCCGGGGAAACACATGGGTCAAACCCGGTAGCTCTGAACTCAACGGCACACCGTACTGCGCCACCAGTTTCCCCGCCAATCTGATCGCCGCCGCCACCGTGATCTGCTGCCCCAGTATCGCGCGGATCGCCAATTCCAGCCCATCCCAGGCCCCCGGCACACGCAGCCCGGGGCGCTCGGCAATCAACCGGGCCATTAGCGGATCAACCGCTAAATGCCGATGGATCGTGGCGAGGTCGGCATCCAGATCAAACATCTGCCGCACGCTTGCGACGATTTCGGGCACGGCGTTCGAGTCGGGAAAATCCAGCGTCAGCTCCAGGGCATCAGACGTAGCAGGTCGGATAGAAAAGCTGCCGTGCTTACCCTTCAGTTCGATGCCGCGCGAGTAAACGCCGCCGGCAACCGTCTCCAATCCTGCAATCGCCCGCGCCGACAAAAAACCCAGCATCGCCGGCCAGTCATAGGGTGGCTGATACGCCAGCAACACCTTCACAGGCTCGACAACCCGCTGTACAAGCCATAGGCCGCCAGCCCCGCATGGCCCAGAGCGATGCGAGCAATCATCGGGCCCACCACCAACGCGCTCAATGCGCTCAAGCGAAGCTTGTTCAGTGATTGCGACATCGTTGCATCTCCATTTTTCGGGCGGCAACTGCCGCGAGACCGTCACATAGCGGATGTTAATTAAATTGATGAAGAGTAATGACGTTTATTGAATAACGCCAACAACCGTCTTTTAACTTGCACAAAACGGCTAAATGGTCGTCGATATAACCATTTGCTTTATACGTTTTATTAATACATCAATTTTGTACAAAACCCGTTAAGAGCATTTTCAGATCCTGAACAACCAACTAACGTCATAATTCGAAACAAATGCAAAAAAGTTCTTAAATAACCTGCAAAAGCCTCTAGAACAAGCATTACAGACAGCCACCCTGCAAACAATGGCACTCTGCCAACAAACTGTCGCACTCTCATTTAGTGATCCAAGTCAGCTGATTGTATAGCCAACGGAATTAGTCTGTTGCCTCTCTTCTCCTGCATTGGAGTCATGCAATGTCTGAAGCACCCGGAAAATTGAAACTCGGCGCGCTGATTGCGTTAGTCGTAGGTTCGATGATTGGTGGCGGGATCTTTTCCTTGCCACAAAACATGGCCGCCAGCGCGGATGTCGGCGCCATTCTGATCGGTTGGGCGATTACCGCGGTCGGCATGCTCACCCTGGCATTCGTGTTCCAGACCCTGGCCAACCGCAAACCCGATCTTGATGGCGGTGTCTACGCCTACGCCAAGGCCGGTTTCGGCGACTACATGGGCTTCTCGTCCGCCTGGGGGTACTGGATCAGTGCCTGGCTGGGGAACGTCGGGTACTTCGTACTGTTGTTCAGCACCCTCGGCTACTTCTTTCCGCTATTTGGGGAGGGCAATACCCCTGCTGCCGTGATCGGCGCCTCGGTGCTGCTCTGGGCCGTACATTTCCTCGTGCTGCGAGGAATCAAGGAAGCAGCGTTCATCAACCTGGTGACCACCGTCGCCAAGATCGTGCCGCTGCTGCTGTTCATGTTGATCGCGTTGTTCGCTTTCAAACTGGACATCTTCACCGCCGACATCTGGGGCTTGAAGAACCCGGACCTTGGCAGCGTGATGGATCAAGTGCGCAAAATGATGCTGGTCACCGTGTGGGTGTTCATCGGCATCGAAGGCGCGAGCATCTTTTCGGCCCGGGCGGAAAAACGCAGCGACGTGGGTAAAGCCACCGTGATCGGCTTTGTCACCGTGCTGCTGTTTTTGGTCCTGGTGAATGTGCTGTCGCTGGGGATCATGACCCAGCCGGAACTGGCCAAACTGCAGAACCCGTCCATGGCCGCCGTGCTGGAACACGTGGTCGGTCACTGGGGCGCGGTGCTGATCAGCGTTGGTCTGATCATCTCATTGCTGGGGGCGCTGCTTTCGTGGGTGCTGCTGTGCGCGGAGATCATGTTCGCTGCCGCCAAGGACCACACCATGCCGGCGTTTTTGCGCAAGGAAAACGCCAACCATGTACCGGTCAACGCCCTGTGGCTGACCAACGCCATGGTGCAGATCTTCCTGATCATCACGCTGTTCTCGGCCAGTACTTACCTGTCGCTGATCTACCTCGCCACCTCGATGATCCTGGTGCCCTACCTGTGGTCGGCGGCCTACGCACTGCTGTTGGCGGTTCGCGGCGAAACCTACGAAGGCGCGCTGGCCGCACGCAAGAAAGACCTGCTTATCGGCGCCGTGGCCCTGATATATGCGATCTGGCTGATTTACGCCGGCGGCATGAAATACCTGCTGCTCTCGGCCCTGCTCTACGCCCCCGGCGTGATTCTGTTCGCCAAAGCCAAGCTGGAAATCAACAAACCGGTTTTTACCAACGTCGAGAAGCTGATTTTCGCTGCGGTGGTCGTCGGCGCCGTGGTGGCGGCCTACGGTCTCTACGACGGTTTCCTGACCCTTTAGCCCCCTGTTTCCAGGATCACTACCCTTTTTTGTCATCTGGAGGATCACTGCAATGACCACGGAAAAAGTTAAGTACGGCGTCCATTCCGAAGCCGGCAAACTGCGCAAAGTCATGGTTTGCTCCCCAGGCCTGGCCCATCAGCGGCTGACCCCGAACAACTGCGATGAACTGCTGTTCGATGACGTGCTGTGGGTGGCCCAGGCCAAGCGCGACCACTTCGACTTCGTCACCAAGATGCGCGAACGCAACATCGATGTGCTGGAAATGCACAACCTGCTGACCGACATCGTCGCCATTCCCGAAGCCCTGGACTGGATTCTGGAACGCAAGATCACCGCCAACTCGGTGGGCCTGGGCCTGATCAACGAAACGGCCTCTTGGCTGCGCAGCCTGGAGCCACGCAAGATCGCCGAGTTCCTGATCGGTGGCGTGTCGGGCGATGATTTGCCGACCAGTTTCGGCGGCAAAGCCATCGAGATGTTCCGCGACTTCCTCGGCAACTCCAGCTTCATCCTGCCGCCGCTGCCCAACACCCAATTCACCCGCGATACCACCTGCTGGATTTACGGTGGCGTCACCCTCAACCCGATGTACTGGCCGGCACGCCGTCAGGAAACCCTGCTGACCACCGCCATCTACAAGTTCCACCCCGAATTCACCAACGCCGACTTCCAGATCTGGTACGGCGACCCGGACAAAGAACATGGCAACTCCACCCTTGAGGGCGGTGATGTGATGCCGATCGGCAACGGCGTGGTGTTGATCGGCATGGGCGAACGCTCGTCGCGCCAGGCCATTGCGCAACTGGCGGTGAACCTGTTCAAAAACAAGGCGGTCGAGAAAGTCATCGTCGCCGGCCTGCCGAAATCCCGCGCGGCGATGCACCTGGACACCGTGTTCAGCTTCTGTGATCGCGACCTCGTCACGATCTTCCCGGAAGTGGTGAACAAGATTGTCGCCTTCACCCTGCGTCCCGATGAAAGCAAGGCGGGCGGCATCGACATCCGCCGCGAAGAAACCAGCTTCCTCGATACCGTCGCCCAGGCCCTCAACCTCAAGGCCCTGCGCGTGGTGGAAACCGGCGGCAACAGCTTCGCCGCCGAACGCGAGCAATGGGATGACGGCAACAACGTAGTGGCCCTGGAGCCCGGCGTGGTCATCGGCTACGACCGCAATACCTACACCAACACCCTGCTGCGCAAGGCCGGTGTGGAAGTGATCACCATCAGCGCCGGCGAACTCGGCCGGGGACGGGGCGGCGGCCATTGCATGACCTGCCCGATCATCCGCGACCCGATTGACTACTAACCTGTTCACCTTAGGAGATCCAAAATGGCGTTCAATATCCATAACCGCAATCTGCTGAGCCTGGAACACCACACCCCTCGCGAATTGCGCTACCTGCTCGACCTGTCCCGCGACCTCAAGCGGGCCAAGTACACCGGCACCGAACAGCAGCATCTCAAGGGCAACAACATCGCACTGATCTTCGAAAAAACCTCGACCCGCACCCGCTGCGCGTTCGAAGTCGCAGCCTATGACCAGGGCGCCAACGTCACCTACATCGACCCGAACTCCTCGCAGATCGGCCACAAGGAAAGCATGAAGGACACCGCCCGCGTACTCGGGCGCATGTACGACGCCATCGAGTACCGTGGCTTCAAGCAGGAAATCGTCGAGGAACTGGCCAAGTTCGCCGGCGTGCCGGTGTTCAACGGCCTGACCGACGAATATCACCCGACGCAAATGATCGCCGACGTGCTGACCATGCGTGAACACGCCGACAAGCCCATCCACGAGATCAGCTACGCCTACCTGGGCGACGCGCGCAACAACATGGGTAACTCCCTGCTGTTGATCGGCGCCAAGCTCGGCATGGACGTGCGCATCTGCGCGCCCAAAGCCCTGTGGCCGGCGGACGACCTGGTGGGCCGCTGCAAGCAATACGCAGAAGAAAGCGGCGCGCGCATCACCCTCACTGAAGACCCGAAAGCGGCGGTCAAGGGCGTGGACTTCATCCACACCGATGTCTGGGTATCGATGGGCGAGCCGGTCGAAGCCTGGGCCGAGCGCATCCAGCAACTGCTGCCGTATCAGGTCAACGCCGAACTGATGAAAGCCACCGGCAACCCGCGCACCAAATTCATGCACTGCCTGCCGGCGTTCCACAACTGCGACACCAAGATCGGCAAGCAGATTGCCGAGCAGTACCCGCACCTGAGCAACGGCATCGAAGTGACCGATGACGTGTTCGAGTCGCCGGCCTGCATCGCCTTCGAGCAAGCGGAAAACCGCATGCATACGATCAAGGCGATTCTGGTGTCGACGCTGGCTGACCTTTAAGACCGGCACCGGTCAATGTAGGAGCGAGCCTGCTCGCGATAGCGGTCTGACATTCAATATTAATGTCGACTGATGCTGCGCAATCGCGAGCAGGCTCACTCCTACAATTGACCGAGTCGTTTGCCTTTCCTCTGTTTAGAAGGACTGCACCATGCGTATTGTCGTAGCTCTTGGCGGTAATGCCCTGCTCCGCCGGGGCGAACCCATGACCGCTGACAACCAGCGCGCCAACATCCGAATCGCAACCGAACAGATCGCCAGGATCCATCCCGGCAACCAACTGGTCATCGCCCACGGCAATGGCCCTCAGGTCGGCCTGCTGTCATTGCAGGCGGCGGCCTACACCTCGGTTTCGCCCTATCCGCTGGACGTGCTCGGCGCCGAGACCGAAGGCATGATTGGCTACATCATCGAACAGGAACTGGGCAACCTGCTGGACTTCGAAGTGCCCTTCGCGACCTTGCTGACCCAGGTCGAAGTCGATGCCAATGACCCGGCCTTCAAGAACCCTACCAAACCCATCGGCCCGGTCTACAGCAAGGCCGATGCGGAAAAACTCGCCGCCGAAAAAGGCTGGGCCATTGCCCCGGACGGCGACAAATACCGCCGCGTGGTCGCCAGCCCGAAACCCAAGCGCATCTTCGAAATCCGTCCGATCAAATGGCTGCTGGAAAAAAGCAGCATCGTGATCTGCGCCGGCGGCGGCGGCATTCCGACCATGTATACCTCGCCCGGCAAACTCGAGGGCGTCGAAGCGGTCATCGACAAGGACCTGTGCTCGGCGCTGCTGGCCGAACAGCTTGAAGCCGATCTGCTGGTAATCGCCACCGACGTCAACGCCGCGTTCATCGACTTTGGCAAACCCACGCAGAAAGCCATCGCCCAGGCCCACCCCGACGAAATTGAGAAACTCGGCTTCGCCGCCGGCTCCATGGGACCGAAGGTGCAGGCAGCCTGCGAATTCGCACGCCATACTGGAAAAGTCGCAGTGATCGGCTCGCTCGCGGACATCGAAGCGATCGTCCAGGGCAAGGCCGGTACGCGCATCAGCACGGCGACACCGGGCATCAGCTATCAGTAAACGAAACATCGGGGCAGGCCTGAGGCCTGTCCTGATTCGAGATCTTTTGAAGGAGAGTCAACAATGGCAACGTTCGAGCCGGGTCACCTGCACATCGAGCGACACGCGCTGAACAAGGACGACGTCAGCTATAACATCCATATCGACTATGAAGTCAGCCAGGACCCCAAGGAAGGCAAAGGGATGCTGTTCAAGATGCACGGCAGCATTCAGAACAAGGACATGAGCGAGTCGTTCTTCCTGCCCAAGGACATGGCCTACAACTTCGCCAGCAACGTCACCAAGATTGCCGAAAAGCATGGCATCCCGAAAACCCATAGCAACATCGGTTCGATCCACAAGCACTACGACGCGATGTTCGAGGACGTGCGGGTGCAGTTGAACATGAAATCGGGCGACCCGGTCAAACCCGAGCACCTGGAATAACCTACCGAGCCTGTAGGAGCGAGCCTGCTCGCGAAGACGTAGTGTCAGACAATATTTTTAGTGACTGACACACTGCCATCGCGAGCAGGCTCGCTCCCACAGGGGGGCATCACCCCATTGAAGGTCGCGCAAAATTTCACCATTAGCCCGCCCCAAGGCATACTTGCCACCCTCCGCACTGCAGACCCCAAGACCGCCCCATGCGTATCCACGTCAGCTTCATCGACCGCGTCGGCATCACCCAGGAAGTCCTGGCCCTGCTCGGCGGGCGCAATCTGAACCTGGATGCGGTGGAAATGGTCCCGCCCAATGTCTATATCGACGCCCCGACCCTGAGCCCGCAAGTGCTCGAGGAACTGCGCGATGCCCTGTTCAGCGTGCGTGGCGTGCAAGCGGTGACGGTGGTCGACATCCTGCCCGGCCAGCGCCGGCACTTGCAGCTCGACGCCTTGCTGGCCGCCATGACCGACCCGGTGCTGGCACTGGACAGCGACGGCAAGGTGCTGCTGGCCAACCCGGCCCTGATCGCCCTGTACGGCCGCGAACCGGACGGTGAAAGCGTGGGCGACCTGTTTGCCGACCCGGCCTTGCTCGACGCCCTGCTCGAACACGGCTTTCGCCTGCCGCTTCGGGAAATCACCGTCAACGGCCAGACCCTGTTGCTCGACGCCACGCCGATTACCGACGCCGGCGCCCTGCTGACCCTGTACCAACCGAACCGCATCGGCGAACGCCTCTCCGCGCTGCACCATGACCACGCCGAAGGTTTCGATGCCCTGCTCGGCGAGTCCCCGGTGATCCGCACCCTCAAGGCGCGCGCCCAGCGGGTGGCGGCCCTCGATGCACCGCTGCTGATCCAGGGCGAAACCGGCACCGGCAAGGAACTGGTGGCCCGCGCCTGCCACGCCATCAGTGCCCGGCACAATTCACCCTTTCTGGCGTTGAACTGCGCGGCATTGCCGGAGAACCTCGCCGAAAGCGAACTGTTCGGCTATGCCCCTGGCGCTTTCACCGGCGCACAACGGGGCGGTAAGCCGGGGCTGATGGAACTGGCCAACCAGGGCACGGTGTTTCTCGATGAAATCGGCGAGATGTCACCGTACTTGCAGGCCAAATTGCTGCGTTTCCTCAACGACGGCAGTTTTCGCCGGGTCGGCGGTGACCGTGAGGTCAAGGTCAACGTACGGATCCTCAGCGCGACCCACCGCGACCTGGAAAAAATGGTCAGCGAAGGCCTGTTCCGCGAAGACCTGTTCTATCGCCTCAACGTCCTCAATGTCGAGGTGCCGCCGCTACGCGAGCGCGGCCAGGACATCCTGCTGCTGGCCCGCTACTTCATGCAGCAGGCCTGCGCGCAGATCCAGCGACCGATCTGTCGCCTGGCGCCGGGCACTTACCCGGCGCTGCTGGGCAACCGCTGGCCGGGCAACGTGCGGCAATTGCAGAACGTGATCTTCCGCGCCGCGGCAATTTGCGAAAGCAGCCTGGTGGACATCGGCGACCTCGACATCGCCGGCACCTCGGTGGCTCGCCAGGGCGACCATGACGTCGACAGCCTGGAACAGGCCATGGACGAGTTCGAGAAAACCCTGCTGGAAAAACTCTACGCCAGCTACCCCTCGACCCGGCAACTGGCGACGCGTCTGCAAACCTCCCACACGGCGATTGCCCATCGGTTGCGCAAGTACGGAATTCCGAGCAAGGCCTGACACAACACAAAACCTGTGGGAGCCAGCCTGCTGGCGATGGGGTCATATCAGTCAACATCTTTATTGCCTGCCACACCGCAATCGCCAGCAGGCTGGCTCCCACAGGTTTTGTGTTCGCCCCGCAAATCCCACTCTAAATACGACCTCCATCTGTACTGAAAGCGCTACAGCGGAACGATATCGCTACACCCCTCTCCGATCACGGCTGTACAAGGCTTTGATCCACCTCGGCTTTTATCATTGACATGTGCCGTATCGATTTCGCTACAACGATTGATTTTCAGACTTTGCAGAAACCACCTAACTCATTGATAAATAACAATAAAAACAACATTGGCCGCGTTCTTGCTATGTACTCCCCCATAACCCGGGCATCGCCCAAGCATTCAATCGCGTCCACCAGACGAGTCTGGCCCCCTTAGGAGTTTCCATGAGCGAGTTGCGTTTTACTGAAGATCACGAATGGCTGCGCACCGAAGCTGACGGCAGCGTCACGGTCGGCATCACCGCTTTCGCACAGAACGCCCTGGGCGACGTGGTTTTCGTTCAACTGCCTGAGCTGCAGTCCTACGACAAAGGCGCCGAAGCCGCCACCGTGGAATCGGTAAAGGCTGCCAGTGGCGTGTACATGCCGCTGGACGGCGAAGTGCTGGAAGTGAACCCGGCGCTGGACAGCAGCCCTGAACTGGTCAACGAAGATCCGCTGGGCGAAGGCTGGTTCTTCCGCTTCCAGCCAAGCGACGCCTCGGCAGTCGCCCAACTGCTGGATCAGGACGCCTACGACCGCCTGATCAAAGCCCAAGCCGAAGCCTGAGGAGCGCTGACATGACCCAAGTGAATCTGACCACAGCCAACGAATTCATCGCCCGTCACATCGGCCCGCGCGCCGGTGACGAGCAAGCCATGCTCAACAGCCTCGGTTTCGACTCCCTGGAAGCCCTGAGCGCCAGCGTGATTCCCGACAGCATCAAGGGCACCAGCGTCCTCGGCCTGGAAGATGGTTTGAGCGAAGCCGATGCCCTGGCCCTGATCAAGTCCATCGCGACTAAGAACCAGCTGTTCAAGACTTTCATCGGCCAGGGTTACTACGGCACCCACACGCCGTCGCCGATCCTGCGCAACCTGCTGGAAAACCCGGCCTGGTACACCGCCTACACCCCGTACCAGCCAGAAATCTCCCAGGGCCGTCTCGAAGCGCTGCTGAACTTCCAGACCCTGATCAGCGACCTCACCGGCCTGCCGATCGCCAACGCCTCGCTGCTCGACGAAGCCACCGCCGCTGCCGAAGCCATGACCTTCTGCAAACGCCTGAGCAAGAACAAAGGCAGCCACGCCTTCTTCGCCTCCGTGCATTGTCACCCGCAGACCCTCGACGTACTGCGCACCCGTGCCGAGCCTTTGGGCATCGACGTGGTGGTTGGCGACGAGCGCGAGCTGAGCGACGTGACGCCATTCTTCGGCGCCCTGCTGCAATACCCGGCGAGCAACGGTGACGTGTTCGATTACCGCGAACTGACCGAACGCTTCCACTCCGCCAACGCCCTCGTTGCCGTGGCTGCCGACCTGCTGGCCCTGACCGTGCTGACCGCGCCGGGTGAATTCGGTGCCGACGTGGCCATCGGCAGTGCACAACGCTTCGGCGTACCGCTGGGCTTCGGTGGCCCGCACGCGGCGTACTTCTCCACCAAGGACGCGTTCAAGCGTGACATGCCGGGCCGCCTGGTCGGTGTTTCCGTAGACCGTTTCGGCAACCCGGCCCTGCGCCTGGCCATGCAGACCCGCGAGCAACACATCCGTCGCGAGAAAGCCACCAGCAACATCTGCACCGCGCAAGTACTGCTGGCCAACATCGCCAGCATGTACGCCGTGTACCACGGTCCGAAAGGCCTGACGCAGATCGCCAATCGTGTGCATCACCTGACCGCAATCCTGGCCAAAGGCCTGAGTGCACTGGGCCTGAGCGTCGAGCAAGCGAGCTTCTTCGACACCCTGACCGTGAAGACCGGCGCGCAAACCGCTGCCCTGCACGACAAGGCACACGCCCAGCGCATCAACCTGCGCGTGGTCGATGGCGAGCGCCTGGGCCTGTCCCTGGACGAAACCACCACTCAGGCTGACGTTGAAGCCCTGTGGATACTGCTGTCCGACGGCAAGGCCCTGCCGGATTTCACCGCCCTCGCCGCTTCGGTGCAGAGCGCCATCCCGGCCACGCTGGTACGTCAGTCGCCGATCCTCAGCCACCCGGTGTTCAACCGCTACCACTCGGAAACCGAGCTGATGCGCTACCTGCGCAAACTGGCGGACAAGGACCTGGCGCTGGACCGCACCATGATCCCGCTGGGTTCGTGCACCATGAAGCTCAACGCCGCCAGCGAAATGATCCCGGTGACCTGGGCCGAGTTCGGCGCCCTGCACCCGTTCGCCCCGGCCGAGCAAAGCGTCGGCTACCAGCAACTGACCGACGAGCTGGAAGCGATGCTTTGCGCCGCTACCGGTTATGACTCGGTATCTTTGCAACCGAACGCCGGTTCCCAGGGTGAATACGCAGGTCTGCTGGCGATCCGTGCCTACCACCAGAGCCGTGGCGAAGACCGTCGCGACATCTGCCTGATCCCGTCGTCGGCCCACGGCACCAACCCGGCCACCGCCAACATGGCCGGCATGCGCGTGGTCGTCACCGCCTGCGATGCCCGTGGCAACGTCGACATCGAAGACCTGCGCGCCAAAGCCATCGAGCACCGCGAACACCTCGCCGCGCTGATGATTACCTACCCGTCGACCCACGGCGTGTTCGAAGAAGGCATCCGCGAAATCTGTGGCATCGTTCATGACAACGGCGGTCAGGTGTACATCGACGGCGCCAACATGAACGCCATGGTCGGCCTTTGCGCCCCGGGCAAGTTCGGCGGCGACGTTTCGCACCTGAACCTGCACAAGACCTTCTGCATTCCTCACGGCGGTGGCGGCCCGGGCGTCGGCCCGATCGGTGTGAAATCGCACCTGGCGCCATTCCTGCCGGGCCACGCCCAGATGGAGCGCAAGGAAGGCGCCGTTTGCGCGGCACCGTTCGGCAGCGCGAGCATTCTGCCGATCACCTGGATGTACATTCGTATGATGGGTGGCGCGGGCCTCAAGCGTGCTTCGCAGCTGGCGATCCTCAATGCCAACTACATCTCCCGTCGCCTCGAAGAACACTATCCAGTGCTGTACACCGGCAGCAACGGCCTGGTGGCGCACGAGTGCATCCTTGATCTGCGCCCACTGAAAGACAGCAGCGGCATCAGCGTCGATGACGTCGCCAAGCGCCTGATCGACTTCGGCTTCCATGCGCCGACCATGTCGTTCCCGGTGGCCGGCACGCTGATGATCGAGCCGACCGAAAGCGAGTCCAAGGAAGAACTGGACCGCTTCTGCGACGCCATGATCCGCATCCGCGAAGAAATCCGCGCAGTGGAAAACGGCACGCTGGACAAGGACGACAACCCGCTGAAAAACGCGCCGCACACCGCCAAGGAACTGGTGGGCGAGTGGTCGCACCCGTACAGCCGTGAGCAAGCGGTGTACCCGGTTGCGTCGCTGATCGAAGGCAAGTACTGGCCGCCGGTCGGTCGCGTCGACAACGTGTTCGGCGACCGCAACCTGGTCTGCGCCTGCCCGTCGATCGAAAGCTACGCTTAAACGAATGAGGGGGCGGAATCATCCGCCCCCAATTTCCAGAACACCACAGCCCCCTGTGGGAGCGAGCCTGCTCGCGATGACGGACTGACAGCCACCATCGTTGTCGACTGAACGACCGCTATCGCGAGCAGGCTCGCTCCCACAGGGAACTGAGCCAAGCCTCAGATCCCGCCATACCCATAACAAGAAACCGGAGAACCACCATGTCGTTAAGCGTGTTCGACCTGTTCAAGATTGGCATCGGCCCCTCCAGCTCCCACACCGTCGGCCCGATGCGCGCCGCTGCGCGTTTCGTCGAAGGTTTGCGCCGTGAAGGGCTGCTGACGGCCACCACCTGCGTCAAGGTCGAGTTGTACGGCTCGCTCGGCGCCACCGGTAAAGGCCACGGCAGCGACAAGGCTGTGTTGCTGGGCCTGGAAGGCGAACACCCGGACACCGTGGATACCGAAACCGTCGCTGAGCGTCTGCAAGACATTCGCGGCAACGGCCGCTTGAACCTGCTCGGCGAACACAGCATTGCGTTCAACGAGAAAGAACACCTGGCGATGATTCGCAAACCGCTGCCCTATCACCCCAACGGCATGATTTTCCGCGCCTTCGACGCAGCGGGCCTGCAGATCCGCAGCCGCGAGTACTACTCGGTCGGCGGCGGTTTCGTGGTCGATGAGGACGCCGCCGGCGCCGACCGCATCGTCGAAGACGCCACGCCCCTGACCTTTCCGTTCAAAAGCGCCAAGGATCTTCTCGGTCATTGCGTCAAATACGGGCTGTCGATCAGCCAGGTGATGCTGACCAATGAAAGCGCCTGGCGCCCGGAAGCGGAAACCCGCGCCGGCCTGCTGAAAATCTGGCAAGTGATGCAGGACTGCGTCGCCGCCGGATGCCGTAACGAAGGCATCCTGCCCGGCGGGCTGAAGGTCAAGCGCCGGGCCGCCGCGCTGCATCGGCAATTGTGCAAAAACCCGGAATCGTCCTTGCGCGACCCACTGTCTGTGCTGGACTGGGTCAACCTCTACGCGCTGGCGGTCAACGAGGAGAACGCCAACGGCGGGCGCGTCGTAACGGCGCCCACCAATGGTGCGGCGGGGATCATTCCAGCGGTGCTGCACTACTACATGCGCTTTATCCCGGGTTCCAATGACGACGGCGTGGTGCGATTCCTGCTGACCGCCGCGGCCATCGGCATTCTGTACAAGGAAAACGCCTCCATCTCCGGCGCCGAAGTCGGCTGCCAGGGCGAAGTCGGTGTCGCCTGCTCGATGGCCGCCGGCGCCTTGTGCGAAGTACTGGGCGGCACTGTGCAACAAGTGGAGAACGCCGCGGAAATCGGCATGGAACACAACCTCGGACTGACCTGCGACCCGATTGGCGGGCTGGTGCAAGTGCCTTGCATCGAGCGCAACGCCATGGGTTCGGTCAAGGCCATCAATGCCGTGCGCATGGCCATGCGCGGCGACGGACAACACTTCGTCTCTCTCGACAAGGTCATCCGCACCATGCGCCAGACTGGCGCCGACATGAAAAGCAAATACAAGGAAACCGCCCGTGGCGGTTTGGCGGTCAACATTATCGAGTGCTGATGCGCGCTCATCTGCACCCTTCTTCAGGAGCTGAATATGTCCACCGAACAACTGTTGAAAACCCCGTTGCACGCACTGCACATCGAACTCGGCGCACGCATGGTGCCCTTCGCCGGCTACGACATGCCCGTGCAATACCCGCTGGGCGTGATGAAAGAACACCAGCACACCCGCGATCAGGCCGGGTTGTTCGACGTCTCGCACATGGGCCAGATCCGCCTGACCGGCGCCAATGCCGCCAAGGCCCTGGAAACCCTGGTGCCGGTGGACATCATCGACCTGCCGGTGGGCATGCAGCGTTACGCCATGTTCACTAACGAGACCGGCGGCATCCTCGACGACCTGATGGTCGCCAACCTGGGTAACGACGAACTGTTCCTGGTGGTCAACGCCGCCTGCAAGGATCAGGACCTGGCCCACCTTCGCAAGCACATCGGCGACCAGTGCAGCATCGAGCCGCTGTTCGAAGAGCGTGCCCTGCTCGCCCTGCAAGGCCCGGCGGCAGTCAATGTACTGGCGCGTCTGGCGCCTACAGTTGCAAAGATGACCTTCATGCAGTTCGCCCGCGTGAAGCTGCTGGGCGTGGACTGCTTTGCCAGCCGTTCGGGTTACACCGGCGAAGACGGTTTCGAAATTTCCGTACCGGCCGCCAATGCCGAAGCCCTGGCTCGCGCCCTGCTGGCCGAACCGGAAGTGGCCGCCATCGGTCTTGGCGCCCGCGACTCCCTGCGCCTGGAAGCCGGCCTGTGCCTGTACGGCCACGACATGAACACCGACACCACCCCGATCGAAGCAAGCCTGCTGTGGGCGATCTCCAAGCCACGTCGCGCCGATGGTGCACGGGCTGGCGGCTTCCCTGGCGCCGAAACCGTATTCGCCCAGCAACAGGCAGGCGTGAACCGCAAACGTGTAGGTCTGCTGCCGCAGGAACGTACACCCGTGCGTGAAGGCGCCGAGATCGTCAACGAAGCCGGCGACATCATCGGTAGCGTCTGCAGCGGCGGTTTCGGACCGACCCTGGGCGGTCCGCTGGCCATGGGTTATGTCGACAGCGCCTACATCGCACTGGACACCCCCGTTTGGGCGATCGTTCGTGGGAAAAAGGTGCCTTTGCTTGTAAGCAAAATGCCATTTGTTCCACAACGCTACTATCGTGGCTGATTGACTGTTCCTATAAGTAACGCGGTTGCGTTAACGGTGCACTAATGTGTAACGCAACCGCCATATAACAGTGCATCGTTTGGCTATAAGCTTCGATTATGAACTTTGCTTATAACGATCGAAAACAATTGAACAACACTAGGGAATAAGCCCCCGCTAATGGACTGACTTTGCCATCAACCTGAGGAAATACGGGGCCTTCACGGGGCTTGTTTTTTCTCCCGTAGTTGGCGTAGAGTTTGTTCACTGTGTTTGCATGGGTCGCTTGGAATCGTGACCTGGGCAGTAGCCTACAAGTTAGCTACATCCCGTTCGACGTCTTCTTACTCTCCTGCAACCAGCCCCAGTACTCTTTCATGAGAAGGAGACTGTCATTAATTTTTTGCGTCAAAGGAAATAAGAAATGTCCCAACGTCAGAGCGGTACCGTCAAGTGGTTTAACGACGAGAAAGGTTTTGGTTTTATCACTCCTGAAAGCGGTCCGGATCTGTTCGTGCATTTCCGCGCCATCCAGGGCAACGGCTTCAAGAGCCTGAAAGAAGGCCAGAAAGTGACTTTCATCGCCGTGCAGGGCCAGAAAGGCATGCAGGCTGACGAAGTACAAGCAGAAGCCTGATCTTCTGTAACGAAAAAGCCCCTGATGCTGACATCAGGGGCTTTTTTGTGCGCGTAAATCCGTAAAATGGCTTCTTTTTTCGCCGAGAGCCTGCCATGTCGAAACACCTGCTTACCCCCCAGGGCAACTTTCCTGCCGCTGGCCTGGGTCGTCGTCTGGCAGCCATGTTCTATGATTTCCTGCTGTGCACCGCTCTGCTGATCGTCACCAGCGGCGTCTACAAGATGATCCAGATGGCGATCATCGGCGAAGAAAGGATGCGCACCCTGACCGAAGCGGGCGCGCTGGACGGCGACCCCCTGCTTTCCACCGTCTTGCTGTTCGTATTGTTCGGCTTCTTCGCCAAATTCTGGACCTGGTCCGGTCAGACGCTGGGCATGCAGGTCTGGTGCATCCGTGTGCAGAATGCCGATGGCTCGTCCATCAGCCTGTGGCAGGCGCTGCTGCGCTTTGTGGTGTCGATTGCTTCGCTGCTCTGCGTTGGCCTCGGATTCTTCTGGTCGCTGTTCGACAAACAGAAACGCAGCTGGCATGACATCTACTCCAATACCGAGCTGGTGCGGATTCCGAAGAAGACCAAATAATTCTCCGACGCAAAAACCATTGTAGGAGCGAGCCTGCTCGCGATGGCGGTCTGTCAGTCAACATTGATATGACTGACAGACCGCCATCGCGAGCAGGGCTCACTCCTACAGTATTATGCGGCGATCCTGACAGACTTCAGGCGTTCCCGGCCAACTTCATCCGCGCAGCCTGGGTGAAATCAAGCATGCGCTTGAGCGGGCGAATCGCCTGCGGGATCAGTGCCGGGTCGACAAAGATCTCGTTCGACCCTTCCTTCAACGCCTTGAGCGTGCGCTCAAGGGTGTTCATGGCCATCCACGGGCAATGCGCACAACTGCGGCATGCCGCGCCGTTACCCGCCGTCGGGGCTTCGATAAAGACCTTGTCCGGGCACAGCTGCTGCATCTTGTAGAAGATGCCACGGTCGGTCGCGACGATCAGCGTCTTGTTCGGCAGGCTCTGGGCCGCCGCGATCAACTGACTGGTCGAACCCACGGCGTCCGCCAATTCAATCACCGAGGTCGGCGACTCCGGGTGCACCAGAATCGCCGCATCCGGGTACAGCGCCTTCATGTCTTCAAGCTGCTTGGACTTGAACTCTTCGTGAACGATGCAGGCACCGTCCCACAGCAGCATGTCGGCACCGGTCTGGCGCTGGATGTAGGTCCCCAGGTGCTTGTCCGGGCCCCAGATAATGGTCTCGCCATTGTCCATCAGGCTTTCGACGATCTCCAGCGCACAGCTTGAAGTCACCACCCAATCCGCTCGGGCCTTTACCGCAGCCGACGTGTTGGCGTACACCACCACCGTGCGCTCCGGGTGTTGATCGCAGAACGCGGAAAACTCGTCCACCGGGCAACCCAGGTCGAGCGAACAGGTCGCTTCGAGCGTCGGCATCAGCACGCGTTTTTCCGGATTGAGGATCTTGGCGGTCTCACCCATGAACTTCACGCCAGCGACGACCACGGTCTTGGCCGGATGGGCGTTGCCGAAACGAGCCATTTCCAGCGAGTCGGAAACACAGCCCCCCGTCTCTTCGGCCAGCGCCTGAATGACAGGGTCACAATAGAAGTGGGCCACCAGCACCGCGTCCTGAGCCTTGAGCTCGGCAGCGATGGCAGCACGGTAATAAGCCTCTTCATCGGCGGTCAGCGGCTTGGGCTGTTTGGCGTCGAGGTGGGCTTGAACCAGAAGGCGTTCGGAAATTTGCGTCATGTTCGCAAGACCTGCAAGCGCATTCGCGCGAAAGTCGAGTATACACCCGGCTCCGGACCCATCGGGGTACCGCCGGGAAAGTGAGTATTGATCAGGCACGGACAGCGTTGAAGCTGCGCAAGGCTACAGAATATCCGACGGATGCAAAAGGTGATTCTGACCTGCGTCATGCGCAGCAGCGCGCTGCGAAGCGGGCTTGAATCGCGGGCAAAAAAAAACCCGGAAATCCTCACTTGCGTGGGCCTTCCGGATTTTCTAAACCGCCAAAAATGGTGGGTCGTGTGGGATTCGAACCTACGACCAATTGGTTAAAAGCCAACTGCTCTACCAACTGAGCTAACGACCCGCTGTGTGGTGGCGCGTATAATACTGATTTTTAAGGACTATTCAACACCTATTTTGAAATAAATCAAAAATAAGGGGTTGGATCGCTGATTCCGGCCGCCGCAAAGCCTTCTGCACGCAGTCGGCAGCTGTCGCACTTGCCGCACGCACGGCCTTCATCGTCGGCCTGATAGCAGGAAACGGTCAGTCCATAGTTCACGCCAAGCTTCACGCCTTCCTGGACGATCTGCGCCTTGCTGAAGTTTTGCAGCGGCGCCTGGATGCGGAAGCCATTGCCTTCCACGCCGGCTTTGGTTGCCAGGTTGGCCATGCGCTCGAACGACTCGATGAACTCGGGACGGCAGTCCGGGTAACCGGAGTAGTCCACCGCGTTGACGCCGATAAAGATGTCCCGTGCGCCGAGCACTTCTGCCCAGCCCAGGGCCAGGGACAGGAACACCGTGTTACGCGCAGGCACGTACGTCACCGGAATGCCTTCACCGAGCTCCTCTGGAATATCGATACTGCTGTCGGTCAGGGCCGAGCCGCCCATGCCGTTCAGGTTCAGGCCGATCACCTTGTGCTCGACCACACCCTGGTCCCGCGCCACACGCTCGGCGGCGTACAGCTCGGCGTGAGAGCGCTGACCGTAGTCAAAGCTCATGGTGTAGCAGCTGTAGCCTTCGGCGCGCGCCATGGCCACGACGGTCGCCGAGTCCAGGCCACCGGAAAGCAGGATGACCGCTCGTTTTTCAGCCGTATTGAGTTGTTCAGTCATTTCAGCGCCCCGGCTCGTCATTCCATAGATATTTATGCAGCTGCAATTGCAAACGCACTGGCAGGTTGTCCGCCACCACCCAGTCCGCCAGATCCCGGGCATTGAGATCATGGTGACTTGGCGAGAACAGGACTTCACCGGCACGCAGGTTAAGACCGTACTGGATCAGCTTGGATACGGACCAGTCATAGTCCTCCCGCGAGCAGATGACAAACTTCACCTGATCGTTGGGCGTGAGCAGCTCGATGTTTTCGTAGCGATTGCGGTGCGCTTCCTTCGAACCCGGGGTTTTCAGGTCGACAACGCGACTGACCCGGGAATCTACTGCCGAGATATCGATGGAGCCACTGGTTTCCAGCGACACTTCGTAACCGGCGTCACACAAGCGCTTGAGCAAGGGAATGGCGTTGGGCTGTGCCAGGGGCTCGCCGCCCGTGACGCAGACGTATCGCGGGCGAAAACCGGCAACTTGCTCGAGGATGTCGTCGAGCGTGCGAATGGTTCCGCCGGTGAACGCGTAGGCGCTGTCGCAGTATTGGCAACGCAGAGGGCAACCGGTCAGGCGCACAAAAACAGTGGGCAGGCCGGCAGTCCGCGTTTCACCCTGCAACGAGTAGAAAACTTCGGTGATTCTCAATGTGTCTTGCATAGTCGCCACGGGCGTAACAGCTAAACAGGCTGTCCGCCTCCGTCAGGCACTTGAAGGAACCCCGGCAAAGCGCAGGCCCCTAAAAGCGTGTTTCATAAAAAGGGCGTGAATTCTAACGAAAAAACCCGCGACAAGCGCGGGTTTCTTTGAAACGGGTCAAGCAGGCTTACATTTTTTGCAGATCACGCTGGGCCAACTGAGCGGCGGAAGTGCCCGGATATTGGGACACCACCTGCTGCAGAATGCCTTTGACCCGGTCGGTATGACCCAGGCGACGCTCTACATCAGCGAGCTTGTACAGCGAGTCCGGCACTTTGGCGTGCTTGGGATACAGCTGCGAAACCTTGGCAAACGCCTGACCTGCGCCTTGCAGATCGCCTTTGGCCAGATTCACTTCGCCCAACCAGTATTGGGCGTTGCCCGCGTACTGGCTGTTCGGGTATTTGCGCAGGAAAGCGGCAAAAGCCTGGCTGGCCTTGTCGAAATCCTTGGCCTTGATCAGGTCGAAGGCAGCATCGTAATAGAGCTTTTCCTTCGCCGGATCCGCCGGTTCGCCACCCGCGGCAGGTGCTTGAGCGGCGGCTGCGCCAGCTGCCGCACCTGCGGCTGCACCAGCGGAATTCGAATCACCGCCGGTGGAAGAATTTTCAGGAGTCGCGGCTGGTGCAACGCCGGTTCCTATGCGCCGATCAAGATCCTGGTATCGCTCCAGGTTTTCCTGTTTCATGCGCGCTACATCATTTTGCAGAACTTCAATCGCACCTTGCTGGCGCTCGATCTGTTGCTGCATTGATTGCAGTTGGTTGAACAGCTCGCCCTGTGCCGAGACAGGGGCCGAAACCCCTCCCCCGGCATAGGCGCCGTTCGTACCGTAACCTGCAGGCGGATAACTGCTCCCGCTATTGTTATAGCCGGAGTCGTTATCGACCACAGGAACCGCAGCCCACACCGCAAGCGGCGCGAGACTGAGAGCCAGAACAGTTACAGCACGACGGCACGTTCGCATGACGAATTACTTACGCAGTTCGACGCGACGGTTTTGAGCCCAGGACTGCTCGTCGTTGCCGGTAGCAACTGGACGCTCTTCGCCGTAGGAAACCAGTTCCAGCTGAGCTGGGGAAACACCTTGCAGTACCAGGTAGCGCTGAACGGCTTTCGCACGACGCTCGCCCAGTGCCATGTTGTACTCACGAGTACCACGTTCGTCGGTGTTGCCTTCCAGAACAACGCGAGCGCCGTTTGCTTTCAGGTCTTTGGCGTGAACGTCCAGAGCGCGCATGGCTTCTGGCTTCAGGTCCGAGCTGTCGTATTCGAAGTAGAAAGTAGTGATAGCGCGCAGAGCAGCTTCTTCGCTCAGGGAGCCGTCAACTGCACCAGTGTTTGCGCCGTAACCAGCGTTTGGATCTACCGCGCCTTCACCGGCATTGTCGCCGCCTTTGGACGAGCAACCTACAGCTACAGCCATGGCCAGTGCCAGCGCAGCAAATTTACCAAACTTCAGCATTTCCATCGTGAAACTCCTAATGAACCCCAGTGTGTTAAGTACAACGTATAGCGCCGCGTCAGTTCAGGTAAGGGGACCAGGAAGGTTCTCTGACTTCGCCTTGTGCGGTAGGAAGCGGGAGCCTTACGCGTCCATTGATGGACACGAGCATCAAGACTCCCCGGCCCTGCTGGCGGGTGGCGTAGATTACCATGGTGCCGTTGGGCGCGACAGTAGGCGACTCGTCCAGAGTGCTATCAGTGAGGATTTTTACACTACCGCGCTGCAAATCCTGGGCCGCCACCTTGAAATTGGTGAAGCCATCCTGACGGTGAATCATGACAAGCGTCTTTTCATCAGCCGACAGTTTAGGGTTGGCGTTGTAGTTACCGACGAAAGTCACGCGTTCGGCACCGCCACCACCGGCACTGGTCTTGTAGATCTGCGGCTTGCCGCCACGGTCGGACGTGAAGTAGATGGTCGAGCCATCCTTGCCCCAGAACGGTTCGGTGTTGATGCCAGGGCCGTTGGTGACGCGGCTGATCTGACGCGAACCCAGGTTCATCACATAGATGTCCGGGTTGCCGTCTTTCGACAGCACGAACGCCAGGCGATTGCCATCCGGCGACCAGGCTGGCGCACCGTTCAGGCCTTCGAAGTTGGTGATCTGCTCACGGCGACCGGTGTCGATGTTCTGCATGAAGATGCGTGGACGCTTCTGCTCGAAAGAGACATAAGCGATGCGCTTGCCATCCGGTGCGAAACGCGGCGACAGGATCGGCTCGCGCGACTGCAGCAGGGTCACGGCGCGAGCACCGTCGTAGTCCGAACGTTGCAGGGTGTAGCGAGTGTTGTTCTCGGAGAAACGCTCGGCCGTTACGTACAGCAGGCGAGTCGAGAAAGCACCCTTGATACCCGTGAGCTTTTCGAACGACTGGTCGGAGATATAGTGCGCCATGTCGCGTAACTGATCGACGCCGCCGGACACGCTGCCGGTCAGCACTTGCTGTTCGGTGGCCACGTTGAACAGTGCGTATTGCACCTGCAGGCGACCGCCCGCCGGAACGATGCTGCCGACCATGACGTACTGGGCACCCAGCGCCTTGAAGTCACGGAAGATGATTTCGCTGGCCTGGCTCGGCTGGCTGATCATGTTCTGCTTTGGAAGCGGCGAGTAGTAACCCGAGTTACGCAGGTCGTTACCGATGATTTCCGCCATGTCGTCCGGCAGCACGCTACCGCCCTGGAAGCCGAACGGTACGACGGCGATCGGGGTCGCCCGATCGCTGCCGCTTGTAACCAGAATGTTTTTCTCATCTGCCATCGCCATCCCTGCCATGCAGCAGATAACGACCAGCATTCCTCGAAGAAGGTTTCTCACAAAGCTAGATCCTCAGGTGTGAATGTCATCTTGAATGAACGATACGGAGCGAAATCACTCGGCTTCATTCCCTGCATTTCTGTCAAACGTCCAATATTCTTCACCGCTGCAACAGCCGACGCGTCAAACGGACCGTCGCCACTGGACTTGGACACGCTGACCGAAGTCACCGTCCCGTCCGGCAACATGCCGATTTGCAACACGACCGTCATGCCTTTGCGGGCCGAAGGCGGACGAGCCCAGCCTTCCGCTGCACGCGCACGAATCAGATCATCGAAACTGCCGGCGACTTCATCGCCCTGCTCATCGGCCAAGGCCTGCTGACGCTGCGGCGTGTCGGAAAGCAAATCGGCCAAGGCCTGGGCCTTTTTGTCTTCGGCGGATTTACGCGCCGCTTCCTGCGATTTTTTCTTCGCAGCATCGGCAGCCGCTTTCTTCTTCGCGTCTTCAGCGACTTTCTTCTTCGCCTCTTCAGCTTCAGATTTCTTCTTGGCGTCTTCCGCGGCTTTCTTCTTGGCGTCTTCGACGATCTTTTTCTTCGCTTCTTCGGCGGCCGCTTTCTTGGCCTCTTCTTCAGCCGCTTTCTTGGCTTCTTCTTCGGCCTTCTTCTTGGCTATATCAGCCAATTGTTTCTCTTCGACCTTTTTGGCTTCGGCGGTCTTCTTCGCTTCATCGGCTTTCTTGGCTTCATCAGCCTTTTTTGCCTCTTCCGCTTTCTTCGTCTCGTCGGCCTTCTTGGATTCTTCGGCTTTTTGAGCCGCATCTTCCTTCTTTTGTTCCGCGGCCTTGATCGCTTCCTGCTCGATCTTTTTCTGTTCCATCTGTTCGACTTCGGTCTGGCGCGCAGCGGATTTCTGCGCTTCACCGGCAATCTTCTGATTGGTCTGGGTGGTGGCCCGACTTTTCGACTTCAGTTGGTACAGGGTCGCCTGGACAATCGGCTTGGCCGGCGGCAGTTCCGGGGTAAAGGCAAAGCTGACGAACAGCATGCCGAACACCAGCACGTGCAAGCCAATCGCCCAGACACTAGGCCAGAAGTAGCTTTCCGAGGCGGACGGCTCTCGCTGTTGCTGCATCAGGGCGCCTCGGTAATCAAGCCAACATTACCGACCCCGGCTTTCTGCAACCCGCCCATGGCCCCCATGACGGAGCCGTAATCGACGGTTTTGTCGCCGCGAATGAAGACCTGGGTACGCTTGCCGCCTTCGTTGCCGACGCGAATGATCTTGGTCACCGCGTCAGTCATCTGCGGCAGGGTCATGGCCCGATCCTGCTGCTTTTCGGTGTCGACTTCGCTACCAAGATTCCAGTAGTAGGTCTTGTCGGATTTGATGGAAATGGTCAGGACCTGGGTGTTGTTGTCCTGCGGCAAGGCTTCGCTGGAAACCTTGGGCAGATCAACTTTCACGCCCTGATTGAGCATCGGCGCGGTCACCATGAAGATGACCAGCAGCACCAACATCACGTCGATGTAAGGCACCACGTTCATCTCGGCGACCGGCTTGCGCTTTTTGCGAGCTCGAGCGATTAAAGCCATTGGAAATTACCTGCTTATTCTTCGCTGGTGTGCACTTTACGGTGCAGGATCGCCTGGAACTCGTCGGCGAAGGTGTAGTAGCGGCCCAGCAGGGTTTCGCTGCGAGCAGCAAAACGGTTGTAAGCGATAACGGCTGGAATGGCAGCGAACAGACCGATCGCGGTGGCAATCAGTGCTTCGGCGATACCTGGCGCCACAGTGGCCAGCGTCGCTTGCTGGGCGGTGGCCAGGCCACGGAAGGAGTTCATGATCCCCCAGACGGTACCGAACAGACCGATGTACGGGCTCACGGAACCAACGGTGGCCAGGAAAGGCAGGCTCTGCTCGAGCTTTTCTTCTTCGCGGGAAATGGCGACGCGCATGGCACGGGCCACGCCTTCCATGACCGCTTCCGGATCAACGCCCGACTGCTGACGCAGACGGGAGAATTCCTTGAAACCGGCACGGAAGATTTGCTCGACGCCCGAATCAGGGTCCGGATTGCTGCCGGCCTGACGGTACAGTTTGGACAGGTCGATACCCGACCAGAAGCGCTCTTCAAAGCTCTCCAGGGCGCGTCGACCGGCACGCAGCAGGTTGCTGCGCTGAAAAATCATGATCCACGAGGTCACCGATGCGGCTACCAGGATCAGCATTACCAGTTGCACCACGATACTGGCATTGCTGACCAGGCTCCACATGGAGGAATGGTCGACGACGTTAGCTTCCACGCTTTATCTCCTGCTTTGAGTGTGTACCCGCGCCGCTCACGTCGGCAAAGGCCGCCCGTAGAGCTTCGGGAATGGCCCGGGGTTTCAAACTTTCAGTGCGCACACAGGCCACCAGAAACTGCCCTTCGCAGAGCAGCACATTATCCGTTGCCCGCCTGACCTGCTGCTTGAAGCGCAGGCTGGCACGGTTCAATTCGATTACCTCGGCGCTTACCAGCAGTTCGTCGTCCAGTCGCGCCGGCGCGTGGTAGCGCGCTTCGCTGGAATGCACGACGAACAACAGGTCCTCACCGGCAAGCGTGGATTGGGCAAAGCCCAGATCTCGTAGCCGCTCGGTTCGAGCCCGCTCCATAAACTTGAGGTAATTAACGTAATACACGATGCCCCCCGCATCGGTGTCCTCGTAATAAACGCGACAGCGATGTGCGAAAGGCTCAAGCCCGTTTTGCGCGCGCATACTCTAGTGCTTACTCCTCAGGTTGCCAATCCGGCATGGCAACTGTTTTTCATTGTTCTGCGGCTTTCACGTGAAAGTACGGTCCTGGGACCCTACATTGCCCGAAAAAATCAGCACGCAATGTTAATTAATCGTCAGCGGCATCGAGAAACTCGTCTACCACGGGCATTTCGCCCAATCGTGACGGAATGTTTAAACCAAAATGCAGGTAGGCATGCCGCGTCACCACCCGCCCCCGAGGCGTGCGCATGATGTAACCCTGCTGGATCAGGTATGGCTCGAGCACGTCTTCGATGGTGTGACGCTCTTCGCTGATGGCGGCGGCCAGGCTGTCGACCCCGACCGGCCCGCCATCGAATTTCTCGATCATGGTCAGCAACAGACGTCGGTCCTGGTGATCGAAGCCACGCTCGTCGACGTCCAGCAGGTTCAGCGCCAGGTCGGCAATCGGCTTGGTGATGTGGCCCTTGGCGCGAACTTCAGCGAAGTCGCGCACCCGGCGCAGCAAACGGTTGGCGATCCGTGGGGTGCCACGGGCACGTCGGGCGATTTCGAAAGCACCTTCCGGGTCCAGCGGCAAACCAAGGATGCTTGCCGAGCGACTGACAATTGTCGACAGATCGGCGTTGTTGTAGAACTCCAGGCGCTGGACGATGCCGAAACGGTCACGCAACGGGTTGGTAAGCATCCCCGCACGCGTCGTTGCCCCGACCAGGGTGAACGGCGGCAGATCCAGCTTGATCGAACGCGCGGCCGGGCCTTCACCGATCATGATGTCGAGCTGAAAATCCTCCATGGCCGGGTACAGCACTTCTTCAACGATGGGCGACAGGCGATGGATTTCGTCGATAAACAGCACATCGTGGGGCTCAAGGTTGGTCAACAGCGCCGCCAGGTCACCGGGGCGCTCCAGCACCGGCCCCGAGGTGCTCTTGATCGACACGCCCATTTCCTGGGCGATGATGTTGGCGAGCGTGGTCTTGCCCAGGCCGGGCGGCCCGAAGATCAGCGTGTGATCCAGGGATTCGTTACGACCGCGCGCAGCCTGAATGAACAACTCCATCTGCTCGCGAACGGTCGGCTGGCCAATGTATTCGGCCAGGCTGACAGGGCGAATGGCGCGGTCCTGGACTTCTTCGCGCTCACGCGGACTGTGCGTGGCAGCGATCAGACGATCAGCTTCAATCACTTAGATCATTCCCTTCAAGGCGCGGCGGATCATGTCTTCACTGCTCAAATCTTTCTCCTTGATCGCAGACACCGCCTTGCTCGCTTCCTGGGGCTTGTAGCCCAGGGAAATCAAGGCGCTGACGGCATCAGTCTCGGCAGTGTTCACCGGAGCCGGTCCATCCGGCTGGTTCGGCACCAGGGCGAACATGGCCGGTACGGTTTCCCAGGCCTTGAAGCGATCCTTGAGTTCCACCAGCAAGCGTTCGGCGGTCTTCTTGCCGACGCCCGGGACCTTGGTCAGCGCCGAAGTGTCCTGGGACTGTACGCAGCGAACCAGCTCGTCGACTTCCAGGCTCGACATCAAGGCCAAGGCCAGTTTCGGCCCGACGCCATTGAGGCGGATCAATTCGCGAAAAAAATCGCGCTCACGCCTGCCGATAAAACCATAGAGTAACTGTGCGTCTTCGCGCACGACCAAATGGGTATGCAAGGTTAGCGGCTCACCGACCGACGGCAAGCGATAAAGGGTCGTCATGGGCACTTCAAGCTCATAGCCCAGGCCATTTACATCCAGAATCAGATGGGGAGGCTGCTTCTCAGCCAGGGTGCCGCGCAAACGTCCAATCACGTTACAAATCCTTGAGCGTTGGCCAGCTCTTGGCCAGCGACTGATAGAGCGAGCAATACCGCCGACGACACAGGCGGAACGCACTCACTCCATGAAAATGATTGCTGATGCTATCAGAGACGCAGGCGCCCGCCACGACTGCGTGCAGCTCCCAGCCCATGGGGCAGCAGGCTGGAGCGAGTGTGAGCATGGCAAATGGCAATGGCCAGGGCGTCCGAGGCATCGATCTGCGGTTTACTGGTGAGCTTGAGCATGTGCATGACCATCATTTGCACCTGCTCCTTGTTGGCCGCACCGGTGCCGACGACCGCCTGCTTGACCTGGGTTGCGGTGTATTCGGCTATTTCCAGGCTTTCCTCGGCACCCGCGACGATCGCTGCGCCACGGGCCTGCCCCAGTTTCAGGGCGGAATCGGCGTTACGGGCCATGAAAACCTTTTCGATCCCCATGGTCACCGGATGGTAAGTCTGAATGATCTCCCGTACCCCGCGATAGACAATCTGCAGTCGCTCATGCAGCTCGCCGGCACCGGTGCGGATACAACCGGAGGCGACGTACTCACAGCCACGGCCGGTATCACGAACCACACCGTAACCGGTGATACGCGAACCGGGGTCGATACCAAGAATTAAAGTCATAACGCCTGCGACTCATTAAAAGCACGAAATTCAATACAACGAAAAACAAATGTGGGAGCGAGCCTGCTCGCGATAGCGATTTCACATCCAGCAACGATGCTGCCTGAAAATCCGCAATCGCGAGCAGGCTCGCTCCCACAATGTATCCTGGTCGCCCTTAACCGAGCTGTGCAGCCACCGACTCCGGGATTTCCGCATTGGAATAGACGTTCTGCACGTCATCCAGGTCTTCAAGCATGTCGATCAGCTTGAGGACTTTCTCGGCGCCTTCCAGATCGAGCTCGGCGCTGGTGGTCGGCAACATGACGATTTCCGCGTCGTCACCCTTGAAACCCGCCGCTTCCAGTGCGTTACGCACCGAATAGAACCCGGCAAACGAGGTGAACACGTCGATCGAACCGTCTTCGTTGGTCACCACGTCATCGGCGTCGGCTTCCATGGCGGCTTCCATCAGCGCATCTTCGTCAACGCCGGCAGCGAAGGAGATCTGCCCCTTGCGTTCGAACAGATAGGCCACCGAACCGTCAGTCCCCAGGTTGCCGCCGCATTTGCTGAACGCGTGACGAACAGCGGCTGCGGTGCGATTACGGTTGTCGGTCATGCATTCGACCATCACCGCCACGCCGCCCGGGCCGTACCCTTCGTAGGTCAGCTCGACCATGTCATCGGTGTCGGCTGCGCCGGCACCACGGGCAACCGCGCGATCGATGATGTCGCGGCTCATGTTTGCACCAAGGGCCTTGTCCAGCGCCAGGCGCAGACGCGGGTTGGAGCCCGGATCACCACCGCCCTGACGGGCAGCGACGGTCAACTCGCGGATCCACTTGGTGAAAATCTTGCCCTTCTTGGCATCCTGACGTTCTTTGCGGTGCTTGATGTTCGCCCACTTGGAATGACCTGCCATAACTCGCTCCGAATTCTCTTTGAAACATTGCCCGCTGCGCTGTATTGCGCCGGCCGGCAAACAAAAATCTTGAACTGCTCTATCTATAAAGAAAGGGCGCATCCACAGATGCGCCCTTCAGGTCAGCCTTACTCGGCCTTAGGCGTTTCGCGCAGACGAATGTGCAGCTCGCGCAATGCCTTGGCATCCACCTGGCCCGGTGCCTGAGTCATGACATCTGCCGCGCTCTGGGTTTTCGGGAAGGCGATCACTTCACGGATCGACTGGGCGCCGGTCATCAGCATCACCAGGCGGTCCAGACCGAAGGCCAGGCCACCGTGCGGCGGCGCGCCGTATTTCAGGGCGTCGAGCAGGAAGCCGAATTTCTCTTCCTGTTCCGCTTCGTTGATGCCCAACAGACGGAACACCGACTGCTGCATCTCTTTACGGTGGATACGGATCGAACCGCCACCCAGTTCGGTGCCGTTCAACACCATGTCGTAGGCACGGGACAGAGCGCCAGCCGGGTTGGCTTCCAGCTCTTGCGGGGTGCACTTCGGTGCGGTGAACGGGTGGTGCAAGGCGGTGAAGCTGCCGTCGTCGTTTTCTTCGAACATCGGGAAGTCGACGACCCACATTGGTGCCCACTTGCAGGTCAGCAGATCCAGGTCGTGGCCGAGCTTGATCCGCAGCGCGCCCAGGGCTTCGCTGACGATCTTCGCCTTGTCGGCACCGAAGAACACGATATCGCCGTCGACCGCACCCACGCGATCGAGGATCACGTTGAGGTTGTCTTCAGGGATGTTCTTCACGATTGGCGACTGCAGGCCTTCAACACCCTTGGCGCGCTCGTTGACCTTGATGTACGCCAGGCCCTTGGCACCGTAGATGCCGACGAACTTGGTGTAGTCGTCGATCTGCTTGCGCGGCATGCTCGCCCCGCCAGGTACGCGCAAGGCGGCGATACGGCATTTCGGGTCGTTGGCCGGACCGCTGAACACCTTGAAGTCGACTTCCTTGAGCTGATCGGCCACGTCCACCAGCTCCAGCGGGTTACGCAGGTCTGGCTTGTCGGAACCGTAGCGGCGCATGGCTTCTTCGAAGGTCATGTGCGGGAACTCACCGAATTCCAGGCCCAGCACTTCCTTGAACAGGTTGCGGATCATTTGCTCGGTCAGGCCCATGATCTCTTTTTCATCGAGGAAGCTGGTCTCGATGTCGATCTGGGTGAATTCCGGCTGACGGTCGGCCCGCAGGTCTTCGTCACGGAAGCACTTGGCGATCTGGTAGTAACGGTCGAAGCCAGCCACCATCAGCAGTTGCTTGAACAGCTGCGGCGATTGCGGCAAGGCGAAGAACGATCCGGCATGAGTACGGCTCGGCACCAGGTAGTCGCGTGCGCCTTCCGGGGTGGCACGGGTCAGGATCGGCGTCTCGACATCGAGGAAGCCGTTCTCGTCCAGGAAGCGACGGATGCTGGTGGTCATGCGCGAACGCAGACGCAGCTTCTCGGCCATTTCCGGGCGACGCAGGTCGAGGAAGCGATAGCGCAGGCGGGTTTCTTCGCCGACGTCGGAGAACTCGTTCAACGGGAACGGCGGAGTTTCCGATTCGTTCAGCACTTCCAGCTCGTAGCCCAGGACTTCGATCATGCCCGACGCCATGTTGGCGTTGGTCGCACCGGCCGGACGCAGGCGAACCTTGCCGGTGATCTTCACGACGTACTCGCTGCGCACGCGGTCGGCAGCGGCGAAGGTTTCAGCGCGGTCCGGATCGAACACGACCTGGGCCAGACCATCACGATCACGGATATCGAGGAAAATCACCCCACCGTGGTCACGGCGACGGTGGACCCATCCGCAAAGGGTAATTTCCTGGCCGTCCAGGCTTTCGTTCAGTTGGCCGCAATAATGGCTGCGCATCATGGTCGTGGTTTCACTTCTCGTAATTCGAAATTCGGTTGGAGATCCTACAGCAGCCCCGCCTTTAAAAAGTCGCCGGGTGATGCAAGAGCTCGCGTGTCGTTCAACTCAGGTTCCAGACCTTAGTCAGCTTTGTCGCCGCCGGCCAGGTTCTTCTTGGAACCGGTCTTGAAATCGGTTTCGTACCAACCCGTGCCGCTGAGGCGGAAGCCCGGCATGGACAGCAACTTCTTAAGCTCTGGTGCCTGACAGGCAGGGCAGTCGACCAGCGGTGCATCGCTGATCTTTTGAATGGCTTCCAACTGATGACCACAGGAAGCACATTGATAATCGTACATCGGCATGGAGGTTGTCTCGGCGATCAGATTGCTACCGCTTACGCAGGGTTTTGCGGCAAAGAGCGGGATTATATCCATTAAATGCGGCCTGTGCAGCCGTAAGACTGCACAGGCCGACACTCTGCTGTTTTCACCGCCCCGACCAGGCCGTGGCAATGCAACCCCCGTCCTTGAGACTGTGCACGACGCAGACAACCCGAACCAATCCACTGAAGTTCCTTACCCCGCCATGGCGCAAGTGAACTTCGCGATCCACATGAGACAACAGGTTATTGATCGAGCAACCATTGACCCGGGCCATCTCCGCCAAAATGTCCCAATAAACCTGCTCAAGCCGCAAACAGGTGGCGAAGCCATTCAATCGCACGGAGCGGGACAAGGGCTGGGCCAGCCCCATATCGAACTCGCGAACAAACGGATCAACCCTTACATCCTTGCGCGAACCGTATCGCCGCTCTTCCTGCCTTTCATAAACCATAACGCTGACACTCCTTTGCCATCCTGGTTTCTTTAAGCGCAACTGTCTGTCGCCTTATAAAAACGCAGATACAAAGGTATTTTCCAGCCGACTTTATGACCCTCGACGTAGGATAAGCCAACAACTTTTGGCAGACCCTGGAGAACGTCCTACTCCGGACATTTTCCCACGCAGCGAAGCGATATCCCCTTCAGAACCTGCGGCAATTCGCCCCGAAAAGAGCCGCCGGACGCCCTGATTTGAGTAGCCTGCGGCTTTGCTGTTAAATAGACAGCGTGTCGCCAATGCCTATTTTTCCGGGCATGGCGCATAGGCTGATACCGGGTACGTGTCCAACGCCTCTTTATTATCTTGAAGCGAACCGTGCGCCATCAGCTCTTCCTTGTGAGCTGTCTTAACGTGAGTTAATCAAAATGTTGAAAATCGTCCATCTGTTGATAGGCGCAGCGGCCTTGCTGCTGTCCTTCATCCCTAGCCTGCAATCCGAAGCCTTGCCTTACCTGCAACAACCCGACGCACTGTACCTGGCCTTTTTCGGCCTGCTCAACCTTACGCTTGCACCAGTCATCCCTTACTGGAACAAAGGCCCGCGTCACCAACTGCAAAACCTGGTCAGCGCCCTGCTGGTTCTGAGCGTCGTCCTGCAAACCCTGACGCTGATCGCACCGATGCCCGTCATCGCCGGTCAACCCGCCGTACTGTTCAGCCTGGTCGCAGCCCTGGTTGCCGTTGCCCTGCACCTGGGCATCAGCTTCTACAAGTCGTCACCAGCCGCCGCCTCGCCAAGCTACGACATGAGCAACCGCGATACCGGCACCGTCAAGTGGTTCAACACATCCAAAGGCTTTGGCTTCATCTCCCGCGACTCCGGCGACGACATCTTCGTCCACTTCCGGGCCATTCGCGGTGAAGGCCATCGTGTCCTGGTCGAAGGCCAGCGCGTGGAGTTCTCCGTCATGAATCGTGACAAGGGCCTGCAAGCCGAAGATGTGATCGCCGCACTGCCGCGCCGCTGATTCAAGGCCAAAAAAAAACCGCGCACAGCCCAGCTGTCCGCGGTTTTTTCATGCCTGTGATTTGCCTAATAGTGCGGCGGCGGCGCTTCTTCTTCGAATGACTCGAACTGCCCGACCATTTCCTCCTGCCGCTTGAGCAGCGCGGCCATTTGCAGCTGCAGGCGCTCGACCACCCGTTGCTGCGCCACCAGCACATCGTTCAATGCCTGAATGGTGTCATCCTGAAACGCCAGACGGCTTTCCAGCTCGGTAACGCGTTCTTCCAGGCTCATGGTTCAGCCCTCCAGAAACGTAAAGTCATCGGTCAAAATCAAGCGCAAACGTTCGCGAATCGCGGCGATCTGCTCCGAACCGTAGGGTTTTGCCGGATGTTTACCCCAAACCGGCGCTGGCCAGGCGGCATCTTCGCGCTTGCGCACAATCACATGCATGTGCAACTGACTGACGACATTGCCCAGCGCCGCCACATTCAACTTGTCCGCATCGAACGCATCCTTGAGCACTTGCGACAGCGCAGTGGTTTCCTGCCAAAGCTGTTGCTGCTCTGCGACATCCAACTGAAATATCTCGCTGATAGCCTCGCGACGAGGTACCAGGATGAACCAGGGATAGTTCGAATCGTTGGACAGCAGCAACCGGCAGAGCGGAAAGTCCCCGATCAGTAACGTGTCTTGTTGAAGTCGTGGATCTAAAGCGAACACTGCGCGCACTCCCGCCGGGTCATCATTTTTCAGCTTAGCGCTCTATCCAGAAGGACAGCGCACCAAGCGACCGGACGGCAGCATACCTGCGAACGGCGCAGGCTTCACGGCGAACCTTGCATCGAGGCCACGAGCGTCAGCAAAAAACTGACAGACGCCCCCGGATGGGACAATTTTCACTACCGCGCACCATTGCAGAACCGGATAGCAGCGAAAAAACGCCGAAATGACTGATCAACAAGGAAAAGTTCGCTTCAGGCAAGCGGCCGACAGAGATGAATTCAGTACAGGGCAAAAAATTTTTGCACCAAAACCGCACAGTGGGTCTACGCTGAACGCTTCGACATCCGCCATTTACTCAATTGTGGGGTGAACCGGTAACATTTCTGGTTGCCAGACTGTCGATCAGAAGGGCGCAACATGATGTCAGGCAAGGCGTCAAGCCCAAACCAAAAGCGCTTGAGCCCCCCGGTTTTATGAGGTATTTACAGCATCTGGCAGTCAATTGGAAAAAAAGCGTAACAAAACACGAGTTTGTGCACGCTTGTTGCATTGATACCCAGTATCGCCCGAGTGGCACCCGCTGGAAGCGGAGGCCCTCAGGTAAAAAAAATAGTGGCAAGGTAGCCCGATGGAGATTCAAACGTTTCACCAGGACTCTTTTTACCGACGACAAGGCGCAGAAAACAGCATTAAAGTTGTCCGCCCTGTTGCGTCGGAGCTGGAAATTTGCGACATCTACCATGCTGTTTGCGACAGGGTCGTAAAGAAGGCGAAAGGTTAGATGCGCAAGTATCGCCAACATTGTCGGCGTGATATAAGTTTGCGCCGACACAAAAAGAAAGAGCCGCCCAGATAATAAAACAGGTGGGACGGCAGTACTCTTCTAAAACCAAAGGAGCAAATCACGATGCGCGTGATGAAGTGGAGCATGATCGCACTGGCAGTTGCAGCAGCAGCCAGTACCCAATTGGCTACGGCCGCCCCTTTCGTAAGTGACCAGGCTGAAGCCAAAGGTATTGTTGAAGACAGCACGCTGAACTTGCTGGTTCGCAACTACTACTTCAACCGTGATAACAAAGATGGCGCCAACGACCAGAAAGACTGGACCCAAGGCATCTGGGGCAATTTCAGCTCCGGTTACACCCAAGGCCTGATCGGTGTTGGTGTTGATGCATTCGGCTACCTGGCAATCAAACTGGACGGCGGTGATGGCACCGGCGGCACCGGCAACATGAGCCGCGACGCTGATGGCGAAGTCAACGACAGCCAGGGCAAAGCAGGCGGCGCAGTTAAGTTCCGCGTATCCAAAACCGAGCTGAAAGTCGGCGACATGCAGCCAAGCACTGCCCCAGTGTTTGCAGTTGGCGGCTCCCGTATCCTTCCTCAAACTGCCAGCGGCATCCAGCTGCAGAGCAGCGAAGTCAAAGACCTTGACCTCGAAGCCGGTCACTTCTACTCGGCGACCAGCCAGGACCGCAACGCCCGTGACGGCGGCCTGTTTGCAACCTACGCTGGCGTAGAAGCCAACAGCATCGACTACTTCGGTGGTAAATACGGCATCACCGACAACCTGTCGGCATCGCTGTATGGCGCCAAGCTGGAAGACATCTGGAACCAGTACTACGCCAACCTGAACTACACCATCCCGCTGGGTGGCGATGAGTCGCTGAACCTGGACGGTAACATCTACAACACCAAAGATACCGGTGACGCCAAAGCGGGCGATATCAGCAACACCGCTTACTCCCTGGCAGCCGCTTTCTCGTTCATGAAAGCACACACCATCACCCTGGCCTTCCAGAAGGTTAACGGTGACACTCCGTTCGACTACATCGGCGTGGGCAAAAACAACCGCGGCGGCGACTCGATCTTCCTCGCCAACTCCATCCAGTACTCTGACTTCAACGCCCCTGGCGAGAAGTCTGCCCAGGTTCGTTACGACCTGAAAATGGCTGAGTACGGCGTTCCAGGTCTGAGCTTCATGACCCGTTACGTTAAAGGTTGGGACATCGACGGCACCAAAACTCCAGCAGGCAGCGCTTACGAAGGCCTGTATGGTGCAGACGGCAAGCACAACGAGACCAACTTCGAAGCCAAGTACGTTGTTCAGACTGGCCCGGCAAAAGATCTTTCCTTCCGTATTCGTCAAGCATGGCACTTCGCTAACGCTGACGAAGGTGAAGGCGACGTGAAAGAGTTCCGTTTCATCGTCGACTACCCGCTGTCGGTTTTGTAATCGCATCCAGTTAGTTTGCGGTAACAAAACAAAAGGCCCATCTTCGGATGGGCCTTTTTTGTTGGCTGTTGCCTGACTGCTTCCTTACAGAACATGCCTGACCAAAGAGTCAGACATTGCTCAAAGGCCCCGTCACTGCACCGCAGATTCCTGAACCACTCGAATAACCCGCTGTGGAAATGGAATATCGATGCCGGCCTCTCGCAGACGGTCACGGGACAGTTCGTTGAACATGAACATCACGTCCCAGTAATCGGCAGTCTTTACCCAGACACGAAGCGAAAGCGTGATCGCACTGTCACCCAGGGTGGAAACAACGGCCAGCGGCTCCGGATCTGCCAATACACGCGGATCCTTGGCCAATTCCAGCAAAACTTCACGGGCTTTCTGCAGGTCCGCTTCGTAATCAACACCGACATCAAACACGACTTTGCGGGTCGGCTGACGATTGGTGTTGGTGATGATGCCATTCGACAGATTGCCGTTAGGCACGATGATGGTCTTGTTGTCACCGGTACGCAGCACGGTATGGAAAATCTGGATGCTGTCGACAGTACCGGCGATACCCTGAGCCTCGATCCAGTCACCAATGCGAAACGGACGGAACAGCAAAATCAGCACGCCACCGGCGAAGTTCGCCAGGCTGCCCTGCAAGGCCAGGCCAATGGCCAGGCCTGCCGCACCGATCGCCGCCACAAACGAAGTGGTTTCCACACCGATCATCGAGGCCACGCTGACGACCAGCAGGATCTTGAGGATGATGTTCGCCAGGCTGCTGATGAAGCCTTGCAGCGCCAGGTCGGCATTACGCAATGCAATCAGGCCGCCGAGCTTTTTCGTGACCTTGTTGATCAGCCACCAGCCGATGGCCAGGGTGATGACCGCCAGCAGTACACGGCTGCCGTATTCCATGATCATCGGGATCCAGGTTTGGGATACCTTGACCAGATTGTCTACCTCGGCATTTAAGTCCATCTACACTCTCCTGTTTTCCGGCTACCCGGCATGCGTAAAAAAAGCGGCAGAAAGACCGAACCGCGACGGGCTCAATCGTTTCTGCCGCTGCTTGGCCTCCGACGCTGCAAACGCCAAGAGGTTCCCGATTCGAGACTCAGTCGCGGAAGTTGTTGAACTGCAGCGGCATACCGAATTCCTTGGCCCGCAGCGCTGCAATGGCTTCTTGCAGGTCATCACGCTTTTTGCCGGTGATACGAACCTGCTCGCCCTGAATGGCCGCCTGAACCTTGAGCTTGGCGTCTTTGACATGGGCGACGATTTTCTTCGCCAGCTCCTTGTCGATGCCTTCCTTGAGGACGGCTTCCTGTTTCATCAGCTTGCCCGATGCGAACGCGTCCTTGACTTCAAGGCACTGCACGTCGATTTTGCGCTTGACCAGCGCCAGCTTGAGGATCTCAATCATCGCTTCGAGCTGGAAATCCGCTTCGGCGGTCAGGTTGACGGTCAGGTCTTTTTCCTTGAACTCGAAGCTGCCTTTGCCTTTCAGGTCATAACGACGATCGAGTTCCTTGACGGCGTTCTCGACCGCGTTGGTGACTTCGTGTTTGTCCAGTTCGGATACCACGTCGAACGACGGCATGTAATCTCTCCAAATTTAAAGGCGCACTGATGGAGCACGCCTGGCTTGCGGTTAAAATCCGCGCTGATTATAACGGGTCTTTCCCATCATTCACTGCGAGCTGCCGATGCACGCCTTAAACAGAGCAAAAAGTTGATGTCCACCACCTGGCATGTACTGGGCGCCGGCAGCCTCGGCACCTTATGGGCGACACGTCTGGCACGGGCTGGCGTGCCGGTCAGGCTGATACTGCGGGACACCGCGAGACTGCAGGCCTATGAGGCGGCCGGTGGATTGACCCTGGTGGAGCACGGCGAGGCGCAACACTATGCCGTACCCGCCGAGACAGCCGACAATCCCCAACCGATCCACCGCCTGCTGGTGGCCTGCAAAGCCTACGATACCGAAAGCGCGGTGGCCCAATTGACGCCACGCCTGGCCCCAGGCGCCGAATTGATCCTGCTGCAAAATGGCCTGGGCAGTCAGGACGCGGTGGCCGCACAGGTTCCTCAGGCTCGCTGCATCTATGCCTCGAGTACCGAAGGTGCCTTCCGCGATGGCGATTGGCGCGTGGTGTTTGCCGGGCATGGCTTCACCTGGCTGGGGGATGCCAGCCATCCGGTGGCGCCGATCTGGCTCGACGACCTGAGCGCTGCCGGTATCCCTCACGAGTGGAGCACCGAAATCCTGACCCGGCTGTGGCGCAAACTCGCCCTCAACTGTGCGATCAATCCGCTGACGGTGCTGCACGATTGCCGCAACGGCGGTTTGCAGCAACATCACTGTGAAGTCGCCACCCTGTGCGGTGAACTGGTGGAGTTGCTTGAGCGTTGTGGTCAGCCGGCAGCGGCCGAAAACCTGCAGCAGGAAGTCGAACGGGTGATTCACGCTACCGCAGCCAACTACTCCTCGATGCATCAGGACGTCACGAGCCAGCGTCGCACGGAAATCAGCTACCTGCTCGGTTACGCCTGCAAAGTGGCCGGGCGCCATCAACTGAACCTGCCTCACCTCAATCAACTTGAGGCAAGGTTGATCGCTCGCCTGCAAAGCCTTGGATTGCCCAGCGACTGAGCAGCGGCTACGCTGGCCACTTGTTCCTTGTCTGCGATGAATCCGATGCCATTGCGTCAGCGCCTTGAAAACCTGCCCGTCGGCCAAAAACTGCTGGCCGCCCTGCTGGTACTGATGGTCACCGTCCTGCTGGTTGCCAACCTGACCTTTATCAGCGCCGCCTACTACATCTCCCAGGAAAGCATGGCGCCCCAGGCCCTGCAGACCATCGGCCGGCTGGTATCCAACCCGAGCCTGGCCTCCGAGGCCCTGGCGTCACCGCAAAGCGCCGAGCGCCTGCTGAATGAACTCAACAGCTATTCGCCATTGCGCGCGGCGGCCCTGTATGACGGAAAGGGTGAGCGATTGGCGCAATTGCAGCATGGCGATAACCTGGAGCTGCCGAAGCGCTTCCGGCATATCGAAGACTGGCAGGCCACCGAGTTTCGTACCAACCAAGTCATCCCCCTGCCCCGCACCGGTGCGGCACCAGGGCACCTGCTGCTGGTGGCCTCAAGCGAACTGCCAGTGGCGTTCTACACCGGGACCCTGACGGCGAGCCTGGGGATTCTGATCTTCAGCGTACTGCTGTGGCTGATCATTGCCCGCCAGATCAAGCGCCTGATTACCCGGCCGATCCACCAGCTCGAAGAGTTGTCCCGGCAGGTCACCCGTGAAGAAAACTACGCACTGCGTGCTTCACGCGGAAACCACGATGAAATCGGCAGCCTCGCCGAGGCGTTCAATACCATGCTCTCGCGGATCGAGGCCAGGGAGCAGCAACTCAAGCGGGCCAGGGACGACTCCCAGGCGGCCTACGACCAGGCCCAGGGGCTGGCGGAAGAAACCCGCCATACCAACCGCAAACTGGAGCTCGAAGTCCAGGTGCGCAGCAAGATCGAGAAAAAGCTCACCGGTTTCCAGAACTACCTCAACAGCATCATCGACTCCATGCCATCGGCGCTGATCGCCCTCGACGAACAGCTCTACGTGACGCAATGGAACCAGGAGGCCAGCGCCCTGTCCGGCACGCGCCTTGATGAAGCTCTCAACCAGCCCATCTTCCTCGCCTTCGAACCGCTCAAGCCGTTCTTGCCGCAACTCAAGGAAACGGTCGAGCAGCATACGGTGGCCAAGATCGAACGTGTTACCTGGCTCAAGGACGACGAACCCCGCCACTATGCCCTGACCTTCTATCCGTTGATGGGCGGTGCCGGGCGCGGCGTGGTGATCCGGATCGACGACATTACCCAGCGCCTGTCCCTTGAAGAGATGATGGTGCAGTCGGAAAAAATGCTTTCAGTGGGAGGCCTGGCCGCCGGCATGGCCCACGAGATCAACAACCCGCTGGGCGCGATCCTGCACAACGTGCAAAACATTCGCCGACGCCTGTCGCCCGATCTGCCGAAAAACCTCGAAGTGGCCGAACAGGCCGGCATCGAACTGGCGACGGTCAACCAGTACCTGCAAATCCGCGAAGTGCCACAGTTGCTCGACGGCATCCAGCAGGCCGGTGCCCGGGCGGCGAAAATCGTTACCCACATGCTCAGCTTCAGCCGTCGCAGCACCCGCCAGATGGCCCCGTGCGACCTGCCCGCCCTGATCGACCAGGCGGTAGAGATCGCCGGTAACGATTTCGACCTGGCGATCGGTTTCGACTTCAAGGGCCAGGCCATCATTCGTCAGTTCGATCCTTCGCTGGGACCGGTTCCCGGCACCGCCAACGAACTGGAGCAAGTGCTGCTCAACCTGTTGAAAAACGCCGCGCAAGCCATCCACCAGCGCGAAGACGACAGCGAGCCGGGGCGGATCATTCTGCGCACCAGGCTCAATCCGCCCTGGGCGGAAATCCAGGTCGAGGACAACGGCATCGGCATGAGCGAAAACGTGCGCAAACGGACCTTCGAACCGTTTTTCACCACCAAGGAAATCGGCCAGGGTACCGGGCTTGGCCTGTCGGTGTCGTACTTCATCATCACCAATAACCACAAGGGACAGATGGAAGTGCAATCGACCCTGGGCCAGGGCACCTGCTTCACCTTGCGCCTGCCCTTGGCGAGTACACCGCCTGTCTCGCAACAACTCAACCTGCTATCGAGGTAACCATGGGCTTTCGTTTGTCGAAGATTTACACCCGCACTGGCGACAAAGGCGAGACCGGGCTGGGCGATGGTCGTCGCGTACCCAAGGATCACCCGCGGATCGAGGCCATTGGCGAAGTCGATACGCTGAACAGCCAGGTTGGGGTGCTTCTGGCCGGGTTGGCGGCGCAAACTGCTCAGTTTCCAGGCTTGAACGAAGTGATCGAGGTATTGGCCCCCTGCCAGCATCGGTTATTTGATCTGGGTGGCGAACTGGCGATGCCGGTGTATCAGGCGTTGGATGCAGCGGAAATCGAACGTCTGGAAGCGGCGATCGATGTGTGGAATGAAGAGTTGGGGCCGCTGGAAAACTTCATCTTGCCCGGCGGTTCGACGCTGATTGCCCAGGCCCATGTCTGCCGCAGCCTGGCGCGCAGCGCAGAACGGCGCTGTCAGCAGCTCAATGCGATTGAGCCGTTGGCCGGGGTTGGCCTGGCGTATATCAATCGGTTGTCGGATCTGTTGTTTGTGATAGCGCGGCTGATTGCCAAGCGTCAGGGAATTGCCGAGATTCTTTGGCAGCCGGCTGCGAAACCTGAGGTTTAGTCGGCGGCTGTCAGGCCCTCATCGCGAGCAGGCTCGCTCCCACATTTGATCGCATTTCTTCAGCAACAATGCGGTCACCTGTGGGAGCGAGCCTGCTCGCGATGGCGTCATAAGCTACAGCACAGAATCAGGCCTCAGGCCAAAACGCCCGAATCCCCGCCACACCCTGTGCCCCCGCAGCCCAGGCTTTCTCGACCTCAGCCGGGCCAACCCCACCCAGCAGGAACACCGGCTTGCTGAAGCCCTCGATCAAGCTCGATGCCTGTTCCCAACCCAGCGGTTCGGCGCCAGGGTGAGTCTGGGTCGGCTGCACCGGCGACAGGGTCACGAAATCCACCCCCATCTGTTCGGCCAGCGCCAGTTCTTCAGCGTTATGGCACGAAGCCGCCAGCCAGCGCGATGCCGGTAACGGTCGGACAGCCGCTGCGTACTTGCGCAGTTGCGCCGAGGTAATGTGCCAACCGGCGGACGGGAAGTCGCCCAGCCATTCGAACGGCCCCTTGATCATCAATTGCGCCTTGCCGGCACACAGCCCTACCGCATCCACGGCCAGGTCGCGGTATTTCGGGTCGTAACCGTTCGGTGCACGCAACTGGATCAGCTTGATCCCACCCGCGATGGCTTTCTGGATTCCCCGCAGCAACGCCGGGGTTTCCAGGTCTTCCGGGGTGATCAGGTACTGAGCGGGTAGTTTCGCGGCCGCGACGATCGGCTGATTGGCTGCCGGAAACTCGTAATCCGATAAATCTCGGGGCGACACCCAGGCCAGTGGTTGGCCTTCGGCGCCGTGGGGCTCGCCGGTAAACGCCGAGACTTCCCAGACATCCAGCAACACCTGCTTGTCCGGGTAATCGTGCCGGACCTTGATCAGCGGGCGCGTCGCGCCGACCACGATACCCAGCTCTTCATGGAGTTCACGGGCCAGTGCGGTTTCGACCGATTCGTCGGCCTCGACCTTGCCACCGGGAAACTCCCACAAGCCGCCCTGGTGCTGGGTATCGGCACGGCGGGCAATCAGGATTTGGCCACTGCCATCGCGGATGACGGCGGCGGCGACATGGACTCGTTTCACCTTTGCAACTCCTCCAGTCCAGCCTTCTGCCAGGCCTTGAACGCTGGCCATTGGTAGAGGGTTTCAACATAGGCTTCGTCAGCCGCGGACAGTTTCACCCGATAGGTGCGCAGGCGCACGGCGATGGGTGCAAAGAACGCATCGGCCAACGTGATGCGGCCAAACAGGTACGGACCGCCCTCGGTCGCAGCGGCACGACACTCGGCCCACAACGCCGACATGCGCTCGATGTCCGCCTGGACATCGGCCGGGACCGGCGACAGTGCTGCGTCATGGCTCAGGTCGAACGGCATGTTGCCGCGCATGGCGAAAAAGCCACTGTGCATCTGCGCGCAGGCCGAACGCGCCTGGGCACGGGCGGCAGTGTCTTTGGGCCACAGGTTCGCGTCGGGAAACTGTTCCGCCAGATATTCGGCAATCGCCAGGGAGTCGGCGATGGTGCCGTGTTCGGTTTTCAGCAGCGGGACCTTGCCGGTCGGTGAATGCTTGAGCAGACGCTCACGGGTGTCCGGCTGGTTCAGCTTGATCAGTTCTTCGGTGTAGGAAGCGCCGGTCAGGTCGAGGGCCAAGGCGCCTCGCAGGGACCAGGAAGAAAGCAGTTTGTCGCCGATGATCAGGTGCAGGCTCATGTTCGGGACCTTTGGATGGAGGACAGAGCAGTCTAGTTGGCGACTGACAGACCGCAATCGCTAGCAAGGCTAGCTCCCACATTGGATTTGTGTACACCAGGAACCAGTGTGGGAGCTAGCCTGCTAGCGATAGGGGCAACGCGGTCTTACGTACGGTACTCGGCGTTGATCTTCACGTATTCGTGGGACAGGTCGGTGGTCCAGATGGTTTCGCTGCAATCGCCACGACCCAACTCGATACGGATGGTAATTTCTTCCTGCTGCATCACCGCCGCGCCCTGGGCTTCGGTATAGGTCGCCGCGCGCGCGCCACGACTGGCAATGCACACTTCACCGAGGAATACGTCGATCTTGCTCACGTCCAGGTTCGGTACACCGGCACGGCCTACGGCCGCCAGGATACGGCCCCAGTTCGGGTCCGAGGCGAACAGCGCGGTCTTGATCAGCGGCGAGTGGGCCACGGTGTAACCGACATCCAGACATTCCTGGTGATTGCCGCCGCCGTTGACTTCAACGGTGACGAATTTGGTCGCGCCTTCACCGTCGCGAACGATGGCCTGGGCCACGTCCATGCACACTTCGAACACCGCTTGCTTGAGCTTGGCGAACAGCTCGCCTTCGGCACGGGTGATTTCCGGCAACGCCGCCTGACCGGTAGCGATCAGCATGCAGCAGTCGTTGGTCGAGGTGTCGCCATCGATGGTGATACGGTTGAACGATTTGTTGGCGCCGTCCAGCATCAGGTTTTGCAGCACGTCGCGGGAGACTTTGGCGTCAGTGGCGATGTAGCCGAGCATGGTCGCCATGTTCGGGCGAATCATGCCGGCGCCTTTGCTGATCCCGGTAACGGTGATGGTCACACCGTCGTGCTGGAACTGACGGCTGGCACCTTTTGGCAGGGTGTCGGTGGTCATGATGCCGGTGGCGGCAGCTTCCCAGTTATGGATCGACAGGTCGTCGAGGGCCGCTTGCAGCGCGCCTTCGATTTTCTCGACGGGCAGCGGCTCGCCGATCACACCGGTGGAATACGGCAGCACCTGGCTGGCATCGACACCGGTCAACTCGGCCAGTTTCGCGCAAGTGCGCTCGGCGGCGGCCAGGCCAGGCTCGCCGGTGCCGGCGTTGGCGTTGCCGGTGTTGGTCAGCAGGTAACGCACAGCACCTTGCACGCGTTGTTTGGCCAGGATCACCGGTGCGGCGCAAAAGGCGTTCAGGGTGAACACGCCGGCAACCGTGGAGCCTTCTACACAGCGCATGACCACAACATCCTTGCGCCCCGGGCGCTTGATGCCGGCCGAGGCGATACCGAGTTCAAAACCGGCAACCGGGTGCAACGTTGGCAAAGGACCAAGACCAACAGCCATGAATGCGCTCCTTTATAAATGATGTCAGCACCGTTTCAGCAGAACGGCGGTTCGAATGGTAAAACGCCGCGACGGCAGAAGCCGGTCGCGGCGCGGGTATTTCAGCGATTGAAACGGGTTTTACTGAATCTGCCCGTGGCAATGCTTGAACTTCTTGCCCGAACCGCAGTAGCACAGCTCATTGCGACCCAGCTTCTGCTCGTTGCGAACCGGCGCGGCAGCAAGGGCAACATCGACCTCTTCGCCCAACACTTCCGGCTGCTCAAGGCCTGGGGCTTCTTCATGCAGGAACTGCATGCGAGCGGCCAGTGCCTCGGCTTCCTGACGCAGGCGCTGCTCTTCTTCGATCGGGTCTTCGCGGCGAACCTGAACGTGGGACAGCACACGGATCGAGTCGCGCTTGATCGAGTCCAGCAATTCGGAGAACAGGGTGAAGGACTCGCGCTTGTATTCCTGCTTCGGGTTCTTCTGGGCATAACCACGCAAGTGGATACCGTGGCGCAGGTGATCCATGGTCGACAGGTGGTCTTTCCACAGGTCGTCCAGTACGCGCAGAACGATTTGCTTCTCGAAGGTGCGCAGCGCTTCGGCGCCCGCCTGGTCTTCTTTCTCGTTGTACGCCGCGATCAGTTCCTGCATCAGTTTCTCGCGCAGGGTTTCTTCGTACAGGTGATCGTCTTCGTCGAGCCATTGCTGGATCGGCAACGTCACACCGAAATCACTCTGCAATGCAGCTTCCAGACCGGCCACGTCCCACTGCTCAGGCAGCGATTGCGGAGGAATGTGTGCGCTGACGGTGGCGTCGAGCACATCCTGACGGAAGTCAGCGATGGTCTCGCCAATGTTGTCGGCGGCCAGCAACGTGTTACGCATGTGATAGATCACTTTACGCTGTTCGTTGTTGACGTCGTCAAACTCAAGCAGTTGTTTACGAATGTCGAAGTTGCGGCCTTCAACCTTGCGCTGGGCCTTTTCGATGGCGTTGGTCACCATGCGGTGCTCGATCGCTTCGCCAGGCTGCATGCCCAGGGCCTTCATGAAGTTCTTCACCCGGTCAGAGGCGAAAATGCGCATCAGGCTGTCTTCCAGCGACAGGTAGAAACGACTGGAACCGGCGTCGCCCTGACGACCGGCACGACCACGCAGCTGGTTGTCGATACGGCGCGATTCGTGACGCTCGGAGGCAATCACCTGCAAACCGCCCGACTCGAGCACTTGCTGGTGACGCTTCTGCCAGTCGGCCTTGATCTGGGCGATCTGCTCAGGGGTCGGGTTTTCCAGGGAAGCCACTTCCACTTCCCAGTTACCGCCCAAGAGGATATCGGTACCACGACCGGCCATGTTAGTGGCGATGGTCAGCGCGCCCGGGCGACCGGCCTGGGCAATGATCTCGGCTTCCTTTTCGTGGAACTTGGCGTTCAGAACCTTGTGTTCGATGCCTTCCTTCACGAGCAGACTGGACATGTGCTCGGAGGTTTCGATGGTGGCGGTACCGACCAGAACCGGACGGCCCGCGGCCATGCTTTCCTTGATATCAGCCACGATTGCCGCGTATTTCTCGTCGGCGGTCAGGAACACCAGGTCGTTGTAGTCTTTACGGGCCAGCGGCTTGTTCGGTGGAATCACCATGACCTGCAGGCCATAGATCTGGTGGAACTCGAACGCTTCGGTGTCGGCCGTACCGGTCATGCCGGACAGTTTGTTGTACAGACGGAAGTAGTTCTGGAAGGTGGTCGATGCCAGGGTCTGGCTTTCGGCCTGGATGTTCAGGTTTTCCTTGGCTTCGATGGCCTGGTGCAGGCCTTCGGACAAGCGGCGGCCCGGCATGGTGCGACCGGTGTGTTCGTCGACCAGTACGACCTGACCGTCCTGCACGATGTATTCGACGTTGCGATGGAACAGCTTGTGCGCGCGCAGACCGGCGTAGACGTGAGTCAGCAGGCTCAGGTTGTGCGCCGAGTACAGGCTCTCGCCTTCAGCCAGCAGGCCGATGCGGGTCAGCATTTCTTCGACGTACTGGTGACCGGCTTCGTTGAGTTCGACCTGACGGGACTTCTCGTCAACGGTGTAGTGGCCGGCCTTGGTGACTTCGCCTTCCACTTCTTCGACGTGCAACTCAAGCGTCGGGATCAGTTTGTTGACTTCGATGTACAGCTTGGAGCTGTCCTCGGCCTGACCGGAAATGATCAGCGGGGTACGGGCTTCGTCGATGAGGATGGAGTCGACTTCGTCGATCACGGCAAAGTTGAGTTCGCGCTGGAATTTTTCTTCCATGCTGAACGCCATGTTGTCGCGCAGGTAATCGAAACCGAATTCGTTGTTGGTGCCGTAGGTGATATCGGCGGCGTAGGCCGCGCGCTTCTCTTCCGGCGGCTGGAACGGCGTGACAACGCCGACCGTCAGGCCGAGGAATTCATACAGCGGGCGCATCCAGTTGGCGTCACGGCGGGCCAGGTAGTCGTTCACCGTGACAACGTGCACGCCGTTGCCGGACAGCGCGTTGAGGTAAACGCCCAGTGTTGCCACCAGGGTCTTGCCTTCACCGGTACGCATTTCCGCGATCATGCCTTCATGCAAGGTCATGCCGCCGATCAGCTGGACATCGAAGTGGCGCATGCCCATGACACGCTTGCCGGCTTCGCGGGCGACCGCAAAGGCTTCTGGCAGCAGCTTGTCGAGGGATTCCCCTTTGGCGATGCGGGCCTTGAACTCGCTGGTCTTGGCACGCAATTGATCGTCCGAAAGGGCCACCATTTGCTCTTCGAAGGCATTGACGAGTTGCACCGTCTTGAGCATGCGTTTGACTTCACGCTCGTTCTTGCTTCCAAAAAGTTTCTTTAACAAAGGCGCAAACATATCGGCAGGATCTTCCACACTAAAGGGATGGAGGGCGGCCCCGTGAGTCGCCCGAGCAGCCCTCATGGCCGCATGCGAACGAGCATTCTACCCGGAAACGATGGAGAGGAAAGTGGCGATATTCCACGATGCTGGCACAGCGCTTTGACGGGGCTCACTTAAAATAAGGGCGTTTTGCTCAACTTCAAGCCGTTCCAGGCAGAAGTTAGTTGTTGATTTAATGGGTAAAGCACCCACAAAAGCAATGGGCGGGTGCATCCGGCGCTTTCTGCTACCATGGCGCCTCTGTTACTTCAGGTGTCTGATCATGGCATTTCGCCCACTTACGGCCAAAGTACCTGCCGTTCTACTACGCGAAGCCAAGCCGCTGAAAGCCATTCTCGGCCACGCCCAACGTCTGGGTCATCTGCAGCGTTTGCTCGAAAGCCAATTGCAACCCGCCGCTCGCGAGCATTGCCACGTGGCTTCCTGGCGCGAGGGCAGTTTGTTGCTGATTGTCACCGACGGCCATTGGGCAACCCGCCTGCGCTACCAGCAAAAACGCCTGCAACGACAACTGCAAATGTTCGACGAGTTTGCCAATCTGACCCGGATCCTGTTCAAAGTTCAACCGCCGACCATTCAGCAAGGTGCGGCCGGGCACACCATGGATTTGTCCAACGACGCGGCAGCGACCATTCAGGCCACGGCCGATGGCATCAGCGACCCGAATCTGCGGGCAGCGCTGGAGCGACTGGCGGCGCACGCCAAAACCAAATCCTCATAGGCACCCCTTGCTCGCGAAGGCGGCATGACATTCAACAATGATGTTGCCTGACACACCGATTCGCGAGCAGGCTCGCTCCCACAGTTAAATTGTGTCCGCTCGCTACCGGCGTTTTTTGCTGCCCAGCAACGAGCCCATCAAGCCGCGCACCAACTGTCGGCCAATCTGGTTCGCCGCCTGTTGCATCGCCGATTTCAGCGCCTTCCCGGCCGCTGTGCCGAGGAACTCTCCGGCCTGTTCGGTGAAACTCGGTTCCTGTTTGTCCTGCTCCGCTTCGGGCTCGGGTGCCAGTCCCTTGCGTCCCATCAGCACTTCATAGGCTGATTCGCGATCGATCGGTTGGTCATAACGCCCTTTGAACGGCGAGCCTGCGATCAATATCGTGCGCTCGGTTTCGGTCAAAGGCCCGATCCGCGATTGCGGCGGTGCGACCAGCACCCGTTGGACCATTTCCGGCGTGCCCTTTTCCTGCAAGGTGCCGACCAGCGCCTCACCGATCCCGAGTTCGGTCAACACCGACAACGCATCGAACGCAGGATTTGGCCGAAAACCTTCGGCCACCGCGCGCAGGGACTTCTGCTCCTTGGCGGTGAACGCTCGCAGACCGTGCTGGATGCGCAAACCCAACTGCGCCAGCACATCATCCGGCAGGTCACCCGGCGACTGGGTGACGAAATACACGCCCACGCCTTTCGAGCGAATCAGCCTCACGACCTGTTCCAGACGATCACGCAATGCCTGGGGCGTGCCGTTGAACAACAGGTGAGCCTCGTCGAAGAACAGCGCCAGCAGCGGTTTGTCGGCATCGCCACGCTCCGGCAGTTGCTCGAACAGCTCGGCCAGCAGCCACAGCAGGAATGTCGCATAGACTTTCGGCGCTTCATGCACCAGGCGGCTGGCATCGAGCAAATGAATGCGTCCGCGGCCATCCGCCGTCGGCTGGAGGATATCTTCGAGTTGCAGCGCTGGCTCGCCGAACAAGGCTTCGGCGCCCTGTTGCTCCAGGGTCGCCAGACGTCGCAGCAACGCCTGGCTGGAACCGGTGGTCATCAATGCCGCATCGTCGCCCAGCAACTGGGGGTTGTCCCGCAGGTGATTGAGCAACGCTTTCAGGTCCTTGAGATCGAGCAACAACAGGCCTTCGCGGTCCGCCACCTTGAACGCGGCGTACAGCGCCGACTGCTGACTGTCGGTCAGCTCCAGCAGGCTGCCCAGCAGCAACGGCCCCATTTCACTCAAGGTTGTGCGTAAAGGATGACCGGACTGACCGTGTATGTCCCACAACGTCACCGGATAAGCCTGAGGTTTGTGGTTGAGCCAGGGCATCCCGGCAATCCGCTCGGCGATCTTGCCCTGGGGGTTGCCGGCGGCGCCGAGGCCGCACAGGTCACCCTTGATGTCAGCGGCGAACACCGCCACGCCGGCATCGCTGAAGGCTTCGGCCATTCGTTGCAAAGTGACGGTCTTGCCGGTGCCGGTCGCGCCCGCGATCAATCCGTGGCGGTTCGCCAGGCGCATGGCCTGGGCAATCGGCTGCCCTTTGAGATCGGCGCCGATAACGAGTTGCAATGAGTCAGGCATTTGGTCACCCATGATTAATCTTTGGTCCTGCACGGCCGATAGAGATTACGACAAAGCAGTCAGACACGATCTGGTCGGAAATTTCCCTAAGGAGAGTCGGAAAATTCACTTGCTTTCAACCTTGCCCGTCGTGCGTCCCTTTATAAAAGCACGCGCTGGACATTAAGACCTTAGCGGAACCCCAAGCCATGAACAAAAATCTGCGTTTCAGCCATAAAATCCTGCTTGCCGCCGCCCTCATTGTGATTGCCGCCTTCGCCTCATTCACGCTGTACAACGACTATTTGCAGCGCAATGCCATCCGCGAAAACCTGGAAAATTATCTGCAGGAAATGGGCGGAGTAACCGCCAACAATATCCAGACCTGGTTGAACGGGCGCAGCCTGCTGATTGAAAACCTGTCACAAACTGTCGCGCTCAACCCCGATGCCGACAAGGTTTCCAGCCTGCTTGTACAAAAAGCCGTCACCTCGACCTTCATGGGCGCCTACCTCGGCAGCAAGGATGGCTCTTTCATCATTCGCCCGGACAGCAAGATGCCCGACGGCTATGACCCGCGTGCACGCCCTTGGTACAAGAGCGCGCAAGGCAGCAGCGGTTCGGCATTGACCGAGCCGTATATTGATCTTGCCTCCGGTCAACTGGTGATTTCCATTGTCGACAGCGTTATCAAGGACGGCCAGAACATCGGCGTGGTCGGTGGCGACCTGAGCTTGCAGGTGATCGCCGACAGCCTTGGCTCGCTGGATTTCGACGGCATGGGTTATGCCTTCCTGGTCAGTTCCGACGGCATGATCCTGGTACATCCCGACAAAGCGCTGGCGATGAAGACGCTCAAGGATGTCTACCCGCAAGACACACCAGCCATCAGCAGCGCAATGAGCGAAGTCCAGGTCGACGGCAAAACCCGCATCGTGACCTTCACCCCGATCAAAGGCTTGTCGTCGGTCAACTGGTACATCGGTGTGTCGGTCGATAAGGAAAAAGCCTACTCGATGCTCAGCGAGTTCCGCGCCTCGGCTGTGGTTGCGACCATCATTGCCGTGGCCATCATCATCGCCCTGCTCGGCATGCTGATTCGCATCCTGATCCAGCCGTTGCACGTCATGACCCGCGCCATGGCCGACATCGCTGACGGCGAAGGCGACCTGACCAAGCGTCTGACCATCCAGAACAATGACGAATTCGGCACCCTCGGCACCGCGTTCAACCGTTTCGTCGAGCGCATTCACGGCTCGATCCGCGAAGTGTCCTCGGCCACCGGGCAAGTCAACGAAGTGGCATTGCGCGTAGTGGCCGCTTCCAACTCGTCGATGTTCAACTCCGACCAGCAAGCCTCGCGCACCAGCAGCGTCGCGGCCGCCATCAACCAGCTCGGCGCCGCCGCCCAGGAAATTGCCCGTAACGCCGCTCAGGCTTCGAGCCAGGCCAGCGATGCCCGCAACCTGGCCGAGGACGGCCAGCAAGTGGTGGACCGCAGTATCGTGGCGATGAATCAACTGTCGAGCATGCTCAGCGCATCGAGCTCCAACATCGAATCGCTGAACAGCAAAACGGTGAACATCGGGCAGATTCTCGAAGTGATCACCAGCATTTCCCAACAAACCAACTTGCTGGCACTCAACGCCGCCATCGAAGCCGCCCGCGCCGGTGAAGCCGGTCGTGGATTTGCCGTGGTTGCGGACGAAGTGCGCAATCTGGCACACCGCACACAGGAATCGGCGCAACAGGTGCAAACCATGATCGAAGAGCTGCAGGTCGGCGCCCGGGAATCGGTCAGCACCATGAGTGACAGTCAGCGCCACAGCCAGGACAGCGTGGAAATCGCCAACCTCGCGGGCGAACGCCTGAACAGTGTGACGTTGCGTATCGGTGAAATCGACGGCATGAACCAGTCGGTGGCTACCGCGACCGAAGAACAGACCGCCGTGGTGGAGTCGATCAACGTCGACATCACCGAGATCAACACGCTGAATCAGGAAGGCGTGGAAAACCTGCAATCGACATTGCGCGCGTGCTCGGACCTTGAGCAGCAGGCGGCGCGGTTGAAGCAGTTGGTAGGCAGTTTCCGAATCTAGCGTCTGAACTGGCGCCATCGCGAGCAGGCTCGCTCCCACAGGGTTAAACGGTGACTGTGTAGGAGCGAGCCGGCTCCGGGCGGCGTTCCGACGATAGCGGCCTGCCAAACACTACAAAACCCCGCTGACGCCCCCACCCGCACAACCCAAACCGAACATCTATCCTTCATATAGGTCAACCAAAGGAGTACAGGGACCGGAGGATCGTTCATCGTGCATATCGCTGACATCACCATGTTCTACGCCCCTGCCAGCGGTGGCGTGCGCACTTATCTGGATGCGAAGCACCGTCGCCTGGGCATCAAGCCGGGCATTCGCCACAGTTTGCTGATCCCCGGATCGTCCCTGGGCGAGCAGGATGGCATATTCACGGTTCCCGCCCCTGCCTTGCCCTTCGGCAAGGGCTATCGCTTTCCTCTGCGCCTGGCGCCCTGGCGCAATGTCCTGCAAGTCTTGCAACCCGATCTGATCGAAGTCGGCGACCCCTATCTCACCGCCTGGGCGGCGCTGGATGCGCGGCGACAACTCGATGTGCCGGTCATCGGCTTCTATCACTCGGACCTGCCCCTGCTGGTCAGAAACCGTATGGGCAACTGGATAACCAACAACGTCGAGGCCTACGTCAGCAAGCTCTACGGCAACTTCGACCGGGTCCTGGCGCCCAGCCGGGTCATGGCCGACAAGCTCACCGGGCTTGGGGTCAGGAATGTCTTCGTGCAGCCGTTGGGCGTTGACCTGCAAACCTTCAATCCTGACGCCAGAGACACCGGTCTGCGGGCCGAACTGGGCCTGGACGACAACACCCGCCTATTGATCTTCGCCGGGCGCGGTTCCAAGGAAAAAAACCTGCCGGTACTGCTCGACTGCATGAAACACCTGGGCCGACGCTATCACCTGCTGCTGGTTGGCTCGTCGATGCCCACGGCCGTGCCGTCCAATGTGACGGTGATCGACGAGTTCTGCCCGGCAGCACAGGTGGCCCGCCTGATGGCCAGCGCCGACGCATTGCTCCACGCCGGCGATCAGGAAACCTTCGGTCTGGTGTTACTCGAAGCCATGGCCAGCGGAATACCGGTGGTGGCCGTGGCGGCAGGGGCCTTCGAGGAAATCGTTACCGAGAACTGCGGCCTTCTCTGCGCGCCGAACAATCCCGCCGCAATGGCCACCGCCGTTCGAGAACTGTTCGGTTCGGGCAGCGTAGCCTTGGGACAACAAGCGCGATTACATGTCGAACGACATTACGCCTGGGATACGGTGGTCAACAGTTTGCTGCGGCACTATCACGCCGTGCTCGGCAGCCAATGGCCGCTGACAGCCAATGGCTGAGCCCATGAACAGTCCCGCTTTACTGCTGGTACTGCACGACGTGGCACCGCCCACCTGGGTCGATTACCAACCGTTCGTCAAAGCCGTCGCCGCCTTGGGTGATGTGCCGATCACCTGGCTGGTGGTCCCGGACTTCCACAAACACAACAATCTGGACGCCCATCCGCAGTTTTGCCGCCAGCTCAGTGCCAGGCTCGCCCGGGGCGACGAACTGGCACTGCATGGCTATTTCCATTGTGACGACGGGCCGATGACCCGCCATCCCCGCGAATGGTTCATGCGTCGGGTCTACACCCACGAAGGCGAGTTTTACTGTGTGTCGCAGGAAGCCGCGCTCGCCCGCCTGCGTTCGGGCATCGAAATGTTCCACCGCCATGACTGGCCACTGGAGGGGTTCGTCGCCCCGGCCTGGCTGATGAGCCAAGGCACTCGCCAGGCATTGCGCCAATTGCCGTTGAGTTACACCAGTGACTCGCAACGCCTATACCGGCTACCGGATTTCATCGCGGTCGAGGCGCCGGGGCTGGTCTGGAGCGCGCGCAGCGCCTTGCGCCGGGGTGTATCGAAGCTTGTCAGCGACGGGCGTGAACAGCGCTGGCAGCACGCCCCGGTGATTCGCCTGGGCCTGCACCCGGTGGACATGCGCCATGAGTTCTCGCGCGGATACTGGCTTCAAACCCTGGAGCGCCTGCTCGACAACGGACGGGTGCCAATGACCAAGGCCCACTGGCTGGCGCTGCAAAACGACCGTATGAGCCATGCTGCTGAAGTTGATAAAACTCAGGCAGGCTTGGGCTTGTCCTCGGATTCTTGCTGCAACTGTTCCCACAACCGCGCGGCGTCAGGAAACTCCGTACCGGTTTCAGGCCCCATATCATCCGGGTCGTAACGGCTCAGGCAACCTTCGCCCAGCGTGGCCGGGGCCTTGGAGGTGGCTTTGTCCAGCGGATCGGCCATGGTCATGTCCTCGGTGCGGAAACGGCGAAGGGCCTGAAGCGATTGAACGCCCAGGCCCTTCGAATTTCAACTGTGACGTACGTCCGTCAGAAGACGACGGTCTTGTTGCCATGCACCAGCACGCGGTCTTCCAGGTGATAACGCAAGCCACGAGCCAGCACCATTTTCTCGACATCGCGGCCGAAGCGCACCATGTCTTCGATGCTGTCGCTGTGGCTGACGCGCACCACGTCCTGTTCGATGATCGGGCCGGCATCCAGCTCTTCGGTCACATAGTGGCAAGTCGCGCCGATCAGCTTCACGCCACGCAGGGAGGCCTGGTGGTACGGCTTGGCGCCGACGAAAGACGGCAGGAAGCTGTGGTGAATGTTGATGACCTTGTGCGCGTATTCGCTGCACAGCTCGGGCGGCAGGATCTGCATGTAGCGGGCAAGCACCACCACTTCGGCGTCGTGCTGTTTGACCAGGCGCGAAACCTCGGCGAAAGCCGGCTGCTTGTCCTGCGGATTGACCGGGACGTGGTAGTACGGAATACCGTGCCACTCCACCATGCTGCGCAAGTCATCATGGTTGGAAATCACACAGGAAATTTCGCAGTCCAGTTCATCGCTGTGCCAGCGGTGCAGCAAGTCGGCCAGGCAGTGCGACTCGCGGCTGGCCATCAGGACGACGCGCTTCTTTTGCTCGGTATCGGTGATGCGCCAGTCCATCGAGAACTCTTCGGCGATCGGGGCAAAGGCTTCACGAAACGCTTCGATACCAAATGGCAGGGAGTCGGCACGGATTTCGTGACGCATGAAGAACCAGCCACTGAGATTGTCCGAGTGATGGCTCGCTTCAGTGATCCAGCCGTTGTGTGATGCCAGAAAGTTACTGACTTTGGCAACGATGCCAACACGGTCCGGGCAAGAAATCACCAGACGAAAAGTGCGCATGAGGGGGAAACTCCAGAACTTCGCAAAGGCCGCCATTCTAGCGATTGCGCAGCAAAACTGCAGTATTGTTGACGTTTCTCCCTGCCGGAAGGCCGATGCGGCAGGGTGGGCAGTACCGGTACCGGTTCGCCCGGATGCTCTAGCGGTACCGGCCAATTGTTAGTTTATGTATATCTGACAGACCTGGACCACACTAATAACTGCATTTACCAATGCGCGCGCCCTTCCCTGGCAATTAAATTAAATAAACTTGCCTTAAATGTTTACTTGATGAAACACCGTGACTATTATTGCCGCACTGTCACCTGCCATCCTGCGCACAACATAAGGTAGTCACCATGTCCTTGATCAACGAATATCGCGCCACCGAAGAAGCTATCAAAGAGCTGCAAGCCCGTTTGAAGAACCTGTCCCAAGACGACAAACTGCAAACCGAGCTGGAATTCGAAGGCAAACTGCGCACCCTGATGGGTGAATACTCCAAGTCCCTGCGTGACATCATCGCGCTGCTGGATCCGGAATCCAAAACCAAGGCACCACGCGGCGGCGCAGTGAAAACTACCGGCACCAAGCGTGCTCGCAAAGTTAAACAATACAAAAACCCGCACAACGGTGAAGTCATCGAAACCAAAGGTGGCAACCACAAGACTCTGAAAGAGTGGAAAGCCAAGTGGGGCGGTGACGTGGTGGAAGGCTGGGCTACCCTGCTGGGCTAAGCCCCAGAGCTTGTCGCAGATGGATCCGTGACAAAAAATAACGCCAGCAAATGCTGGCGTTTTTTTATGCGCGGCTTTTAAGCCCAGGCATGTTCGATTTCAAAGACTCAAACGCTGGCGCAGTCCCTGGACATAATCCTGCCATTCAACGAGCACCCCCTGCTGAAACCCAGTAGCACTAACGCTCAATTGGGCCGCGGCGTCCACAAAACTATCAAGGGTATTTGGCGCACCCCATTCAGGGTCTGACAAACGCTTCTGACAGAATATTCGCCAGCGTTCTTGCTCTTCGGAATTCAACGTATCGGGAAAGTTGCGTGCGCGATATCGAAACAGCAATTCAGGCAGACGCTCGTCATCGAAAGGCCACTGCTCTTGTGCCAATTGCATCGGGTCAACGGTTCTGACTTGTTCACACAATCGCCGATCCCGGTCACCGATAAATCCATCGTATAACTGTTGCTCCGGATCCTGACTCTGGGAAAAATCTTCGCGGGCATAAATAGTCAGGACTTTATCCAGCCAAACTTTCCGGGCGTCATTGAGCTGCGACACCCTCTGCTGATACAGCGCCATATCCAGACCCAGACGCTGCTGATCTTCCTGGCGAAGTACCGACAACGGTGCCACTACCGGGCACTTGTTGATGTGAATCAGCTTCAACGGCACCGGCAACTCGCCTTCGGCCAGTTCGTCGCGGCGGGTATACAAGCGCTGGCGCAAACTTTCGGCATCCAGATCGAGCAGGCCCTGGGGATCGAGGTGCAAGTCACAGACAATCAGGGCGTTTTTGTTGCGTGGGTGCCAGGCCAGCGGCAACACCACCCCCACATAGTTGCGCGCGGCTGAAAAACGTCCGGAAACATGTACCAAAGGTTGCAGCAGGCGTATCTGGTCCATGACTTTCTGTTTGCTGCGCAGTTGAAACAGCCAGTCGTACAACTTCGGTTGTTTTTCCCGTATCAGGCGCGCCAGGGCGATCGTCGCCCGAACGTCCGACAGTGCTTCGTGGGCATTGCCATGATCGATGCCATTGGCAGCGGTCAGGCGTTCGAGCTTGAGCGTGACCCGCCCCTCGTCATCGGTCGGCCAGACCAGGCCATCGGGGCGCAAGGCATAGGCCGCGCGCACCACATCGATCAGGTCCCAGCGGCTGTTGCCGCCTTGCCACTCCCGCGCATAGGGGTCGAAAAAGTTTCGGTACAGGCTGTAGCGGGTCATCTCGTCATCGAAACGCAAGGTGTTATACCCCGCGCCACAAGTACCGGGCGCAGCGAGCTGGGCATGCACCCGGGTCATGAAATCGGCTTCGCTCAAGCCTTGCGCCTGCAGTTGCCCGGGAGTGATCCCCGTGATCGCGCAGGCAGCCGGATGCGGCAGGATGTCATCACTGGGCTGGCAGTAAAGATTGACCGGTTCGTCGATTTCATTGAGATCGAAGTCAGTGCGCAGGCCGGCCATTTGCAACGGACGGTCGCAACGGGGGTTGATGCCAGTCGTTTCGTAGTCGTACCAGAAGATGGAGGTCACGGGCGATTCCTGAACTGAAGATCGGCAAAGTCTAGGCGTTCACCTCCCGCCCCGGCCAGTAGTCTTGTCATTCAAGCACCTTGCACGACTCACCATGCAATACATAGTTATGTCGTTTCCCCCCGTATAGGCTGCTAGCATCGAATGGGTACACAATCCCGATCCAGGCCACATCATCAGGTTGCCCATGCTCCAGACCACAGCACTGCCAGGGACTGCGCCGCTGTCACCGCCGCTGGATACGCGGTATCAGGTCGAAACGCCGGAGGGCGTCGACCTGCCACTGCGGCCGGCCGGGCTGATGGTTCGTGCGCTGGCATTCTCCATCGATCTTGGTTTGCGCGGCCTGGTCCTGGGCGTGCTGCTCCTTGCACTGGCAATGCTCGGCAAACTGGGCGCCGGGCTCGGCTCGATCCTGCTGTTCATGGTCAGCTGGTGGTACATGGTGCTGTTCGAGGTGCTGAACCACGGCCGCTCGCCGGGCAAGCAATGGATGGGCTTGCGGGTGGTGCACGACGATGGCACCCCGGTCGGCTGGTCCGCGTCGCTGCTGCGCAACCTGCTGCGCGTTGTCGACCTGCTGCCGTTTGGTTACTTCCTCGGGGCCATCAGTTGCCTGCAACACCCGCACTTCAAGCGCCTCGGCGATATCGCCGCCGGGACCCTGGTGATCTACCGCGAACGACCGCACACCCGCCCCCAGCTCCCCGAAGTCCAGCCTCGCAGCCCGGCCTTTGTCCTGACACTCACCGAGCAACGGGCCATCCTCGGGTTTGCCGAGCGCCAGGGTGAACTCTCCGAAGCGCGGGTCATTGAACTGGCTTCGATTCTCGCCCACCCCTTGAACGTCCAGCCACCGCAGGCGGTGACCGAGCTCAACGGCATCGCGCGCGGCTTGTTGGGGCCGACATGAAGCAAAGCCTTTTTGAACGCCGGTACAAGGCCGAATGGGAGGATTTCAACCACCTGCTCGAACAGTTGGAACGGGACGGCAAAGCCACCGACGCCGGCACATTCCCGAAGGACTACCGACGCCTCTGCCAACACCTGGCACTGGCACGGGAGCGTGGCTACAGCAGTTTCCTGATCGACTCCTTGCAGCAACAGGTGCTGCGCGGACACCAACAGCTTTACCGTCATCGCAGCGGTTTGGGGGCCAATGTGCTGGCGTTCATCCTGGCCGACTTTCCGCGACTGGTTCGCGAACAGTGGCGCTTCGTCCTCGCCGCCTGCCTGATGTTCTTTGGCAGTCTGGCCGGCTTCGCGCTGTTGGTGTACCTGTACCCGGAGCTGGTCTACAACCTGATCCCTGCCGCGCAGGTCAGCGAGATGCAAAGCATGTACGACCCCGTTGCCGGTCACCTCGGGCGCACGGCGGAGCGAGCCGCCAGTGAGGACTGGGCGATGTTCGGCTACTACATCATGCACAACATCGGCATTGCCTTTCAGACCTTCGCCAGCGGTTTGCTGTTCGGGTTGGGCAGTGTGTTTTTCCTGATTTTCAACGGCCTGATGATCGGGGCGGTGGCCGGGCACCTGACCTACGTCGGCTACGGGCAAACCTTCTGGTCATTCGTGATCGGCCACGGTGCTTTCGAACTCAGCGCCATCGCCCTGGCCGGAGCCGCCGGTCTGAAACTGGGCTGGGCCTTGGTCGCCCCGGGGCGCCTGCCACGGGCCGAGGCCTTGCGATTGGCGGCGCGCAAGAGCGTGCTGCTGATCTGCGGGGTCATGCTGTTTCTGTTGATCGCGGCCTTTATCGAAGCCTATTGGTCGTCGATGACCGGTCCTTCGCGCCAGACCAAGTACCTGGTCGGCGCGGCGCTCTGGCTGCTGGTGGTGGTTTATCTCGTGTTCGCCGGACGTTACCGCCATGCGCCTGAGTGACGCCACGGTGGTGATTCGCCCACGCTCGACCTGGGAAGCCATGGACCTCGGGGTGCTCCTGAGCCAGCGCCATCGACGTCTGTTGATGACCAGTTGGGCCTTGGTCACCTTGCCGGTTTTCGCGCTGCTCAGTTGGGGGTTCTGGGACTCGCCCTCTCTCGCCGTGTTCATTTTCTGGTGGCTGAAGCCGGCGTTCGAACGCCTGCCTTTGTACATCCTGTCCCAGGCGATGTTCGGTGAAACGCCCACGCTCAAGCAGGCCCTGCACCAATGGCCACGCCTGCTCAAACCGCAATTGCTGGCCAGCCTGACCTGGCGACGCCTGAGTTTGACCCGCAGTTTCGTGATGCCGGTGGTGCAACTCGAAGGACTCAACGGACAGCAACGGCAACAGCGCCTGCAGGTGTTGTTGCAGCGAGACGCCGGCGCCGCACGCTGGCTGACGATCATCGGCGCGCACCTGGAAGGCGCATTGTGGATCGGCTTGATGGTGTTGTTCTATCTGCTGCTGCCACAACAGGTCGCGCTCGACTGGAGCTGGCAGTCGCTGCTCTCGGCGGCCGCCCAGGACTGGCGCTGGCTGGAACACTTGACCAACGCCTTTTATGCACTGGTGCTGGTGGTCTGGGAACCGACCTATGTCGCCTGCGGTTTCAGCCTGTACCTGAACCGGCGCACCGTGCTGGAGGCCTGGGACATCGAACTGGTGTTCCGCCGAATGCGCCAGCGTCTGGTCAGTGCAAGCGCTGTCCTGTTGATGGCCGTGATTGTGCTGTTGCCGACCACTCACAGCCTGTGGGCCGCCGAATTGCCCATTTCACCCGACAGCCCGCGCCTGCTGGACCAGCCCCTGACCAGCCAGGCCTCCAGGGACAGCATCAAGTCGATCCTCGAACAGCCGCCCTTCAAGAACCGGGAGTCGGTCACGCGCTACCGCTTTGGCGAAGAGCGACCGAGCGCTGAAACTCCAGACGATGGCAAGACACCGCAATGGTTGAAGGACCTGCTGAAGCTGTTCGAGGGGCAACGCTTCGGGGCATTGGCGACTCTGATTGAAATCTTACTGTGGGGCCTCGTCATGGGTGCCGTCGGCCTGTTGATCTGGCGCTATCGCGACTGGTTGCAGGCCTTCGTCAGCCGCCGACCAATCCCCGACAGCAAAGCCACGCGACCGTTACCTCAGCAGGCATTCGGCATGGACCTCAAGCCCGAATCCCTGCCCGCCGACATCGCCGCCCACGCTGAAAGTCTTTGGCAGAGTCATCCACGCGAAGCGCTTGGTTTGCTTTATCGCGCCCTGCTCAGCCGTCTGTTGCACGACTTCAACATCGCGCTCAAGTCCGCCGACACCGAAGGCCAGGTGCTTCGGCGTGTAGAGCTACTGCAGCAGCCAGCCTTGCTGGCCTACAGCCAAAACCTGACCGGACACTGGCAAAACATGGCCTACGGGCATCGTCTGCCGCCTGCTCAGGTGCAGCAGGAACTGTGTAACGGCTGGCGTATCCTGTTCGGCACGGAGGCTGTCCGTTGAGTCGGCGTTGGGGCTCGATAGCCGGGGTGTTGATCGCCGTGTTGCTGGCTGCGCTGAGCGTTTATCTGTACCTCAAGGCAACCCCCTACCAGACAGAAGTCGACCACGGCCCCTCCCCCGAAGCCAATGCCAACCCTTATCTGGCGGCCGAGTTGTTCCTTCGCAAGCAAGGCCTGAGCGTCGGCCACGCCAACGGCCTCGATATCCTGCCCAGCCTCGACCCGCATCAACACAGCCTGCTGTTGCTCGGGGAACGCGGCAACATGACCCCACGGCAAATCGACCAGGTGATGAACTGGACCCGGGCCGGCGGGCGGCTTCTGTTTGTCGCCGAGTCGCTGTGGGATGAAAAGCTCGGCCATAGCAATGACCTGCTGCTCGACCGGGTGCAACTGCACCAGTCCCTGAGCAAAGACCTCAAGGACCCACCGTCAGGTATCGGTGATGATCCGTACCCGCTACTGACCAAGCTCTATCTGGAAGACGAGGACGCCCCGGCCTATGCCGGTTTCGATACCGCATTCCATCTCGAAGACCCGAAAAACCTCGCCCTGGCCTGGGCCAACAGCGCCAGGGCCACCCACATGATGCAACTCAACCACGGGCAGGGTTCGATCATCGTGGTCACCGATGCCGACCTGTGGAAAACCCCGGCCATCGACCGGTACGACAACGCCTGGCTGCTCTGGTACCTGACCACCGACACCCGCGTGACGCTGATATTCAACACCGATCACGACAGCCTGCTGACCTTGCTGCTGCGTTACTTCCCCCAGGCGCTGGTCGCGCTGTTCGCCTTGATCGGCCTGGGTTTCTGGCACTTTGGCGTGCGTCAGGGGCCACTGCTGGAACCCGTGCCGAAAGCGCGCCGGCAATTGCAGGAGCACCTGCGCGCCAGTGCCGACTTCCTGTTGCGTCGCAACGGTCAGGCCGGCCTGCTGCAAGCCTTGCAGCAAGACATCCTGCGGCGCGTGCGGCGTCGCCACCCCGGTTTTGAACAGCTCGGCGTTGCCGAACAATGGCTGGTGCTCGCGCGCCTGACCGGCCAACCCACACGCGCCATCAGCCAAGCCATGAGCCCGCGACCGAAACAACGGCTTTCCAGCGTTGAATTCAGCCGTCAGGTCGCTCACCTGCAAACCTTGAGGAACGCCCTATGATCTGGCACCTGACAAACGTTAGATGCTCCCGGGCACCTGCGAAGTCATGGCGATTTAGTCTTGGTCCGTGGGAAATCAGTGCTCGCCATTAATCTTTCGTGAACATACTCCTCAAATTGTTCGGCAGACAGTGGCGGGGAAAACAGGTAGCCCTGATAGGTCTTGCAGCCATGCTTGACCAGAAAGGTGCGCTGAGCTTCTGTCTCCACACCTTCGGCAATCACCGAAAGACCCAATATCTGGCTCAGGCTCACAATCGCGCAGGCGATGGCGGCGTCGTTGGGATCAACCAGCACATCTCTGATGAAGGACTGGTCGATCTTGAGTTGATCCAGCGGAAGGCTCTTCAGGTATGACAGTGACGAATAGCCGGTTCCGAAATCATCCAGCGAAAGGCCTATGCCGATCTCTTTCAACTCGATCATTTTGGCGACAGTACCTTCCATATCCTCTATCAGCAGGCCTTCGGTCAGTTCCAGTTTCAATTTCTTCGGATCGGCACCCGTGTATTTCAGTACTTGCAGTACCTCCTCGACGAAGTCCGGATGGTGAAACTGGCGGGCGCTGACATTCACAGCCATACCCAGTCGGGCGGTTTCCGAATGCTTTGCCCAGGCAACCAGCTGAGTGCAGGCTGCCTGCAGCGCCCAACGGCCTAACGGCAGAATCAACCCCGTTTCCTCTGCCAATGGAATGAACTCGCCTGGAAACACGACTCCGCGCTCAGGATTCTGCCATCTCATCAGTGCCTCTGCGCCAATGATACGGCCCTCACTATTCACCTGCGGCTGGTAATGAAGAAGGAATTCGTTGTCCTGCAAGCCTTGGCGCAAGTCTACTTCCAGTCTGGCACGAGCCGTGGCAACCGCCTGCATTTCCGGATCGAAGAAGCGCATGGTATTGCGGCCCGCCGCCTTGGCGCGATACATCGCCAGGTCAGCGCGCTTCATAATATCGTCCACTGTGCTCATCTGCCCCTGGAACAGCGCAATGCCGAGACTGGGGGTGCTGTGGTGCTCATATCCATCCAACTGGTAGGAAATGTTCAGAGCGTTGAGAATCTTTTCGCCAATAGCCTTGGCCTGGATAGCTGCTTCTGGAGGATTCTCATTAAGGCCATCCAGCAGGACGACGAATTCGTCTCCGCCCAGGCGAGCCACGGTGTCGCTCTCGCGTATGCAGCCGCAAAGGCGCAGAGCAACTTGCTGCAGCAACATGTCGCCTCTGTCATGCCCCAGCGTGTCGTTCAGTGCCTTGAAGTTATCCAGGTCAATGAGAATTATCCCGCTCGTATGCAGACTACGGGAGCTGCCCGCCAGCAGATGCTGTAACCGGTCCAACATGAGCCGCCTGTTGGCCAGCCCGGTCAACTGATCGTAGAAGGCCAAACGCTGGACCTCTTGCTCAGCGGTCTTACGGTGGGTGATGTCAGTATTGATCGACAGAACGGATTGAGGCTGGCCATCATCGTCTCGCACCAGGGTTCGATGACTTTCGAGCGTGATGGTGCAGCCATCCCGGCGTCGAAGTGTAACTTCGTCCGCCCAGTCACCCGTTTCTATCGGGCGGTTAGTGGCCGCATTGAAAGCGGCGCTACCCTGGTAGATCAACTCCTGTGCCGATTTGCCGAGTGCCTCTTCCTTTGACAGACCGTAGAGACGCTCGGCACTTTTGTTCCAGTACAGGATGCGGTTATCCATCCCGTGAACGACAATGGCGTCCTGGGCCTTGTCCAGCAGCGATGCTTGCTGGCGGGCCTGCTTCTCGCTTTCGCGCAGCACTGCCAGATAACCCTCCCTTTCGGCTGCTTGCGACTCCATTTCGCGCCTGATCTTGCCCCCGTAGATAACGGCCGCACTGACCATCAGTAGCACGAACACCATGATCGCGTATTCGACCCGGCGCAGTTCTTCGACCGACTCAAGCTCCTCCTCCAGGAGCCTGCTTTGAATCAGGCCAACGCGATCCCGCACGGTACTGAGTGAGGCGAGCAACAGGGCATACTTCCTGTCCATCGTTGCCATGCGTTTGCCGGCATTATCCGACTGCCCCTCCCTGAAGTAGGAAAAGATCAGCAAGGCCTCGTTCACCATTTCGACCATCGCGGCATCAACTGCACCCACCTCATCCTTCAATGCAAGGGAAAAGGCTTGTATATCCGCACTGTGTTCAGCCTCATTGGCGATCCGTACTTCCAACTGTTTTTTGGCCATTGCCAAATGCTCGTTGAAGGCGCGCAAGGCCTCATTCATGTTCCGCGATTCGGCTTCAACATTATGTGTATCGAACACATTATTGCCCGGCGCATTGACTGTGGAAGCCAGGCTGCCCAGCGTTGAATAGCTCGACAGCTGTTGGACCCACGACTGGTTCGCCTTGATGGAGCGGTGATAGGTATCGACGATCAGGTGATTCAATAGCACGCTCAGCACCACAACCAGCACGTCGAATCCCGCAAGAAAAAAGTACATGCGGTGCCATTTGGTCGAGCGCGGCTTATTTGAACTGGTGGGTATGGCTTGCTTTGCGGCGCTTTTATTCCTGAAAAAATCCATTTCACAATCTCCAAACATAATCCTTCTAAATTGACCAATAGAAGCGGTATTCGGAAACCAATTAACCTTTTATGCCGACACCTGAACCTGAGAACACACCGCACGTAGTATTAGCCAAATTTTTTCTCTGTTCTGGATTTGCGCCCCTGAACTGGATGCTTCACGCAGAATGGTCGGGTGACACAGGGCTCGTTGCGGGTCATTTCCGCGCAGCCTGCCGGACTCCCTGATCAGTTTCGACAGCAGACCAAGCATAGCCGCTAATTTGCCATTATTCTGTTCGCCGACTGCTCCAGGTCGGTAGTAGCCCTTAATGGTCGCTGCTCTGTTATTGGGTTCTTAAACTGGATTTTCTTCGGTTACGTAATCGATTCTGAAATCGCGTGCCCTCTGACCGTCGTAGACTAACCTCCACTTCTGACGAACGCTCAAGTGATGGGTTGCCATGGAATTGCAATGAGGCAGATTGGCAGTCACTCACTCGTTCCACGCGTAAAAAATACGTGAGAAAAAGTTAGATTAGATAAGTGACTGATTTATGGAAGATAAAACAAATGTAACTGTTAACAAGGCTCCGGAACCCATGAGTCAACCGATAGAGCCCGGCGCACCGAGCCATGCCGCTCAACAGCGTCAACGTGCCGGCCATCTGGCCCGGGCCGTACGTAAAGAACTGCAAAAAGCGGTGATTGGCCAGGACAGCGTGATCGACGACGTCCTGACGGCACTGATCGCCGGCGGCCACGTGTTGCTCGAAGGCGTACCGGGGCTGGGCAAGACCCTGTTGGTCCGTGCCCTCGCACGCTGCTTCGGTGGTGAGTTCGCCCGCATCCAGTTCACCCCGGACCTGATGCCCAGCGACGTCACCGGGCATGCCGTGTATGACTTGCAGACCGAGCAGTTCAAACTGCGCAAGGGGCCATTGTTCACTAACCTTCTGCTGGCCGACGAGATCAACCGTGCCCCGGCGAAAACCCAGGCCGCGCTGCTCGAAGCCATGCAGGAACGGCAAGTCACCCTCGAAGGACGGCCATTGGCGATTGCACAACCGTTCATGGTGCTCGCCACGCAAAATCCGATCGAACAGGAAGGCACTTACCCATTGCCGGAGGCTGAACTGGACCGCTTCATGCTCAAGGTGCGCATGGACTACCCCGACGCCGGGCAAGAGCTGGACATGGTGCGACAGGTCAGCCGCTCGACCCGGGCCGACATGCTTGATGTCCAGCCGATGCGCACGTTGTTGCAGGCCCGGGATGTACTGGTCCTGCAACGCATCGCCAGCGACCTGGCCCTGGACGATCAGGTACTCGATTACGCTGTGCGCCTGGCCCGTTCCACCCGCAACTGGCCCGGCTTGATCCTCGGCGCCGGCCCACGCGCATCCATCGCGCTGGTGCGATGTGCCCGGGCTCGTGCGCTGCTGCGCGGCGGTGAGTTCGTGATTCCGGATGACATCAAAGGCTGCGCCCTGGCCGTGCTGCGCCATCGTGTGCGTATCGCACCGGAGCTGGACATCGAGGGCCTGGATGTCGATCAGGTGCTCCAGCAGATGCTCGACCAAGTGCCGGCGCCGCGCCTGTGAAACCCTCGCGCCTGATGCTCGCCTGGCTGTTGATCCTGCTGGCCTGCACCATTGTGTCGGGCACTTTGCGAGCATTGGAGTTCGCGGTTCCGGCAAATCTCATGACGATCAACTGGGGGTTGCTCCTGGCGCTGCTGGCCCTGGCACTGCTGGATGCGGTGCGGGTGAAGCGCTTGTCCTCACCCCGACTGATACGCCAGATACCCGGTAGCCTGGCGTTGGGTCGATGGAGCGAGGTGCAACTGACGTTCGAACATGACTTTGCGCAACCGCTGAAGGTCCAAGTCTTCGACCATGTACCACCGGGCCTGGACTTCGAAAACCTGCCGTTGACGGTCGAGTTGCAACCCGACCAGCACAGCCTGGCGGGTTATCGCCTGCGCCCGCTCAAGCGCGGCCACTTCAGCATCGAACGCTGTGAAATCGACCTGCCCAGCCCCTTTGGGCTCTGGTCGGACAGACGTTTGCTCGACCTGCCCGACGCCACCCGCGTCTACCCCGACTTCGCCCGTTTGTATGACGGACAGTTACTCGCGGTGGACAACTGGCTCAGCCAGCTTGGCGTCCGTCGTAAACAACGACGGGGCCTGGGCCTGGAATTCCATCAATTGCGCGAGTTTCGCGAGGGCGACAGCCTGCGCCAGATCGACTGGAAAGCCACCGCCCGCCAACGCACGCCGATTGCCCGGGAGTATCAGGACGAGCGCGACCAGCAGATCATCTTCATGCTCGACTGCGGCCGGCACATGCGCAGCCAGGATGATGAACTGTCGCACTTCGATCACGCTCTCAACGCTTGCCTGTTGCTCAGCTACGTGGCGCTACGTCAGGGCGATGCGGTCGGCTTGAGCACCTTTGCCAGCGAACAGCCGCGCTACCTCGCGCCGGTAAAAGGCACCAGCCACCTCAACACCCTGCTCAATACCGTCTATGACTTGAACAGCAGCCAACGCAGTGCCGACTATCAGGCCGCGGCCACGCAACTGCTGGCACGGCAAAAACGCCGGGCACTGGTGGTGCTGGTGACCAACCTGCGCGAAGAGGATGACGATGGGCTGCTCTCGGCTGTCAACCGCCTGAGCCAGCGGCATCAGGTGCTGGTCGCGAGCTTGCGTGAAGGCGTTCTTGACACCCTGCGTCAGTCACAGGTGCAGACTTTGCCCGAAGCGCTGGCCTATTGCGGGACCGTGGACTACCTCAATGCACGCGCCGAGCTCCATGAGCGCTTGAACGCTCATGGCGTGTTGGTGATGGATGCACGGCCCGGCGAGTTGGGGGCAGAGCTGGTGACCCGGTACCTGGGCTGGAAAAGAACCGGACTCTGAACCTGAGCAATCCCTCACAGGTGGCTTCCCAGTGATCTCAGGCCGAAGCCGGCAACGGCAGAAAACTGAAATATTGCTTCAACGCCTCCACCAGTTGCCCATATTCCGGTGGTGCCCGTTGCAGGCTGAACCCGGCGTCGTAATGTTGGGGGGTCGCGTCTTCATGGCACCACAGGCAACAGGCCTGCAGGTCGATGATCCGCTGGCCACCTTCGCTGGCGGGAATTTTCAGGCGCAGGTTGAAGTCCGCGCCGATCATCATCGGCAGCAGGCTGATCAACATCAGCCCGTCTTCGGAGACATTGCCCAGGTAGCCGATGGGTTTGCCGGTGATGCCGTTGAACACTTTCAGGAAGTACGGCAGTTGATGCCGCTCGATTCGGCGGTCGGTGAACATGTGCAATTTCGCTATGCAAGGCTCTTAAGCAGAGCCGCACTACTGCTTCGGAACGGGTATGCATAAGTCTTGCCCGCTCTCCCCGCTTCCGGTGCGCCAGTCCTGACAGCGCTGAGTCCTGCTTGTGCCGGTCGCAGGTGTTGCCCCGGTTCAGAGGCAAGGCTCTAAAACCGGTTCCCTGGACTATAGCTCACCACCTCCGGTGAGCCAGCGATCAGAGGATTACGGCCGTCAGAACTGCGCCGGTTTTGCCGCTGCGGCACTGCGCGTCGGGTAGTGGCCCAGGCTCTGCAGGGTTTCGATGCGGGCACGGGCGCGGTAGGCATATTCGCTCTGGGGATAGGACGCCATGATGAACTGATACGTCTGGACCGCATCGATGTACATCTTCTGCCGCTCCAGACACAGGCCGCGCATCATCGACACTTCCGGCCACACGTAAGGCCGCGCGCGGCTGTCGCGCTCGACCTTGGACAGCTCGAGCATCACCTGCTCGCAATTGCCCCGGTCGTAGGCGCTGTAGGCATTGTTCAAATGATGGTTCATCGACCAACGGGTGCAGCCCGTGACGCTGAGGACGCTGATGGCAAGGGCGGCAATGAGAACGAAACGCATGGGGAAATCTCCTGTCTTGAACGCTGTATCGACCCATGGTCGGAAATCTTCAGGCTGCCGGGACGCAAAGTTGCAGGGTTCAATCAAGGCACTGTGGACCGTTGTTGTAGGAGCGAGCCTGCTCGCGATGGACGTCAACGATTATGCGTACTTTCTGAGTAACCGCGTCGTCCTTGAGCTCTTCGCGAGCAGGCTCGCTCCTACAGAGGCCAGGGCAATATCTGGTTCTTCCTTAAAACCAAGCTCTTCACGAAAAAGTAGTGCAAACGAACAATGACTACACCTTCGGAGCATAGTAGCCTCACTCAGCGCTTGAACTCAGGAGTCTTTGCATGTCCGTCCGTCGTACCAAAATCGTCGCCACCCTTGGCCCGGCCAGTAACTCGCCGGAAGTTCTCGAACAGCTGATTCTGGCTGGCCTGGACGTCGCCCGCCTGAACTTCTCCCACGGCACTCCCGACGAGCACAAGGCTCGCGCGAAGCTGGTCCGTGACCTCGCCGCCAAGCACGGCCGCTTCGTCGCCCTGCTGGGTGACCTGCAAGGCCCGAAAATCCGTATCGCCAAATTCGCCAACAAGAAGATCGAGCTGAAGATCGGTGATCAATTCACCTTCTCCACCAGCCATCCTCTGACCGAAGGCAACCAGCAAGTGGTCGGCATCGACTACCCGGACCTGGTCAAGGACTGCGGCGTGGGCGACGAGTTGCTGCTCGACGACGGTCGCGTGGTGATGCGCGTCGATACCGCCACGGCCACCGAACTGAACTGCACCGTGACCATCGGCGGCCCGCTGTCGGACCACAAAGGCATCAACCGTCGCGGTGGCGGCCTGACCGCTCCGGCCCTGACTGAAAAAGACAAGGCGGACATCAAGCTCGCCGCGGAAATGGAAGTCGACTACCTCGCGGTCTCCTTCCCGCGTGACGCCGCCGACATGGAATACGCCCGTCAACTGCGCGACGAAGCCGGCGGCACTGCCTGGCTGGTGGCGAAGATCGAACGCGCCGAAGCCGTGGCCGACGACGAAACCCTCGACGGCCTGATCAAGGCATCCGACGCGGTGATGGTTGCCCGTGGTGACCTGGGCGTGGAAATCGGCGACGCCGAGCTGGTGGGCATCCAGAAGAAAATCATTCTGCACGCACGCCGCCACAACAAGGCTGTGATCGTCGCGACCCAGATGATGGAGTCGATGATCCAGAACCCGATGCCGACCCGCGCCGAAGTGTCCGACGTAGCCAACGCCGTGCTCGACTACACCGACGCCGTGATGCTCTCGGCCGAAAGTGCCGCAGGCCTGTACCCGCTGGAAGCCGTTCAGGCCATGGCGCGTATCTGCGTCGGCGCCGAAAAGCACCCGACCAGCAAGACCTCCAGCCACCGCATCGGCAAAGAGTTCGAGCGCTGCGACGAAAGCATCGCACTGGCGACCATGTACACCGCCAACCACTTCCCGGGCGTGAAGGCGATCATCGCCCTGACCGAAAGTGGCTACACCCCGCTGATCATGTCGCGCATCCGTTCCTCGGTGCCGATCTACGCGTTCACCCCACACCGCGAAGCCCAGGCCCGCGCGGCAATGTTCCGTGGCGTTTACACCATCCCGTTCGACCCGGCGTCCCTGGCGCCGAACGAAGTCAGCCAGAAGGCGATCGACGAGCTGGTCAAGCGCGGCGTAGTACAGAAAGGCGACTGGGTCATCCTCACCAAGGGCGACAGCTACCACACCACCGGTGGCACCAACGGCATGAAGATCCTGCACGTTGGCGATCCGATGGTCTGAGTGACCGGTCGCTGAAAAACAAAAGCCCCGCCATGTGAATGGCGGGGCTTTTTGCTTTCTGAGCCTGACACTGTGTGGTTCAGGCTGGCCCCATCGCGAGCAAGCTCGCGATGGGGCCAGCCCAGTCAGCGAAAGACTCAATGCCGCTTGATAAACCCCGTCAACGCCGCCAGCGCCTCCGGCGAACGCAGCCGCTGGGTAAACAACGCCCCCTCCTCTTCAATCACCTTGCGCACCAACTCCCGGTCCGGCGCCTTCATCAATTGCTTGCTGATGCGCACCGCTTCCGGCGGCAGCGACTCGAAGCGCAGCGCCATCTCCCGCGCCTTGACCAAGGCTTCTTCGCCACTGCCCAGTGCTTCGGACGCAATGCCCCACGCTGCGGCCTGCTCACCATTGAAACCCTCACCGAGCAGCAACAACTCCGCCGCTTTGGCCTGCCCAAGCAAGCGTGGCAGGATCAGGCTGGAGCCGAACTCCGGGCATAGGCCAAGATTGACGAACGGCATGCGCAAGCGGGCATCGCGGGCCACGTAGACCAGGTCGCAATGCAGCAACATCGTTGTGCCAATGCCCACCGCCGCTCCGGCCACGGCGGCGATCACCGGTTTGCGGCATTCGAGCAGGTTGAGCATGAACCGGAATACCGGGCTGTCGAGGCCGCTTGGCGGTTGCTGGATGAAATCAGCGATGTCGTTGCCGGCAGTGAAGCATTCGGCCGAACCGGTGATCAGTACGGCATTGATCTCGGGGTCGCTGTCGGCTTTTTGCAACGCCTCGGCCAAGTGACTGTACATGGCGCGGGTCAGGGCGTTTTTCTTGTCCGGGCGATTCAGGCGCAGGGTCAACAGGCCGCGTTCGCGTTCAATCTGGATGGCATCGGTCATGGCAGGTCTCGCGTCTGAAAAGTCAGCGCTCAACCACGGGGCAGGAACACATCGGCCAGCAGTTGATTGCGCGGCAATCCCGCCAGGTACAGGCGCCGGGCAAAGGCGTCGACGCTGTCGGGGGCTCCGCAGAGTAAGGCCAGGGTTTGCCGGGAAACAAGCCGCAGTTGCGCCAAAGCCGCGGGTAACTCGGCCGGGGTCCACAGTTCGACACTCAGGTTCGGACAGCTGGCGGCCATGGCTTGCAGGGGCTTGGCCAGGTAGTGCTCATCGGCATCATGGGCCAGGTGTATGACGCGGATGGGGCCCTGATGATCCTGGCGCAGTGCTTCGCGCAATACACCAAACAACGGTCCCAACCCGGTGCCGGCCGCCATCAACCACAGCGGCCGGGCGTGCCAGTCAGGGTCGTAGTGCAAGGCACCGCCGCGCAGTTCACCGAGACGGATCGGATCGCCGATGCGCAATTGCCTGGCGGCATCGCTGAATTCCCCGGGCTTGCGGCAATCGAGATGAAACTCCAGAAAACGGTCTTCTTGCGGCAGGCTGGCGAGCGAATACGGCCGCGCCACGCTACCTGCCCACAACACCAGATGCTGACCGGCGCTGTAGCGCAACGGCCGCTGGGGGATTACCCGCAAGCGCAGCACCGTGGTGCTCAGCCAATCGATCGCCGCGACTTCGGCGGGTCGGCCATCGGTTTGCGGGTCGAAGGCGTGCACCTGCAAGTCCTCGACCACCTGGCACTGGCACGCCAGGCGCCAGCCTTGTTCACGCTGCCGGGCACTCAGGGCATCCGGGCGGCTGTCGCTCGGCAGCCCCCGCACACACTGCACCAGGCAGGCATGGCAACTGCCGGCGCGGCAACTGTAAGGCACTGGTACGCCGTTCTGGTTCAGCGCGTCGAGCAGATTGCTCCCCGCCGCCACCGACCAATGACGCTCGCCGACCCGCAGCTCAGGCATCGACGTTCTCCCACGCTGCCGCGCACCGGTTGCGGCCGTCACGCTTGGCGCGATAAAGCGCCTGATCGGCCCGTTGCAGGGCATCATCGAGGTCGTCGCCCAGTTCCAGCAGGGTCATGCCGGCGGACAGGCTGAGACTGCGTACATTCAGACCAATCAACTCGACATCGGTGAACGCGATGCGCAGCCGTTCGCAGCACGAAGTCAAACTGTCGGCATCGCAATCGGGCAGCAGTACCACGAACTCTTCACCGCCGTAGCGGGCCAGAACATCACCGTCGCGCAGGCACGCGCTGGCAATGCCGGCAAAGGCTTGCAGCACCTGATCGCCGGCGGCATGGCCGTGCAGGTCGTTGATGCGCTTGAAATGGTCAAGGTCGATCAGCGCCAGGCCATGCACGACACCGGCGTCCATGGCGTTCAGTTCACGGGACGCCAGGCGCAGGAAATGCCGCCGATTGAACAGGCCCGTGAGCTCGTCGGTGGCCACCAGGTCTTCAAGTTGGCGCATCATCCCGCGCAACGTGTCCTGGTGCGCCTGCAAAGCAAAACGCCGCTGGCGCATACGCTGTCGCGAAGCCTGCACATAGCGGGCATACAGCACCAGCCACACCAGTACGATGAACAGCACACAGACCTGCAACACTGCCATGGCCGGGTCAGGCAGCTGGAAGTGGTAGCCCTCCCACAGCGTGATCGCACTGAAACTGAAAAACACCAGCAGCGCGCATCGCACTAAAGACCGGCGTGACAAATGGAACAGGCCGAACAACAGGATCAGCACGTAAAACACCAAAAAGGCGCCCCGGGCTTCGTCCAGATGGGCGATCAGCCAGGTTTGCCAGCCCAGCCCCAGCAGCACTTGTGCCTCGGTCAGGCTGGAGTCGGCGAAGCGCAGGTTACAGCCGCTGTAGAACACCGCGAACAGGATAGCCTGGCTGATCACCACCAGTGCGCTGCCGATGACGACACTGGAAAGCGGTGCATTGTAGTGACCGGTAAAAAACGCCAGCCACAGCAACAGCAATGCCAGGGCGTAGGTGCCGGCCGCGAGGGCGAAACGTTTGAGCAACAGGCGCTGGATGGCGTTATGGGTCAATCGTGACTCACCAGATGAAAGGAGACTGACAGAGCGTCCTACTCTACAGACCGGATGTCACTTTAGTGGCGTGGCCGATAAATGACCATTCAATTTTCGGGATCGCCCTATGCGACCAACGATTGACTGCCGGCGGGTGTGCCTGTCCGCGAGGCGCGGTATACTGCCGCGCCTTTTTAGCGTCGCGCCAGCTTCCCCGGCGTGCCTTGAAAGGTGCTTGCAACCGACCGATGCACCCAAGCTGCAAGCACCTTATTGAATGTTCCCGTCTTTTAGAGGAGCGCGACTCATGACCGTGATCAAGCAAGACGACCTGATTCAGAGCGTTGCCGACGCCCTGCAGTTCATTTCCTACTACCACCCCGTGGATTTCATCCAGGCGATGCACGAGGCCTACCTGCGCGAAGAATCGCCAGCGGCCCGCGACTCGATGGCACAGATCCTGATCAACTCGCGCATGTGCGCCACCGGCCACCGCCCGATTTGCCAGGACACCGGCATCGTGACCGTGTTTGTCCGCGTGGGCATGGACGTGCGCTGGGATGGCGCCACCATGAGCCTGGACGACATGATCAACGAAGGCGTTCGTCGCGCCTACAACCTGCCGGAAAACGTCCTGCGTGCTTCGATCCTCGCCGACCCGGCGGGCGCTCGCAAGAACACCAAGGACAACACCCCGGCAGTCATCCACTACTCCATCGTTCCGGGTAACACCGTGGAAGTGGACGTGGCGGCCAAGGGCGGCGGTTCCGAGAACAAGTCGAAGATGGCCATGCTCAACCCGTCAGACTCGATCGTCGACTGGGTTCTGAAAACCGTCCCGGAAATGGGCGCCGGCTGGTGCCCACCAGGCATGCTCGGCATCGGCATCGGCGGCACCGCCGAGAAAGCCGCGGTGATGGCCAAGGAAGTGTTGATGGAATCCATCGACATTCACGAGCTCAAAGCCCGTGGCCCGCAGAACCGCATCGAAGAAATGCGCCTGGAGCTGTTCGAGAAGGTCAACCAGCTGGGCATCGGCGCCCAGGGCCTCGGTGGCCTGACCACTGTGCTCGACGTGAAGATCATGGATTACCCGACCCACGCCGCTTCGCTGCCGGTGTGCATGATCCCGAACTGCGCCGCCACCCGTCACACGCACTTCGTGCTCGACGGTTCCGGCCCGGTTGCCCAGGAAGCGCCACCTTTGGACGCCTACCCGGAAATCGTCTGGGAAGCCGGCCCGTCGGCTCGTCGCGTCAACCTCGACACCCTGACCCCGGAAGACGTGCAGAGCTGGAAGCCGGGCGAGACCGTCCTGCTCAACGGCAAGATGCTCACCGGTCGCGACGCTGCGCACAAGCGCATGGTCGAGATGCTGAACAAGGGTGAAACCCTGCCGGTGGACCTCAAGGGTCGCTTCATTTACTACGTCGGCCCGGTTGATCCGGTGCGCGAAGAAGTGGTTGGCCCGGCTGGCCCGACCACCGCGACGCGGATGGACAAGTTCACCCGTCAGATCCTCGAGCAAACCGGCCTGCTGGGCATGATCGGCAAATCCGAGCGCGGCCCTACCGCGATCGAAGCGATCAAGGACCACAAAGCCGTTTATCTGATGGCTGTCGGTGGCGCGGCTTACCTGGTGGCGCAAGCGATCAAGAAATCCCGCGTTGTCGCTTTCGCCGAACTGGGCATGGAAGCGATCTACGAGTTCGACGTAAAAGACATGCCTGTGACCGTTGCGGTCGACAGCAAGGGCGAGTCGGTACACATCACCGGTCCTGCCATCTGGCAGAAAAAGATCAGTGAAAGCCTGGCGGTGGAAGTGCAGTAAACGGCACTCAGCTCCGCTGAATAAACCGGTTTGTCGGCAACGACAGACCGGTTTTTTTTCGGCCGGATAACTGTACTCCGGCGAGAGAAGAGCGTCCTTCGCATGCTATGGTGCCTTCCCCCATTTTTGCCTGTTGTTCACTGCATGTTGACGACCTCCCGACCCCTGCGCCTGGCGCTCTACACCCTATTGATCATCGCCGGTGCCGCCATCGCCGCGACTCTGGCCATGCGCCACACCGTGCGCCAGTCAATGGTCGAAGACGCAGCGCGCGCCAATCAGCAACTGGCGCTGTATGCCACGTCCCTGCATACCCTGATCGAACGTTACCGCGCCCTGCCCGCCGTGCTGGCGCTGGACCCGGAGCTGCGCTCGGCGCTCAAAGGGGCGGTGAGCCCCGAGCAACAGGATGCCCTGAACCGAAAACTGGAAAAGATCAACGGTGCCGCCCAATCCTCGACCCTGGAACTGCTCGATCGCACCGGCCTTGCCGTAGCAGCGAGCAACTGGCGTTTGCCCAGCAGTTATGTCGGCCACAACTACGGTTTCCGTCCCTATTTCAATCAGACCCGCACCCAGGGCACCGGGCGCTTCTACGCCGTGGGGGTGACCAGCGGGATTCCCGGCTACTTCCTCTCCAGCGCGGTCAGCGATGACGATGGCCAGTTCCTCGGCGCCATGGTGGTAAAGCTGGAATTCCCCGAACTGGAACGCGAGTGGCGTCAGGGCAGCGACACCTTGTTGGTCAGCGATGCCCGCGGAATCATCTTCATCGCCAACCAGCCGGGCTGGCGCTATCGCCTGCTCAAGCCGCTGAGCGACAGCGATCATGCCGAACTCAAGAGCACTCGCCAGTACGACAAGCAGCCGCTGACACCGCTTGAGTTTCAATCGTTGCGGCGCTTCGACGACAACAGTGACCTGGCGCGGGTCGATGGCCCGGACGGCAAGGCGGATTACCTGTGGGAATCCCTGCCGCTGACTACCGAGGGCTGGACCCTTCACCTGCTGCGGCGCCCGCAGGTCGCCTTCGAAGACAGCCGCAACGCCGCCCTCGCCGCGGCCGGGCTATGGCTGACGCTGGTGTTCCTGCTGCTGTTTCTCAATCAGCGCTGGCGCCTGGCCAAACTGCGTCAGCGCAGTCGTGAAGAGCTCGAACAACTGGTGGAAGAGCGCACCCGCGACTTGCGCACCGCTCAGGAAGGCTTGGTGCAATCGGCCAAACTCGCGGCGCTGGGGCAGATGTCCGCCGCCCTGGCCCATGAGATCAACCAGCCGCTCACCGCCCAGCGCATGCAGCTGGCTACCTTGCGCCTGCTGCTCGACCATGGCCGGGTCGACGACGCCTACAAGGCGCTCAAACCGGTGGATGAAATGCTCACACGCATGGCCGCCCTCACCGGCCACCTGAAAACCTTCGCCCGCAAGAGCCCCAGCGGTTTACGCGAACGCCTGGACCTGGCGGCGGTGGTGGACCAGTCGCTGCAACTGCTCGACACCCGGCTGCGCGACGAACAGGTCAGCACCGTGCTGCACCTGACCCGCCCGGCCTGGGTGCGTGGCGATGCGATTCGCCTGGAACAAGTGCTGATCAATCTGCTGCGCAACGCCCTTGATGCCATGCAGGACAAACCCTGCAAACGCCTGGAAATCCGCCTCGAAGCCGACGAACAATTGTGGCGCCTGAGCGTGATCGACAACGGTGGCGGTATCGCCGAAGAGAACCTGCCCAAGGTCTTCGATCCGTTCTTCACCACCAAACCGGTGGGCGAAGGCCTGGGCATCGGGCTGGCGGTGTCATTCGCCATCGTTCACGAGTCCGGCGGGCGCTTGAGTGCCGAAAATCATGACAAAGGGGCGGTGTTTACCCTGACCTTGCCCATCGACCTGGAGGTGCATGAACCATGCTGAACTCAGTGATCGTGGTCGACGACGAAAGCAGCATCCGCAGTGCCGTCGAGCAATGGTTGAGCCTGTCGGGTTTCGAGGTGCAGCTGTTCAGCCGCGCCGATGAATGCCTGGCGCAGTTGCCCAGGCATTTTGCCGGGGTGATTCTCAGCGATGTGCGCATGCCCGGCATGACCGGTCTGGAACTGCTGGCCGAGGTGCAACGCCGGGATGCCGATTTGCCGGTGATCCTGCTGACCGGCCACGGCGATGTACCGATGGCCGTCGAGGCCATGCGCGACGGTGCCTACGATTTTCTCGAAAAGCCCTTCACCCCGGAAACCCTGCTCGGCAGCCTGCGCCGCGCCCTCGACAAACGCCGACTGGTGCTGGAAAACCGTGCGCTGCACGAGCAGGCGGACAACCGCGCCAAACTGGATGCCACGCTGCTCGGCGTGTCCCGGGGTTTGCAGACCCTGCGTCGGCAAGTTCTGGACCTGGCAGCACTGCCGGTCAACGTGCTGATTCGCGGCGAAACCGGTAGCGGCAAGGAGCTGGTCGCGCGTTGCCTGCATGACTTCGGGCCGCGGGCCGACAAGCCCTTTGTCGCGCTCAACTGCGCGGCCATCCCCGAGCAATTGTTCGAGGCCGAGCTGTTCGGCCACGAGAGCGGCGCGTTCACTGGGGCGTCCGGCAAGCGCATCGGCAAACTCGAGTACGCCGACGGCGGCACGCTGTTTCTCGATGAAATCGAAAGCATGCCGCTGGCCCAGCAAGTGAAACTGCTGCGGGTGTTGCAGGAGCAAAAGCTTGAACGACTGGGCTCGAACCAGAGTATCCGCGTGGATCTGCGCATCATTGCCGCGACCAAACCGGACCTGCTCGACGAAGCGCGGGCCGGACGTTTTCGCGAAGACCTGGCCTATCGCTTGAACGTTGCCGAGTTGCGCTTGCCGCCGTTGCGCGAACGCCGTGAAGACATACCCCTGCTGTTCGAATCCTTTGCGCAAAACGCCGCCGAACGCCTGGGACGCAAATTTCCACCGTTGAGCGGTGCGCAGTTGAGCCACCTGCTGAGCCATGACTGGCCGGGCAACGTGCGCGAACTGGCGAACGTCGCCGAGCGTCAGGTATTGGGGCTCGGTGAACCGGAGCCCTTGGGCATCGAGCCCGGCCAGTCACTGGCGGCTCAGCAGGAAGCGTTCGAGGCGCAATGCCTGCGTGCGGCATTGACCCGGCACAAGGGCGATGTGAAAGCGGTGCTCGAAGAACTGCAACTGCCGCGCCGGACCTTCAATGAAAAGATGCAGCGGCATGGGTTGAGTCGGGAGATGTTTTTGCCCGAGGCCTGATTTTTGTGGCGTCTGCTCTGGCCTCATCGCGAGCAGGCTCACTCCTACAGTGGTTTGATGTACGCCGATCCATTGTAGGAGTGAGCCTGCTCGCGATGAGACCGGTACAACCACAGCAACACTTGAGCAATTTTCCGCTCACCACCAACCACAGATAAGCGGATTTCCGCTCAACGAAACGTCATCACCCCTCTAAACCGGCCCTCTCCCCGTTGGCACAGCTCCTGCTATAGCCCTGGCAGGCTGCGTTTAATCGCGCTCCACAAAAACAATTAAATGAAGGATCCTTCAATGGATAACTCCAACGCCCTGCCCCTTGGGTCGGCTGCCACGCCGGCTAAAGAAAGAACCACCGCCAGTCGCATCAAATCGATTTTCAGCGGTTCTGTCGGCAACATGGTCGAGTGGTATGACTGGTACGTCTACGCCGCCTTCTCCCTGTATTTCGCCAAGACCTTTTTCCCCAAAGGCGACACCACCGCCCAATTGCTCAACACCGCCGCGATCTTCGCCGTGGGCTTCCTGATGCGTCCGATCGGTGGCTGGCTGATGGGTCTGTATGCCGACAAGGTCGGGCGCAAAAAGGCCCTGATGGCCTCGGTGTACCTGATGTGCTTCGGCTCGCTGCTGATCGCCCTGAGCCCGAGCTATGAAGTCATCGGCATCGGCGCGCCGATCCTGCTGGTGTTCGCGCGCTTGCTGCAAGGCCTGTCGGTGGGTGGCGAATACGGCACCTCCGCCACTTACCTCAGCGAGATGGCGACCAAGGAACGTCGCGGCTTCTACTCCAGCTTCCAGTACGTGACACTGATCTCCGGCCAGCTCATCGCTTTGGCGGTGCTGATTGTCCTGCAGAACTTCCTGACCACCGAGCAGCTGTACGCCTGGGGCTGGCGCATCCCGTTCGCCATCGGCGCGCTGTGTGCCGTGGTTGCGCTGTACCTGCGTCGCGGCATGGAAGAAACCGAGTCGTTCACCAAGAAAGAAAAAGCCAAGGAAAGCGCGATGCGCACCTTGATGCGCCACCCCAAGGAACTGATGACCGTGGTCGGCCTGACCATGGGCGGTACGCTGGCATTCTACACCTACACCACCTACATGCAGAAATACCTGGTGAATACCGTCGGCATGAGCATTTCCGACTCCACCACCATTTCCGCCGCCACGTTGTTCCTGTTCATGTGCCTGCAACCGATCATCGGCGGGCTGTCGGATAAAATCGGTCGTCGGCCGATCCTGATTGCCTTCGGCATTCTGGGCACGCTGTTCACCGTACCGATCCTCACCACCCTGCACACCATTACGACCTGGTGGGGCGCGTTCTTCCTGATCATGGCGGCGCTGATCATCGTCAGCGGCTACACCTCTATCAACGCCGTGGTGAAAGCCGAACTGTTCCCGACCGAAATCCGCGCCCTGGGCGTGGGCCTGCCGTACGCACTGACCGTCTCGATCTTCGGCGGCACCGCTGAATACATCGCGCTGTGGTTCAAGAGCATCGGCATGGAAACGGGTTACTACTGGTACGTGACCGCGTGCATCGCCGTGTCGTTGCTGGTGTACGTCACCATGAAAGACACCCGCAAGCATTCGCGGATCGTGACGGACTGATCGCCAATCGACGCTCACCGCAACGGTGAGCACCAAGGCCCTTCGCGAACGAACTCGCGAAGGGCACCGTTCGTCTGCGCCTCCACCAGGATAATCATCGGTTAATGCACCGGCAGCAGCCTGCTGCTGAGTGCATCCCTATCGACAGGACGCACGTATATCCGTTACAGGTCTCGAAAGAGTGCCTGAACGTATCCAAAGCGAACGTACCTGGAGTACCTGTCATGAATATCCGATTGATCCTTGCTCTGACCCTTTCCTTGCTGGCTGCCAATACCTTTGCAGCCGATGGTTACGACAAAACCGGCTCGGCCTCTTTCGGCTCCGATGCCAGCGCCGCCATCGAACGCAGCCACTCGGGCACCTATGCCTCGGACGGTTTCGACAAAACCGGTAGCGCTGAAGCTATCGGCTGATCGTGGAGGGAAATTCACAGCTCGACCTCAAAACCCTGTAGGAGCGAGCTCGCTCGCGATGGTCGTCAACGATAACGTTGGTTGGCAGGTGCCCCGCGGCGCTCTCAGGTTTATCGCGAGCAAGCTCGCTCCTACAGTGATCTTCATCTGACTGGAAATCTGCGGCGCATGCTTGCACCATGAACGTCTCCCGCAAGTTCTGGAAATCCCCATGCCCGACGCCATCCACTTCTACGAACCCGCCAACGGCCACGGCCTGCCCCACGATCCATTCAACGCCATCGTCGGCCCGCGCCCCATCGGCTGGATCTCTTCACAGGATGCCGAGGGCCGCTTGAACCTGGCGCCCTACAGTTTCTTCAACGCCTTCAACTACATCCCGCCGATCATTGGGTTTTCCAGCGTCGGGCGCAAAGACAGCCTGAACAACATCGAACAGACCGGCGAGTTCGCCTGGAACCTGGCCACCCGGCCGCTGGCCGAGCAGATGAACCAGAGCAGCGCCATGGTCAAACCTGAGGTCAACGAGTTCGAACTCGCCGGGCTGACGACCGCTGCCTCGAAGGTCATTCAGGTGCCGCGGGTGGCCGAGAGCCCGGTGTCCTTCGAGTGCAGGGTCACGCAGATCATCCAGTTGCAACGGGCGGACGGCAATGTGGTGCCGAGCTGGCTGATCCTCGGCGAAGTGGTCGCCGTGCATATCGCCAAGTGGCTTTTGAAAGACGGGGTGTACGACACCGCCGCGGCAGAACCGATTCTGCGCGGCGGCGGGCCGGCGGATTATTTCCAGCTGGGGCCTGAGGCGTTGTTCAAGATGTACCGCCCGGGACGGTGAGAATCACCAGAGCAGGTCGGTGTTTTCCTTGACGTCCTTGAGGCGGGTCAGCTCCTTGGCGGCCGCATCATCGGCCTCGTGAGCGGTCTTGAAGATCTGCCCTTCCAGCACTTTGTGAAAACGCGGGGCGCCGGAACCACCCAGCGCCTTGACGGCGATAGCGGCGTGGTAACCACCCTCGCCCGGTACTACAGCGGAAACAGCTTCGAAGTGTTCAAAGGCTTTACGTGCCATGTCGCGCATCCTGGCTGGTTGAGAATGCCGTCATTAAACCCTCAACCGGCCAGTTTGTGTACCGCCAGTCCAGACTGACCGAGAGCCTGCGCCGCCGAGACATCCTTGAAGGTGTGGAAATCCAGACTGTTGACCACCAGCTCCTGCACCAGCTCGGCAAAAATCTCCATCGCAGGCGTGCTGAAGTACGCGGTCATGGCCTGTTGATTGCTCCAGAAACCGGACACCAGCCACAACTCCGGATCGCATTGCGAATGCTGCAAGGCAAAGCTCAGGCAGCCTGGCGCTGCGCGGGACGGTTCGATCAGGGCGCTGAGGCGCACACCGAGTTCCGCCGAACGCCCGGCGCGCGCTCGAACGAAGGCCATATGACTGACGGGGATTTGCGTGGACATGTTCAACCCTCCCGGGGAGTTGCGTGGCAGCCGGGGGACGGGCTGCGACAGGATCAAAGGTTAAGGGCGCAGGCGCCTGTCTCGTTAGTCGATTCCTGCCGGTGCGTTGCACAATCCTGCGAAACTGCATCGCCAGCCTGTAACAAGCTGTAAAACCCTGTCACGGTTCTGCCATACGAGTTTCAAGCAAGTTTTTCAGGCACATGGCTCTGGTAGCTACACCGCCGGTGGACCCCGGGCAGAATCAGGCAAGCATCTGGCAGGATGTGTCTACCGCTGCCGCTTGCACAAACTTATGCTCTGCTCCATTCCTTCCATGCCTTGCCGAGGATGCCTCGCATGTCGTCGCTCGATCACTTTCAAGCCCCGCTGGACACCGACATGGAAAAACAGCGCGCGGAACTGGCGGCCATCATCCGCCGCAACACCGCCGAAGATGGCAGTTATGCCACGGCCATCGGCTCGCTGTTCATGTCCCGCCACAGCCAGTCCCACGAGTTCGCCCCGGTGCTCGCGCAACCGGCGCTGTGCATCATGGCCCAGGGGCGCAAGGAAGTTCAGTTGGCCAACGAGTACTTCAATTACGACCCGTTGAACTACCTGGTGGTCTCGGTCTCGATGCCGCTCAGTGGACGGGTGGTGGATGTCTCGCCCGAGGAACCGATCCTGGCCTTGCGCCTGGACATCGACCCAACTGAAATCACTGCACTGATCGCCGACGCCGGGCCCCTCGGCGTGCCCACCCGGCCGACCGGGCGCGGGTTGTATGTCGAAAAACTCGACACCGCGATGCTCGACGCCGTGCTGCGCCTGGCACGGTTGCTGGACACGCCAAAAGACATCGCCATGCTCGCGCCGCTGATTCGCCGGGAGATTCTCTATCGACTGTTGCGCAGCAAACAGGGACATCGGCTGTACGAAATCGCCATCGCCAACAGTCAGAGCCACCGCATCAGCCAGGCGATCAAATGGCTCAACGGCAATTTCGAACAGCCGTTGCGCATCGATGATCTGGCCAAGGAAGTGAACCTGAGCGTGTCGACGCTGCATCACCGTTTCAAGGCGATGACGGCGATGAGTCCGTTGCAGTATCAGAAGCAATTGCGCCTGCAGGAAGCACGGCGGTTGATGCTGGCCGAAGGGCTGGAGGCTTCGGCGGCGGGGTATCGGGTCGGGTATGAAAGTCCGTCGCAGTTCAGCCGGGAGTACAGCCGGTTGTTCGGGGCTCCACCGTTAAGGGATCTGGCGCGGTTGCGGTTGTCAGTTTGATCCAGAATTTGTGTGGGTTGTGCCGGCCCTATCGCGAGCAGGCTCACTCCCACAATTGATCTCCAGTGAACACAACATTCGTGAACACCTCAGATCCATTGTAGGAGCGAGCCTGCTCGCGATGAGGCCAGTGAAGCCAACATCAAATCCGGATCAGGCCCCAAGTACCCGGCAAGCCTCCACCGGCAAGGTCACCGACACCGGATGCCCAACGCTCAAGCCAAAGCCCTGACACGGCGTGCTCAGCGCGGTAAACGACACCCCGGAACACTCCACCGTGGTCTCGATGGTCGCACCGATATCCCGCACGAACGTCACCTTGCCCAGCAAGCGGTTGCCCGCGGTCGCCTGCGGAGCCGACAGTTGCAGGTCTTCCGGGCGAATCAACATCTTCACCTTTTCACCGACCACAATGCTGCTGCAGATCGGCACTTGCAGCGCATCGCCGCCTGGCAAGCTGACCTTGCCGTTGCCCAGCACCGTGGCCGGGAAGATGTTGCCCGAGCCGATGAAGTCCGCGACGAATTCGTTGGCCGGGTGCCGGTAGATCTCGATCGGCGTGCCCACCTGCTGCACCTTGTGCTCACCCAATACGACCACGATATCGGCCATGGTCATGGCCTCGCGCTGGTCGTGGGTCACCATGATGGTGGTGATGTTCAAGCGTTGTTGCAGTTGACGGATTTCCACCTGCATCGACTCGCGCAGCTTGGCGTCCAGTGCCGACAACGGCTCGTCGAGCAGGAGGATTTTCGGGTGCGAGGCAATCGCCCGGGCAATCGCCACACGCTGGCGTTGGCCGCCGGACAGCTTGGCTACCGGGCGATTGATCATCTGTTGCAGCTGGATCAGTTCCAGCAACTCCACCACCCGCGCCTGCTGGTCAGCCTTGCTGACCCCACGCAGTTTCAGCGGATAGGCGATGTTCTCGCCCACGGTCATGTGCGGGAACAGCGCCAGGGACTGGAACACCATGCCGAAGTTGCGCAGGTGCGCCGGGGTGTTGCCGATGTCTTCGCCGTCCAGGCGGATCTCGCCGGCGGTCAGTGTTTCAAGGCCGGCGATCATGCGCAGCAAGGTGGTCTTGCCGCAGCCCGAAGGGCCGAGGAAACACACCAGTTTGCCCTCGGGCAAATGCAGGTTCACATCCGTTACCGCGCAGGCCGAGCCGTAATGTTTCTCGACGTTTTCCAGAATCAGACCAGACATGTGAATCACCTCAAGAAATCAGAACGAAACGCCACCTTCACCAACCAGCTTCTCCAGCGCCCAGATCAGGACGAAGTCGATCAGCACGATCAGCACGGCAAACGAAAATACGGTTGGGTCGAGCGAAGACACGGTGCGGCTGTACATCCAGATCGGCACGGTCATCACATCGATGGTGTAGAGGAAGTAGGTCACGGTGAATTCGTTGAACGAGACGATGAACGCCAGCAGCATGCCCGCCAGGATCCCCGACTTCATCAACGGCACCACCACATCGACAATCGCCCGCAGCGGTGAAGCGCCGAGCATTTGCGCGGCCTCTTCGACTTCGCTGCCGATGGAGAGCATCGCCGCCGTGCAGTTTTTCACCACGAACGGCAACGCGAGGATCACGTGGGCGATCACCAGGCGCGAGGTGGTCATGTGGAACGGCAGGCTGTCGAACACCAGCAGCAACGCCAGGCCCAGCACCACCATCGGGAACACCAGCGGTAGCGACATCAGTTGCAGTGCCACGGCCTTGCCGCGGAACTCGCAACGGGTCAGCGCGTAGGCCGCCGGCACCGCGATGATCGTGGCGAAAATCATGGTCAGGCACGACACCAGCAGGCTGGTGCTCATGGCCTGGCCGAGGCTCAGGACGTCACTGGCGTCCGGCGACACGAAAGTGTGCCAGGCGGCCTTGTACCATTGCAGGCTGTAGCTGCTCGGCGGGAAGTCGAGGTTCGACGCGCCGCTGAACGACATCACGATCATGGTCAGGATCGGCAGTACCGCCAGCAGCAGGATGAAGCCGGAAAGGATGCCGGCAAACTTGCCGGTATCACCCGGCAACAGCTGACGCTTCTTGGTCAGGGTACTCATTGCGAAGCCTCCAGCATGCGCCGACGACGGCCGGTGATGTATTCGGACAGGGTCATGATCGCGAGGGTGGTGACGATCAGCACCACGCCGGCAGCGGAGGCGGCGGGCCAGTTCATCAGCGGGGCAATCTGGTCATGCACCATCACCGCCAGCATCGGCACGCGCCGGCCACCGAGCAGCAAGGGCACCACGAAACTGCTGGCGTTATAGGCGAACACCAGGGTCGCACCGGTAATGATCCCCGGCAGGCTCATCGGCAGTACCACCTGGCGAAACACCTGGAAGCGACTGGCGCCCAGGGTGGCGGCCGCTTCTTCGTAGCTGCGGGCGACGCCGCGCATGGCGCTGGCAATCGGCAACACGGCCAATGGGAAAGCGGTTTGCACCAGGCCCATCAACACGCCGTTCTGATTGTAGAGCAGCATGATCGGGCGCTTGATCAGGCCCAGGCCCATCAGTGCCTGGTTGAGCATGCCGCCAGGGCCGAGGATCACCAGCCAGCCATAGCTTTGCAGCAACAGGTTGACCAGCAATGGCAACAACACCGCCGCAAGGAAGATCCGTCGCACGAACGGCGAGGTCAGGCGCGACATGGTGTAGGCCACCGGGATCGCCAGGATCACTGCGATCACCGCGCTGATCAGCGCCAGGCGCAGGGTCAGCATCAGCGATTTGAGGTAATAGGGTTCCAGCAACTGGGCGTAACTGGCCAGGCTGAACCCGGACCACTCCGCGCCCTTGGTGCCCACGCTCATGCGCAGTACCAGGAGGCTCGCGGCGATCAGCACGCCGAGAAACAGCATCGACGGCGAGAGGAAAAACCAGGCGCGCGCGGTCGGCGAAACACCCCGACTCGGGCGCGACTCAGCGGCGCTGACCGAATGGGTCAAAGGTTGGTGTTCCATAGCAAAGGGTCTCGTCAATGGAAAGCAGCTGACAGACACAGGTCCTCAGGACACCCCGGCCCCTTGTAGGAGTGAGCCTGCTCGCGATGGCGATCTGTCAGCCGACATTGTTGGTGAATGTCAGTGCGCAATCGCGAGCAGGCTCACTCCTACAGGGGATCTTCAGTGTTTGAAGATCCTGTGTACGTCACTCGATCAGGAAGAAAAGATTTCCGTGTAACGACGAATCCATTGGTCATGCACAGTCGCCAGGAAAGCGTTGTCGTGCATGATCGCCTTCTCGGCAATTTGCTCCGGCGTGAGGATGTACGGGCTCTTGCGTGCTTCAGCGGAGATGATCGCCTTGGCGTTGACCGGGCCGTTGTAGATGTCTTCAGCCATCTTGCCTTGCACCAGCGGGTCCAGGGAGTGGTTGATGAAGGCGTAGGCCATGTCGGTATCGCCCGGACGGTTCTTCGGCATCACCGACAGCATCAGGTCGGTGTAGAAACCTTCCTTCATGCCAAAGGTGGCGCCCAGGCCGTAGGCCGGATCGCGGATCTGTTTCGGGAAGAACGCTGGTGCGTAAAGGCCGCCCATGTCCAGGGAACCGGTACGGAACAATTCGGCGATCTGGTTCGGGTTTTCGCCCAGGGTCACCACACGATCCTTCAGCTCGGCGAGTTTCTTGAAGCCAGGTTCGATGTTGTGTTCGTCACCACCGGCCAGTTTGGCGGCGATGATGATCAGGTCCATGGCCTCGGTCCAGTTCGGCGGCGGCAGGAAAATGTTCGGCGCCGCGTCGGCATCCCACAGGGAGGCGTAGCTGGTCGGGGCTTCTTTCTGGGTGCGGGTGCTGTAGACCAGGCTGTTGCACCACAGCAGGTAACCGATACCGTGGCCATTGGCGCCGGTGCGGTATTTCTCCGGTACATCGACGAGATTGGGAATGCGGTTGAGGTCGGGTTTTTCCAGCAGGTTCGCGGCGGCCAGACCTTCGGCGCCGACGCCTGCCAGGGTGATGATGTCGTACTGCGGACGATCACCGCCGGCCTTGAGCTTGGCGACCATTTCCGAGGTACTGCCGGTGCGGTCGGCGATGACCTTGCAGCCGTACTTGTCTTCGAAAGTCGCGGCGATGTTACGCAGTGCGGCCAGGCCGGTGTCATCGGACCAGGTCAGCAAACGCAGAGTCTTGCCGGCAAAACGTGTGTCGCTGGCATTGGCCTTGATGAACGGCATGCTCATGGCGGCCGCTGCAACCGAGGCTACGCCCACGGTCTTGATAAATTGACGTCTGTTCAGATCATGCTCGCCCATTACGGACTCCCTTTGTTTTTGTAGGTATAAGGCAGGTCGAAACTGTTGCATCCGCGCGACTGGATCAGCGTTAGCCCCTCTATTTTCGGGGGTTTGGTTGAACCAGCGAGTTCATCCTGAGGTCGTGTAAAACACCTGACTATCGATAAAAACTCATTGAAGCCATGACGCCAGCGCATGCCTCCTGTAGGAGCGAGCTTGCTCGCGAATGAGGCATGAACGACGCGGGCTGTCTGACTCCCCGCGTTATCGTTGACGTCCATCGCGAGCAAGCTCGCTCCTACACAGTGACAGGCGTCAGACGGCCCGGATCACGTGTTTGATTTCCTGGAAAGCCTGCAAGCCCCACGGCCCCAACTCACGGCCGATGCTGCTCTGCTTGTAGCCGCCCCAGGCGGTCTGCGGAAAGATCACTTGCGGTGCGTTGATCCACACCAGCCCCGCCTGCAAGGCGTTGGCGACGCGGTCAGCGGTCTGTGCATTGCGCGTCACCACGCTGGCAACCAGGCCAAACTGGCTGTCGTTGGCCAGAGCAATCGCTTCGGCCTCGCAGGCGAAACGGCGCACGCAGATCACCGGGCCAAAAATCTCTTCACACCACAGCGCACTGTCGAGGGGCACTTCGGTGAACACCGTCGGCTGCAAAAAATATCCGCGTGGCAGGTCGGCCGGGCGATTGCCACCGCAAACCAGCTTGGCACCGGCACTCAAGCCACGATCGATGTGACCGAGCACGCGCTGGTATTGCGCTTGATTGACCAGCGCGCCCATTTCCACGTTCGGGTCGAACGGGTCGGCCACGCGGATCGCTTCGGCACGGGCCTTCACGCGGGTCAGGAATTCATCGGCCAGTTCATCGGCGACCAGCACGCGGCTGGTGGCGGAGCACATCTGCCCGGCGTTGAAGAAACCACCGCCACAGGCCACTTCCACCGCCAGGTCGAGATCGGCATCGGCCAGCACCAGCAGCGAGGATTTCCCACCCAGTTCCAGGCTCACGCCCTTGACGGTTTCCGCCGCTCGTTGCATGACCTGTACGCCGACTGCGTTGCTGCCGGTGAAGGAAATTTTCGCAATGCGCGAGTCTGCCGACAGCGGAGCGCCAACCGCGAGGCCAGTGCCGCACACCAGGTTGAACACGCCCGCAGGCAACCCGGCTTGCGCGATGATCGCCGCCAGTTCCAGCTCCGGCAGCGGCGTCACTTCCGAAGGCTTGAGCACCACGCAGCAACCGGCGGCCAGGGCCGGGGCGAGTTTCCAGGCGGTGGTGACCATCGGGAAATTCCACGGCACGATCAGGCCGACCACACCGCACGGCTCGCGGCGCAAACGCGCGCTGAAGTCGTCGGTCGGCAGCTCGATGGCGCTGTCCTGTTTCGCATCCAGCCCTTCGGCCAGACCGGCGTAATACTCGAATGTGGCGATCACATCATCGACGTCGATCGCGGCTTCGAATTGCGGCTTGCCGTTGTTGCTCGACTGCAAGTACATCAGTTTTTCGCGATTGGCCTGCACCCCCGCGGCAATTCTGCGCAGGATCGCGCCGCGTTCGGCGCCCGTGGTTTTCGACCAGTCGGCGAACGCCTGGGTCGCCGCGCTCACGGCTTGATCAACGGCGCGCTCATCGCCGCCATTGACGGTGGTCAACAGGGCTTGGGTCGCCGGGTTGATCACCCGCAGGTGTTCGTTGCCGGCCGACCATTGGCCGTTGATGTACAGGCCATCCAGGGTCGTAGGGAAAGTCATTTCGACACCGCCTGCATCCACTGGGTCTGGTCGATTTCAATCAGGGTCGGGCCCTGGCGGTCGGTGGCCACACGCAATGCGCCGCGCAGTTGCTCGACACTGCTGACCGCTTCGGCGGCGCAACCCAATGCCTTGGCCACCCCGATGAAGTCCGGGGTGTAGATGTCCACGCCCACCGGCTCGATGGCGCGGTTGACCATGTATTTCTTGATCTCTTCGTAGCCCTGGTTATTCCACAGCAGCACGATCACCGGAGTGCGCGCTTCAACGGCGCTGGCCAGTTCCGGTAGGGTGAACTGCAGGCCACCGTCGCCGATCAGGCACACCACCGGAGGACGCGCGCCACCTTCGACGCGGCCACCCAGCCAGGCGCCAATCGCCGCCGGCAAGGCGTAGCCGAGGGTGCCGTAACCGGTGGACGAGTTGAACCAGCGACGCGGACGCTCCGGGTTGAACGTCAGGTTGCCGGTGTACACCGGTTGGGTCGAATCGCCGACGAACACCGCGTCCGGCAATTCCTGCAGAACGGTTTCAAGGAAGCGGGTCTGGGCCAGGGTCGGTGCGTCCCAGTTCGCGGCGAGGTCTTCACGCAGACGAGCAGCGCGTACCTGCCCCCAATCGTTGCTGCGCTCGGCCAGGGATTTGTGCGACAGCGCGCTGAGCAAAGCCTGGGCGGCGTTGCGCGAGTCGGCCACCAGTGCCACGTGCGGCGGGTAATTGCGCACGGTCTGGTCCGGGTCGATATCGACGCGCAGTAATTTGCCAGGAATTTCGAAGCCACCGGCGAAGGTCACGTCGTAGTCGGTCTCGGCCAGTTCGGTGCCGATGGCCAGTACCACGTCGGCCTCGGCGACCAGCGCACGGGTGGCGACCAGGCTCTGGGTAGAGCCGATCAGCAGTGGGTGGCCGGAGGCGAGCATGCCCTTGGCATTGATGGTCAGGGCGACCGGCGCGTCCAGCAGCTCTGCCAGTTCAGTCAGCTCGACAGCCGCGTCGATGGCACCGCCACCGGCGAGAATCAGCGGACGCTTGGCACCGGCCAGCAATTCAGTCATGCGCGACACGGCGCTCGGCGAAGCACCGGCGCGGTCGATGTTGACCGGCAGGCTGGCGAGCAAGTCGTCGGCCTCTTCAACCAGGACATCCAGCGGAATTTCAATGTGCACCGGACGCGGACGACCCGCCTGGAACAGCGCAAAGGCACGGGCCAACACGCCCGGCAATTCCGACGCCGACATCAGGGTGTGGGAGAACGCCGCGACACCGGCACACAGTGCGCCCTGATTCGGCAGCTCATGCAGCTTGCCGCGACCGCCGCCCAACTGGCTGCGCGATTGCACGCTGGAGATCACCAGCATCGGGATCGAATCGGCGTAGGCCTGGCCCATGGCGGTGGTGATGTTGGTCATGCCTGGGCCGGTGATGATGAAGCACACACCCGGTTTGCCGCTGGTGCGGGCATAGCCGTCGGCCATGAAGCCGGCGCCCTGTTCATGGCGCGGCGTGACGTGGTTGATGCTCGAACGGGCCAGCCCGCGATACAGCTCCACGGTATGCACCCCCGGAATGCCGAACACCTGCTCGACCCCGTAGTTTTCGAGTAACTTGACCAATACTTCGCCGCACGTCGCCATGTCTTTGCCCTTTTTGTTCGTTTGAGACGCCGGGCGTGCGCTGTGTTTATGATGGATTCGCAGGCCCGGGAATGGCCTCATTGGAACGGGCGACAGGTAGCCGCAACAATGGATAAAAAGTCATACTAGCCATGTCCTCACGTCATACCTTGGATCCCAATGAAACGACTGCCTCCCCTGCCGGCGCTGCACACCTTTCTGATTACCGCGCAGTGCTGCAATTTCACCCGGGCCGCCGAACAGCTGCACATCACCCAGGGCGCGGTGAGTCGGCAGATCGCCGGGCTGGAAGATCATCTGGGTTATGAGTTGTTCATCCGCCTGGCCCGAGGCCTGGATCTGACAGCCGAGGGACGGGAATGGCTGCCCCGGGTCCAGCAGATTTTCGGCCTGATCGACGAGGCCGTTGAGCAGATCGGCGAGAAGCGTGAAACCCTGCAGCTCAAGGCACCGACCTGCGTCATGCGCTGGTTGCTGCCGCGCCTGTTGCAATGGCAAAGGGAACGCCCGGACGTGCCGGTGGAACTGACCACCACGGTCAAGCACGGGGTCGACTTTCATCGCGAGCAGTTCGATGCAGCGGTGATGTACGGCGCACCGCCGGACGATTCATTGATGTCGCAAAAACTCTTCGACGAACAACTCACGCCGGTGTGTTCCAGACCGATGCTCGAAGGCCCCATGCCCCTGCAGACCCCGGCCGATCTGCAGCAGCACCTGTTGCTGCACCCGACCCGCGACGAGCGGGACTGGAAGGCCTGGTTGAAAGCCGCGGATGTGCATTTGACCAATGTCGGCAAGGGCCAGCATTTCGAAACACTGGACCTGGCGATGTCGATGGCGTCCCAGGGAACGGGGGTGGCGATTGGCGACTGGTCGCTGATCGGCGATGACCTGAACGCCGGGCGGCTGGTCATGCCATTCGATTTGAAGGTAACAACGGGACTGGCGTATTACCTGGTGTTCCCCGACAAACCCGGGCCTTCGCCGAAATTGCGTGAATTGATGGGCTGGTTGGTGGAGCAGGCGCAGTCGCGGTAAAACCGTATAACTCTGATGCCCCACATTGTAGGAGTGAGCCTGCTCGCGATGACGGCTTCACATTCAAAATCAATGTTGGCTGCTCCGCTGCCATCGCGAGCAGGCTCACTCCTACAGGTGATCAGTGAACTCAGTACCCGACAGTAAACCGCTGCCGCGAATGCTTCGGCGCTTGCACTTCGTCGAGCATTGCAATTGCGTAGTCGGCAAAGGTAATCCAGCTGCGCCCTTCGCTGCTCACCAGCAAATCATCCTGACCGAGGCGGAATTTCCCGGTGCGCTCACCCTCGACAAATTCGGCCGATGGCGACAGGAAGGTCCAGTCCAGATCCCGTTCTTCACGCAAGTTGGCGAGGAATTCGGCACCGGCACTGGCTTCTGCCTTGTAAGCCTCAGGGAAACCTTCGCTATCGATCACTCGAGTGCCATCGGGCAATAGCAGCGAACCCGCCCCGCCCACCACCAGCAGGCGTTTGACCCCGGCTTTTTTCACCGGGCCAACGACTGCGCCGGCAGGTAGCGTGGCGAAATGCGCCGCGCTGATAACCACGTCATGGCCCGCAATTGCAGCTTGCAACGCAGCGGCATCAAGGGCATCGACGGCCTTGCCGACCACACTTTCACGCGGATCGACTTTCGATGTGTCGCGGGCAATGGCGGTAACGCTGTGGCCACGACGTAGCGCCTCTTCCAGCAGTTGGCTACCGGCACGACCGGTGGCACCGATGATTGCGATTTTGCTCATGACGTTCTCCAGTGGGTTGAGCTTCTTGGATTTCAGTTGAGGCGGGTTACCATTTCATCTCGCCCTTGGCGACCTTGGCGCTCAGTTCCAGGGAGCTTTCATCACCCAGGGTCGGGAAGCGCTTTTTCATCGCCGCGATCAGCGTGGCGGAATCCTTGGCCTTGGCGGTTTCCTCGTCGAAGGCCTTGATGTAAGCGGCTGTGAACTGCACGCCTGCCAGGGAGCGATCGCTCTCGCCGAGGTAGTGGCCCGGCACCACGGTTTGCGGTTTCAGGGTTTCAATGGCATGCAGCGTAGCCAACCAATCGGCATGGGACTGCGGAGTTTGGGTATCGGCCATCCAGACATGGATGTTTTCTGCCACAACCACGCCTCCGACCACCGCCTTGATCGACGGAATCCACACAAAACTGCGATCAGGCTGCGGGCCCTCAAGACCCACCACCTGCAACTTCTGCCCTTCGAGGATCAGGCTGTCGCCCTTGAGCACACCCGGCACGATGGTTTTGGTCGGCACATCGGCGCCCATTTTCGGACCCCAGAACGCCAGTTTGCCGTCGACGGTTCGCTTGATGTGGTCGACGGTCGGCTGCGAGGCAAGGACCTTGGCTTTGGGGAACGCAGCCGTCAGGGTATCGAGGCCGAAGTAATAGTCCGGGTCACCGTGGCTGATGTAGATGGTGGTCAGTTGCTTGCCGCTGGCGCGGATTTTTTCCACCACCTGTTCGGCCTGGGATTTGCCGAATTGCGCATCCACCAGGATCGCTTCCTTCTCACCACTGACCAGCACCGAGGTCACCGGGAAGATGGCTTTTTCGCCGGGGTTGTAGACATCCAGCGTCAGCGTAGATGCACTGGCGTGGGCGGCAAAACCGAGAGCGGTGGTCAGTAAAACGCGCTTGAGGGTGGTGAAACCGATCATCTGTTGCTCCGTAATCCAATAGTTGTCGTAGTCCTTTGTAGGAGCGAGCTTGCTCGCGATGGATTCGAAGACGCCACGTTTAACCGGTAACCCGCGTTATCGTTAACGACCATCGCGAGCAAGCTCGCTCCTACAGTGGAACAGAGCTTAGTTGCCTGACTCAGTACAAAAAATGCGATGCTTGAACATAGTTTGTTTCTGAAAGCGGGCAAATCATGGATCGTCTTCAAGCAATGCGTGTATTCGTCACGGTGGTCGACCTCGGCAGCCAGTCGGCCGCCGCCGATCATCTGGAGCTGTCACGGCCGGTGGTGTCGCGGTATCTGGCGGAACTGGAAGACTGGGTCGGCGCGCGCCTGATGCATCGCACCACGCGCAAGTTGAGCCTGACCGCCGCCGGCAACGAGATCCTGCCCCGCTGTCGGCAGATGCTCGATTTGTCCACCGACATGCAAGCCGCCGTCAGCGAACCGGATGACGCACCGCGCGGATTGCTGCGGATCAGCGTCAGCACTTCGTTCGGTCAGGCACAACTGGCCGATGCCATGGCCGCCTACGTCAAGCGTTACCCCGGTGTCAGCATCGATATGCAGATGCTCGACCGCACCGTGAACCTGGTGGATGAGCGCATCGACCTGGCGATCCGCACCAGCAACGACCTGGATCCGAACCTGATCGCCCGCCGCCTGACGGTTTGCCGCTCGGTGATCTGCGCCTCCCCCGCTTACCTGCGCGAGCACCCTGCGCCGCTACGGGTCGAGGACCTGAGCCTGCACAATTGCCTGACCCATTCCTACTTCGGCAAAAGCCTGTGGCATTTCGAGCAGGACGGCGAGCAGGTTTCTGTACCGGTGCAGGGCAACATCAGCGCAAACGAGGCCAGCACGCTGCTGCGCGCAACGATCGCCGGTGCCGGGGTGGCGATGCTGCCCACGTATCAGGCTGGCGTGCATATCCACAGCGGCGAGTTGATTCGCCTGCTGCCGACGGCCGAACCCCGACAAATGAACGTGTATGCGGTGTATGCCTCGCGCAAGCACATGCCGGCGGCGCTGCGCAGCTTGCTGGATTTTCTGGTAGTGAGGTTTCCGGAGGAACCGGCGTGGGATATCGGCCTGTAACCGGATCGAAAATGTGGGAGCGAGCCTGCTCGCGATAGCGGTGGATCATTCAAAAAGGGTTGCTGACTGACACGACGCCATCGCGAGCAGGCTCGCTCCCACAGGGGTGATCAGTGTTCTGAATACCGCGCTATTGCTGGCAACTCAATGGCACTGACCTATGCTCAAAGTAATACCGAAAGGTATTCGTTCAGAGGTCAACGCCATGAACATCAGAACAAGAAGATACCTCGCGATTTTCATCACCTGTGCGGTCACGCTCGGGCTTTATGGCGCTGCGGCCTGGCGCGTCGAGCAACTGCGCAACCTGCCCCGCGAAGCCGCGAGCTGCAACTTCGAACGCTGCATCCCCCATAACGCCACCCTCAACGCCCTCCGGTAACGAAGGGGGTCAGGCTTCATTGCCCTGATCGGCCTTCAGGCGGTCGCGGAACGCCTTGGGCGAAATTCCCACACGACGCCGGAACAGGCGCGTGAAGTTGGTCGGATCGGAAAACCCCAAAACGTCGGACATTTCATAAATGGTCATGCTGGTGTAGGTCAGCAAACGCTTGGCCTCCAGCAATTGCCGTTCGTGCATGATCTGCAACGCCGGTTGCCCCGCCAGCTCACGGCAGGTGCCGTTGAGGTGGGACACGGAAATCCCCAGCCGGTGCGCCAGATCCTCGACCTTGACGTGCTGGCGATAGGTCTCTTCCACCAACTGAATAAACCCGTTGAGGTATTCCCGGGCCCGCTGCGGTCGCGCCATGGCGGTGCGACGCTGGATCACCTGGCGGCTGACCCACACCACGATCACACTGACCAGCGAATGCATGAGCATTTCCCGCGCCGGTTGGTGGCTGGTGTATTCGTTCTGCAAGGCGCTGAACAAGCTGTTGAGGTACTCGGCGTCCTTGCCTGCCGGGTAGCTTTCGGACTGGGCCAAGGCATTGACCGATTGCCCCAACTGCATCTGCAGGTGGGCGATCAGCGGCGCGGCCAGGGTCACGACAAACCCTTCCACGTCCTCGGAAAAGCGAAAGCCGTGCACCGACAGCGGTGGCAGGATCTGGATGGCCGGTTCCACCAGCTGCGTTCGCTTGCCTTCGATTTCAAGCTCGGCCTGACCTTTGAATACGAAGAGCAACTGGCACAAATCAGCGTGGCGGTGGGGTTTGATTTCCCAATGATGTTCGCGACTGCGTTTGGAAATGGTTTCACAGTGCAGCAAGTCCGGGGTCGGCCAATCCAGGCTTTCACCGTAGAGCTTGAACACTGGAATCGAAGGCAGGTCAGGCTTGTTCATCACTTCAATCCAGGCCTCGGAGTAGATGACGGGCGATAATCGCACCGATTGGCAGAATGTACAGCTATCGGCTCAGTTTTCACCTTCAATTGACAGACCCGCAAGGGAAAAATGCAAGCACTCGATCCATAAAAATCATTCACCGGCCCTGGCCACGTGAAGCTTGCGAGTCATAAAAACAATGAAAACGCTGAAAACTCAAGTTGCCATTATCGGTGCTGGCCCTTCTGGCTTGTTGCTTGGCCAATTGCTGCACAACGCCGGCATCGACACCCTCATTCTCGAACGTCAGACCCCGGACTATGTACTCGGCCGAATCCGCGCCGGCGTGCTTGAGCAAGGCATGGTAGAGCTGTTGCGTCAGGCTGGCGTGAGTCAGCGCATGGACGCAGAAGGCCTGGTCCACGACGGCTTCGAACTGGCCCTCGACGGACGCCAGGTACACATCGATCTGCAAGCGTTAACCGGCGGCAAGACGGTGATGATCTATGGCCAGACCGAGGTCACCCGTGACCTGATGGCCGCTCGTCGGGAGGCCGGCGCGCAGACGATTTATCAAGCCGACAACGTCGTTCCCCACGGCATGAAAACCGACGAAGCGTTTGTCACTTTTGAGAAAGACGGCGAACGGTATCGTCTCGATTGCGACTACATCGCCGGTTGCGACGGCTTCCATGGAGTGGCGCGACAATCGATTCCCGCCGACAGCCTGAAAGTCTTCGAACGGATCTATCCCTTCGGCTGGCTCGGGATCCTGGCCGATACCCCGCCGGTCCACGAAGAGCTGGTCTACGCCCGCCACGAGCGCGGTTTTGCCCTGTGCAGCATGCGCTCACCGACACGCACCCGTTACTACCTGCAAGTGCCCACCAGCGATCATGTGGATAACTGGTCGGATCAACGCTTCTGGGACGAGCTCAAATCGCGACTGCCACAACAGTTGGCGGACAAACTGGTAACGGGTCCGTCCATCGAAAAAAGCATCGCGCCGCTGCGCAGCTTCGTCGTCGAACCCATGCAGTACGGGCGGATGTTCCTGGTCGGTGATGCCGCACACATTGTCCCCCCCACCGGCGCCAAGGGCCTGAACCTGGCGGCCAGTGACGTCAGTACGCTGTTCAACATCCTGCTCAAGGTTTACCGCGAAGATCGCCTTGATCTGCTGGAGAAATACTCGGAAATCTGCCTGCGCCGCGTGTGGAAGGCCGAACGGTTTTCCTGGTGGATGACCTCGATGCTGCACCGTTTCGACGACCACGATGCCTTTAGCCAGCGCATTGCCGAGTCGGAGCTGGAGTATTTTGTCGGCTCCGAAGCGGGTCGCAAAACCATTGCAGAAAACTACGTCGGGCTTCCCTACGAGGCTATCGAATAGCTTGCTATCGACTTACACTGGCGAGCATCCCCGCTCGCCTTGCAACTTGCGGGTCAATCACTGCCCGCAGGTTTTCCCGTGACCAATCTCCACCAGCCTGAAACGCCCAAACCGGCCATTCGCAGCGTGCTGATCGCCCTGATGCTGGCGATCTTTCTCGGAGCGCTGGACCAGACCATCGTCGCCGTTTCGATGCCGGCCATTTCCGCGCAATTCAAGGACGTCAGCCTTCTGGCCTGGGTGATTTCCGGCTACATGGTGGCCATGACCGTGGCGGTGCCGATCTACGGAAAACTGGGCGATTTGTACGGGCGGCGCAAGCTGATGCTGTTCGGCATGGGCCTGTTCACCCTGGCATCGGTGTTCTGCGGCATGGCCCAGAGCATGGAGCAACTGGTGCTGGCGCGGATCCTCCAGGGCATCGGGGCCGGCGGGATGATTTCGGTGAGCCAGGCGATCATCGGTGACATCGTACCGCCACGGGAGCGCGGTCGTTATCAGGGCTATTTCAGCAGCATGTATGCCGTGGCCAGCGTAGCCGGCCCGGTGCTTGGCGGCTACATGACTGAATACCTGTCCTGGCGCTGGGTGTTCCTGATCAATCTGCCACTGGGCCTGGGTGCCTGGCTGGTGGCCCATCGCACGCTGGTGGGGCTGCCGATTCCGCAACGCAAACCGATCATCGATTACCTGGGCACCGTGCTGATGATCATCGGGCTGACCGCATTGTTGCTGGGCATCACCCAGGTCGGCCAGGGCCATTCGTGGCGCAGCGCCGAAGTGTTGGCGCTGCTGGCTTGTGCGGTGCTGGTACTGGGGCTGCTCGTCGTGCATGAGCGGCGGGCGCGGGAGCCGTTGTTGCCCATGCATCTGTTCGCCAACCGCAACGCGATCCTGTGCTGGTGCACGATTTTCTTCACCAGTTTCCAGGCCATCTCGCTGATTGTATTGATGCCGCTGCGTTTCCAGAGCGTCACCGGCGCCGGTGCCGACAGCGCCGCCCTGCACCTGCTGCCCCTGGCCATGGGCTTGCCGATCGGCGCGTATTTCGCCGGCCGTCGCACCTCGGTGACCGGGCGCTACAAACCGATGATCCTTGCCGGTGCGGCGCTGATGCCTGTCTCGATTATCGGCATGGCGTTCAGCCCGCCGCAGGCGTTTCTCGTGAGCAGTCTGTTCATGCTGCTCTGCGGGATTGCCTCCGGCATGCAGTTCCCGACGTCATTGGTCGGCACGCAGAACTCGGTAGAACAGCGGGACATCGGCGTCGCCACCAGCACCACCAATCTGTTCCGTTCGCTGGGTGGAGCGGTCGGCGTGGCATTGATGTCGGCGCTGTTGTTGGCGTTGTTGCAGGATTCGAGTTTCGCGCACCTGGCCGGTTCGTCGCTGATTGCCGAAGGCAGTTCGGGGAATGTGCTGCTGGACGGTTTGAATGCCGCGCCAGGTGATACGCAGAACGCCTTGCGTGCCGAGTTGTTGTTGACGTTCCGGCACTTGCTGACGGTCAGCGCGGCCGTTTCATTGCTGGGGCTGGTGGCGGCGATTGCCATGCCGAACATGCTGTTGCGTGGGCGTGAGGACAAGGTTCGGTAGCCAGACCGAGTCGCCCGCCTTCGCGAGCAGGCTCGCTCCCACAGATGACCGCGTACTTATGGACAACTCGGTCTAATGTGGGAGCGAGCCTGCTCGCGAAGGCGGTCTAACAGTCACTACCATTCAAGGGCTGTAATACCCGACCGCCACCAGAAAATGCCCGACCTTCTTCAGGTAGGCATGTTTGTTCTCGACCTTGCCGGTCACCGGGTTTTTCCAGCGGTATTCATATTCGCCGTTATCCTGCTGGGCCATCAATGCCAGAATCGGCTCGCCCACCGGTTTGCCTTCCGGGTCCACGATCTTGCTGAAGTCGGTATTGATCAACCGCAGGTTGGTGCCGTGGGCCACGTAACGCCGGGTGTCCAGGTCGACGACAAACACATACAGGTCATCCTGCAGGTAGCCGCCCTTGAGGGAATTGATCGCCGTCAGGGTACCCTTTTCGTCCTTGGCCAGATCGGTCGCCGCTTTGTTCAGCAAGGCCATGGCCTGTTCGGCGGAAGCCCGTGGCAAGTAATAACCGACCGCCAGAATCCGCTGGCCGATGCGCTGGTAGTAGACGTGCTTGCGCTCGACCTTGCCGTCGTTCCAGTTCTGCCAGCGATATTCCGCCTGCTGAATGCCATTGCCTTCCGGTACCTTCAGGGCGTCCTTGAAGGTTTTCTGCAAATCCGGCCCGAGCACTTGCGATACGTCCCGGCCAATCAGCGCCGACGACGGCCCGCCACTGGCAAGCATCACGCCCTTGGTATCGAGCACGAAGACATAACGGTCCTTGTCGACAAACTCACCCTGGCGACTGAACGCCGCCAGGGCCTTGTCGCCATTCTGGTGGTAGTAGGCCAGGGCTTTTTCCAGCAGGGCAATGGCCGCCTTGCTGTCGTCCTTTTCCGTCCCGGAGGCTTGCGCCTGGCCCAGGCACAACAAAAACATGCCGCACAGCAAGGTGAACCTGTACACAAACCCCATTGCGCATCCCTCGTTCCTGATGGTGTTTCAGGAGCGTAGACGGCAATGGGGGGATGTATGGATCCTTTTGATGTTCCTGTAGCGGTCAATTACTGCCGGGCGCGAAGTTGCTGCTGAAGGTTCTGGATCTGCGCCTGGAGGGTATTGATGTTACGGGTGACCTGGCTGCGGAAGGCATCGAACTCGGCGGTGTTGGCCGAACCCTGCGCGACCGCCGGACGGTTGTCCTGCACGCTCTTGAGCACGATCATGTCTTGCTCGAGACGTTCGATCGCTGCGCTCGGGTTGCCTTGTTTCTTCAGTGCGACAATATCGGCACCCAGGCTTTTCAACTGTGCATCGAGTTTTTCCGAGTCCGACGGGGCGCTTTTCAGGGCGGCCAATTCAGCGCTCAAGGCTTTGACCTGGGCCTGCAACTGCGTATTGGCCGTCTGATGTTCGGTGTCCTGGGCAGTCAATTGCGCCAGGCGTTTGTCCAGTTCGGTGGTTTGCGCGGTCATTTGCGCCAGTCGCTTGTCCAGGTCCGAGGCCTGGCCGGCAACACCCTGCTGCCGGGCATTCTGGTCCTGGAGCTTGCCTTCCAGCTGGCGGATCTGCAGCTTCAAGGCCTCGCTGTCGGTGTTGACACTGGTCTGGCCGGCGACAACCTTGCCGGAAATATCCTGCAGGCGCCCTGCCGCTTCCTCACTGATTCGCGCGAAGCTTTCCTGGGTCGCCACCAGTTGCTGTTCCATCAGGGATATCTGCTGAAAGCTCCACCAGGCCAGGCCCGCGAAGGCAAAGAACAACGCCCCGACCAGCGCCCACAAGGCACCGGTGCTCACCGCCTTGACCTTCACCACCGGCGCCGTGCGCGAGTGCACGACCGTGCGGGCGGTGGGCGCAAAGTCGTCATCGAGAACGTCTGCACGCAAGCTCGGCACATCATCGAAGTCGTCGTTGGCATCGTTTCGCATGGACATTGAATCAACCTTAGTGAATCACATAATGGCTTTATGCCGCGCAGTATAAACCCCACAGCCGCAACCATTGACCCCCAAGGCCGAATCCGGTTCAGTCAGGGGACGTTGTTCCAGCGTCAGCGAACAGCCTGGGCTTTCCACCAGCCACAGAATTCATCGAGCGCCGTCCAGAGGCTGACCTTGGGATCGTAATCCAGATAATGCCGCGCGCGGCTGATGTCCAGGGTGAAATTTTTGTTCATGACCTGCATGCCCAGGCGTGACAACGTCGGTTCGGGACGCCCCGGCCACACCTTGCACACGCCTTCATTGAGCGCCGCCACGCTATAGGCCAAGCCGTAGGAACGGTAGCGGGTGACCTGTGGGACTTCCATGTTACGCATGACGTAATTGACCACGTCCCACAGGGGTATCGGCGTGCCATTGCTGATGTTGTAGGCCTTGCCCAACGCAGAACCGCTGGCCAGCAAGCTACTGAGCAATGCCTCGTTGAGGTTTTGCACGCTGGTGAAGTCAACTTTGTTCAGACCGTTGCCGATGATTGCCAGGCGTCCCTTGCGTTGCATGTTCAACAGGCGCGGGAAGATGCTCATGTCGCCGGCTCCGGTGACGAAACGCGGGCGCAAGGCCAGGGTTTCGAGGCCGAACTCCTGGGCACCGAAGACTTTTTGCTCGGCCAGGTACTTGGTGGCGGCGTAAGGATGTTTGAAGCGCTTGGGCACCTGTTCTTCGGTCAGGCCCAAGTGATCGCGACCATCGAAGTAGATCGACGGCGACGACAAATGCACCAGCCGCCGAACCCGTTGCTTCAAGCAGGCTTCGACCACGTTTTCGGTGACCTGGACGTTACCCTGATGGAAGTCCTGATAACGCCCCCACAAACCGACAGCACCGGCGCAATGCACCACGGACTCGACGTCCGAGCACAGCTCGCGCGCCAGTTCCGGATCGCTCAAGTCACCCTGGATGAACTCCGCACCGCGGCGTACCAGATGCTCCACACTCTCGGCCCGGCGACCGTTGACCCGCACGTCCAGGCCCTGCTCCAGGGCAAAACGCGCAAAGCGCCCGCCGATGAAGCCGCTTGCGCCGGTAACCAGAATCTTCATGAATTGCTCCGAATATTTCGTTTTGCGTATTACGTGAGGTCTTGACGCTGCGCGTCAGTCCAAGGGCACCAGCCATTGCTTCGATGCGCTGACCAATTGATCGGTGAGCAGCCCCAGCAACTGACCGCCATTACGCCAATGATGCCAGTACAGCGGCACATCGATCGGCTTATCTGGCAGCAGCTCCTGCAATACGCCCCTTTCCAGTTGCTCGCGCACCTGCAGCTCCGGGACCAGACCCCAGCCCAGCCCGGCTTCCGTCAGACGAATGAACCCTTCGGAGGACGGGCATAAATGGTGTTCGAATCCACCCTCGACGCCGAGGGATGCAAGGTAGCGATGCTGCAGGAAGTCGTCCGGACCAAACACCAGCGCCGGGGTCCGGGCCAACTGATCGGCGCGTACGCCCTGCGGAAAATGCCGGGCAATAAAAGCGGGGCTAGCCAGCGCACGGTAACGCATGGCCCCCAGCAACACGCTGCGCGCGCCAGCCACAGGGCGCTCGCTGGCACAGACACAGGCCGCCACCTCACCGGCGCGCATGCGCTTGAGGCCGACGGTCTGGTCTTCGACCACAAGGTCCATCAACAAATGTTGCTCGGCGCAAAACTCGCCCACCGCCTGCGCCCACCAGGTGGCCAGGCTGTCAGCGTTCAGGGCGATCCGCAGGCGCTCCGGCAAACCCTCTTCATCCAGCGCCGGCACCAGGCTTTGCAAATCCCGCTCTAGCAATCGCACCTGCTGCACATGGTTGAGCAATCGCCGACCGATTTCCGTCGGCGTTGGCGGCGTGGCCCGCACCAGCACCGGCTGGCCAACCCGCGCTTCCAGCAGCTTGATGCGCTGGGAAATCGCCGATTGCGACAAGCCCAGCACCTGGGCCGCCCGTTCAAAACCGGCCTGTTCGACCACGGCAGCGAGGGCAGAAAGCAATTTATAGTCGAACATCAGTTTTCCTAATGAGCGATCAGCAAGATTGGTTTTTCTTATACAGGCTTCACAAGGACAATGGCCAGCAAGAACTCTTGAACAAGGATCACCCATATGGCTGGCGAAACTTCATTGGCAACGCTGCTGCGCAGCATGAGCCCGCAACTCAACGCCGGCGAATACGTGTTCTGCACCCTGCGTGACGGCAAGTTGCCCATGGATCTGGAGATTGTCGGCTGCTTTCGCGAGCAGGAAGGCCTGACCGTGATCCTCGAACGTTCCCACGCCGAAAAAGCCGGATTCAGCTTCGACTACATCGCCGCCTGGATCACCCTGAACGTACATTCGGCCCTCGAAGCGGTCGGCCTGACCGCCGCGTTCGCCACGGCACTGGGCAAGGCCGGAATCAGCTGCAACGTGATTGCCGGCTACTACCACGACCATTTGTTCGTCGGCCAGGCCGACGCCGACCGAGCCCTGCAAGTGCTGCGGGATCTGGCAGCCAACGCGGAGTAAAAAATCATGTGGCAAAGTTATGTGAACGGCCTGCTTGTGGCCTTCGGCCTGATCATGGCGATCGGCACTCAGAATGCGTTTGTCCTGGCGCAAAGCCTGCGGCGTGAACATCACCTGCCGGTGGCGGCGCTCTGCGTGGCCTGCGATGCCCTGTTGGTGGCCGCCGGGGTGTTTGGCCTGGCGACCGTGCTGGCGCAGAACCCGACGCTGCTGGCCATCGCCCGCTGGGGCGGCGCAGCGTTCCTGTTGTGGTACGGCAGCCAGGCGCTGCGCCGGGCTTTTTCCAGGCAGAGCCTTGAGCAGGGCGAAGGCCAGACCGTACGCTCACTGCGAGCGGTCATGCTCAGCGCGCTGGCGGTGACCTTGCTCAACCCGCACGTCTATCTGGACACCGTTTTGCTGATCGGCTCTCTGGGCGCCCAACAAACCGAGCCCGGCGCCTATGTCGTAGGTGCGGCCAGTGCCTCGCTGCTGTGGTTTTTCACCCTGGCACTCGGCGCAGCATGGCTTGCACCTTGGCTCGCTCGCCCCAGCACCTGGCGAATTCTCGATCTGTTGGTGGCGGTGATGATGTTTGCCGTAGCGCTGCAATTGATCGCGGCCATCTGATTGGCGGAACCTCTATTCCACACAGTTGTTGCGTGGTTATGCCGCCCCCCCGGTGCTATGATCCGACTCCCTGCGCCGCAAAGAGTACAAACTCCCCGGCGCTTGTCTGGCCGCCCGTGATCGGCCTTGCGCTCACCGCAACTGACCTGATTAGGAGAATCATCATGGCTTTCGAATTGCCGCCACTGCCGTACGCACACGATGCCCTGCAGCCGCACATCTCCAAGGAAACCCTGGAGTTCCACCACGACAAGCACCACAACACCTACGTCGTGAACCTGAACAACCTGGTGCCAGGCACCGAGTTCGAAGGCAAGACCCTGGAAGAAATCGTCAAGACTTCCTCGGGCGGTATCTTCAACAACGCCGCTCAGGTCTGGAACCACACTTTCTACTGGAACTGCCTGGCGCCAAACGCTGGCGGTCAACCAACCGGCGCTCTGGCTGAAGCCATCAACGCAGCTTTCGGTTCGTTCGACAAGTTCAAGGAAGAGTTCAGCAAGACTTCCATCGGCACCTTCGGTTCCGGTTGGGGCTGGCTGGTGAAGAAGGCTGACGGTTCCCTGGCCCTGGCCAGCACCATCGGCGCCGGCAACCCGCTGACCAACGGCGACACCCCGCTGCTGACCTGCGACGTCTGGGAACACGCTTACTACATCGACTACCGCAACCTGCGTCCGAAGTACGTCGAAGCGTTCTGGAACCTGGTCAACTGGAAATTCGTGGCTGAGCAGTTCGAAGGCAAAACCTTCACCGCTTAAGCTCGATGCCAGACAAAAAACCCGGCTTTTTAGCCGGGTTTTTTATTGCCCGGGATTTTCAGCGTTCGGCAGAGCCCCATCGCGAGCAGGCTCGCTCCCACATTGGATCGGTCTACACCGGACTACTGTGGGAGCGAGCTTGCTCGCGATGAACGATGACGCGGTCAGCCTGCCAGCTACCGTGGATCGACGTTATCCAACGCGCGATTCACCGCCAACTCCGCCAACATGACAATCTGCGAAATGGCCAGCGCCGTGTTGCGCTGGGGGCCAGTCAGGCAGGTGGCGAAATCACTCGCCATGACATTGGCTGAAGCCAGTGATTCACAGGCATGGGCAAGCAGGCTTTCAGTGTCCATGTCGGGGACGATCATGAACATGGTGCGAGGGCTGTAGGGTTTGGTGGTGGTGTAGGGCGGATCAGGGATTAACTTATCCAAAACATGCTCCTTATCGATTGGAGCCATCTCTCGCCGTTTCTCACGCGAGCGAAGAGGTGGCAGCTATGTGCGGAGTGAGAAACCGGCAAGAGAGCAATCCGGCCAGACCGAGGTCTGCCCGCACACAGCCGCCATAAAGCATTGCTGGCAGCGGATAAGCTGGCGGCAATTATGGTGGTACTGGCGCTGGATTAACACTCTCTTGCGGGTTCTCACACCCGATCGCTGAAGCATTTCAGCGATCACCAAAGGTTATTCAGCCCGCTTCCGACGGACAACCTGAAAACTGCGTGGGAAACTTCTGGCGCTTTCCTACACCGCGCCATCCCATGTGGGAGCGAGCCTGCTCGCGAAAAACGCCAGGACAACGCGGGCATTCAGGCAGCACGCGTTATCGTTGACGTCCATCGCGAGCAGGCTCGCTCCTACAGGGCCGGGCGCTTGTTAAAAGGGACTCGCCGTAAGGGCGAAACCATAAGCCGCCACCCCCTTGCCCCACCGCCACAGACGGCTAACATCAAACAGAAGGAAAATATCTACACCCCGCCCCTCAAGTTGAAGGACTCGACAACCGACACAGTACGAATAGGCTAACTCGCCAGGACACCTGCAAATCGGCCAAGCTGCAGGCAAAATCCCACAAGGATGATTGTCCCTTTGACTGCCATCACGGGATTGCCAATACTCATGGCAACTTGATGCTACCCGCACGGAACAAGGAATAACCCTTTGAAGCTGGAACTCAAGAACAGCTTGTCGGTGAAGTTGCTCCGGGTCGTGCTCCTGTCGGCATTGATCGTCGGCGTGGTCTTGAGCTGCGCGCAGATTGTGTTCGATGCCTATAAAACACGCCAGGCCGTCGCCAGCGATGCCGAACGGATCCTCGACATGTTTCGCGACCCCTCGACCCAGGCCGTCTATAGCCTGGACCGGGAAATGGGCATGCAAGTGATCGAAGGCCTGTTTCAGGACGCCGCCGTGCGCAAGGCGTCCATCGGCCATCCCAACGAAGCCATGCTCGCGCAAAAAAAACGCGAATTGCAGCACTCCCACAGCCGCTGGCTGACCGACCCGATTCTTGGCAAGGAACGCACCTTCACCACCCAACTGGTCGGTCGCGGGCCTTATAGCGAGTATTACGGCGACCTGAGCATCACCCTCGATACCGCCACCTACGGCCAAGGATTCATTGTCAGTTCGGTGATCATCTTCATCTCGGGCGTCCTGCGCGCACTCGCCATGGGGCTGGTGTTGTACCTGGTCTACCACTGGCTGCTGACCAAGCCGCTGTCGCGGATCATCGAGCACCTCACGGAAATCAATCCGGATCGTCCCAGCGAACACAAGATTCCGCTGCTCAAGGGGCACGAGAAAAACGAACTGGGCATATGGATCAACACCGCCAACCAGTTGCTCGAATCCATCGAACGCAATACCCATCTGCGTCACGAAGCGGAAAACAGCCTGTTGCGCATGTCCCAGTACGACTTCCTGACGGGACTGCCGAACCGGCAGCAATTGCAGCAGCAACTGGACAGGATCCTCATCGACGCCGGCAAATTGCAGCGCCGGGTCGCGGTGCTGTGTGTCGGCCTCGATGACTTCAAGGGCATCAACGAGCAGTTCAGCTACCAGACCGGCGACCAGTTGTTGCTGGCCCTGGCCGATCGCCTGCGCGGTCACAGCGGTCGCCTGGGCGCCCTCGCCCGCCTCGGTGGCGACCAGTTCGCCCTGGTCCAGGCCGATATCGAGCAGCCCTACGAAGCCGCCGAGCTCGCGCAAAGCATTCTCGATGACCTGGAAGCGGCGTTTGCCCTCGACCATCAGGAGATCCGCCTGCGCGCCACTATCGGCATCACCCTGTTCCCCGAGGACGGCGACAGCACCGAGAAGTTGCTGCAAAAGGCCGAGCAGACCATGACGCTGGCCAAGACCCGCTCGCGCAACCGCTATCAGTTCTACATCGCCAGCGTCGACACCGAAATGCGCCGCCGCCGCGAACTGGAAAAAGACCTGCGCGATGCGTTGATACGCAATCAGTTCTACCTCGTCTACCAGCCGCAGATCAGCTACCGCGACAACCGCGTGGTGGGCGTCGAAGCCCTGATTCGCTGGCAACACCCCGAGCACGGCATGGTGCCGCCGGACCTGTTCATCCCGCTGGCCGAGCAGAACGGCACCATTATTGCCATCGGCGAATGGGTGCTGGACCAGGCCTGCAAACAACTCCGCGAGTGGCATGACCAGGGCTTCTCCGACCTGCGCATGGCGGTGAACCTGTCTACGGTTCAATTGCACCACGCCGAACTGCCACGGGTGGTCAACAACCTGCTGCAGATGTACCGCCTGCCACCGCGCAGCCTGGAACTGGAAGTCACCGAAACCGGCCTGATGGAAGACATCAGCACCGCGGCCCAGCACTTGCTCAGCCTGCGCCGCTCCGGCGCGCTGATCGCCATCGACGATTTCGGAACCGGCTATTCGTCCTTGAGCTATCTCAAGAGCCTGCCCCTGGACAAGATCAAGATCGACAAGAGCTTCGTCCAGGACCTGCTCGATGACGACGACGATGCGACCATCGTTCGCGCCATCATCCAGCTGGGCAAGAGCCTGGGCATGCAGGTGATTGCCGAAGGCGTGGAAACCGCCGAGCAAGAGGCCTACATCATCTCCGAAGGCTGCCACGAAGGTCAGGGCTATCACTACAGCAAGCCGTTGCCGGCACGGGAACTGGCCGTTTACCTCAAGCAGGCCCAACGCAGCAACGCCGCTATTTTGTAATCCCCTGTAGGAGCGAGCCTGCTCGCGATGAACCTGAGAGCAATACGCTCATTCAGAATGAACGCGTCATCGTTCACGTCCATCGCGAGCAGGCTCGCTCCCACAGTGAATAAGAAATATTTACAGGTACAACCCTTTACACATAATGCGAAAGATTTGCATTATGTCGCAGTTTTACGTGTGCATAGCACGACTCCACCCCTATCGAAGCAGGATGTTCGCCATGATTCGTATGCCTCTGGCTACCGCCAGTCTGTTGGCCATCGCTATTTCCCTCGCCGGTTGCGGCGAAGGCAAAGACCAAGAAAAAGCTGCCGCGCCAGCTGCCAGCACTGCGGCTGCCCCGGCTGCTCCAGCCGCTGCGCCTGCTGCCGTCGGTAAAGTCGACGAAGCCGCCGCCAAAGCCGTTGTCGCCCATTACGCCGACATCGTGTTCGCCGTTTATAGCGATGCCGAATCCACCGCGAAGACCCTGCAAACCGCCGTAGACGCCTTCCTCGCCAAGCCGAACGCCGACACCCTGAAAGCCGCCAAGGCTGCCTGGGTTGCTGCTCGCGTACCTTACCTGCAGAGCGAAGTGTTCCGCTTCGGCAACACCATCGTTGACGACTGGGAAGGTCAGTTGAACTCCTGGCCGCTGGACGAAGGCCTGATCGACTACGTCGACAAGTCCTACGAACACGCCCTGGGCAACCCGGGTGCCACTGCCAACATCATCGCCAACACTCAAGTGCAGATCGGCGAAGACAAGGTCGATGTCAAAGACATCACCCCGGCAAAACTCGCCAGCCTGAACGAGCTGGGCGGTTCCGAGGCCAACGTCGCCACCGGCTACCACGCCATCGAATTCCTGCTCTGGGGCCAGGACCTGAACGGCACCGGCCCTGGCGCCGGCAACCGTCCGGCTTCGGACTACCTGGAAGGCAAAGGCGCTACCGGCGGTCACAACGATCGTCGTCGTGCCTACCTGAAGTCCGTGACTCAGCTGCTGGTCAGCGACCTGGAAGAAATGGTCGGTAACTGGAAGCCGAACGTGGCCGACAACTACCGCGCCACCCTGGAAGCTGAACCGGCCGAAACCGGCCTGCGCAAAATGCTGTTCGGCATGGGCAGCCTGTCCCTGGGCGAACTGGCGGGCGAGCGCATGAAGGTTTCCCTGGAAGCCAACTCCCCGGAAGACGAACAGGATTGCTTCAGCGACAACACCCACAACTCGCACTTCTACGATGCCAAAGGCATTCGTAACGTGTACCTGGGCGAATACACTCGCGTCGACGGCACCAAAATGACCGGCGCCAGCCTGTCGTCCCTGGTGGCCAAAGCCGATCCGGCTGCCGACACCGCGCTGAAAGACGACCTGGCCGCCACCGAAGCCAAGCTTCAGATCATGGTCGACCACGCCAACAAGGGTGAGCACTACGACCAGTTGATCGCAGCCGGCAACACCGCTGGCAACCAGATCGTCCGTGACGCCATCGCTTCCCTGGTCAAGCAGACCGGTTCGATCGAAGCCGCCGCTGGCAAACTGGGCATCAACGACCTGAACCCGGACAACGCTGATCACGAATTCTGATCAACGCTGGCTGAGTGAGTAATAAGGCGACCTTCGGGTCGCCTTTTTTGTCGGCCATAACACAAACAACTGTAGGAGCGAGCCTGCTCGCGATGGGGCCATGTCAGTCGACATCAGTTTTGGATGACACATTGCAATCGCGAGCAGGCTCGCTCCTACAGGGGGTTATGGGCAAGCCAAACTACCTGTCCCACATCAAGCAAACGATAATTCCTCTTATTCAAATTCCCATCCCCTGTTAGACTTTGCGCCCTTGTTTTGCTCGTCTTACAGGATGTCTGATGCCCTCGCTGCCTCTTCGCTTGTCCGCACTGTTTCTGGCCCTGGGCCTGAGTGCCTGCGATGACGCCCCGAAATTCACCCGGGCCGAACCCGGTGAAGCCCGCTCCGGCGGCAGTGCGACGGTGCGCAAGACCGATCAGAACGCGTTTTCCATGCCCTCGGCGAACCTGCCGCCGTCACGGCGCGTGGATTTCAGCGTCGGCAACAGCTTCTTCCGCAGCCCCTGGGTGATCGCTCCATCGACGACGACCGCTCGCGATGGCCTCGGCCCACTGTTCAACACCAATGCCTGCCAGGGCTGCCACATCAAGGACGGCCGCGGCCATCCGCCGACTCCCGACGATGTGAACGCCGTGTCGATGCTGGTACGCCTGTCGATTCCCGACGCCCCGGCGTATGCCAAGGTCATCGAACAGTTGGGAGTGGTGCCGGAGCCCGTCTACGGCGGCCAGTTCCAGGACATGGCTGTCCCCGGTGTGGCCCCCGAAGGCAAAGTACGGGTCGATTACACCGCCGTGCCGGTTCGCTTCAAGGACGGCACCGAAGTCGAGTTGCGCAAACCGAACCTGAACATCACCCAGTTGGGCTACGGCCCGATGCACCCCGACACCCGCTTCTCGGCCCGCGTGGCGCCGCCGATGATTGGCCTGGGCCTGCTCGAAGCGATCCCCGAGGAAGCAATCCTGGCCAACGCCGAGGCACAGGCCAAGGCGAACAAGGGCGTCAGCGGACAACCGAACCGGGTCTGGGATGACGCCCAGCAAAAGACCGTTCTGGGGCGATTTGGCTGGAAAGCCGGACAACCGAACCTCAACCAGCAGAATGTCCACGCGTTTTCGGGTGATATGGGGCTCACGACCAGCCTCAGACCCATTGATGACTGCACGGACGCGCAAACGGCCTGCAAACAGGCACCCAGTGGCAACGGCCCCAATGGCGAGCCGGAAGTCAGCGACAACATCCTGCGCCTGGTGCTGTTCTACAGCCGTAACCTCGCCGTGCCTGCCCGCCGTAATGTCAACGCGCCAGAAGTGCTGGCCGGCAAGACCCTGTTTTATCAGGCTGGTTGCCAAACCTGTCACACACCGAAATACACCACCGCCGCCAATGCCGCCGAACCTGAACTGGCCAATCAAGAGATTCGTCCGTACAGCGATCTGCTGCTGCATGACATGGGCGATGGCCTGGCCGACAACCGTAGCGAATTCCAGGCCAGCGGCCGCCAATGGCGTACCCCGCCGTTGTGGGGCATCGGCCTGACACAGGCGGTCAGCGGCCACACCCAGTTCCTGCACGACGGCCGTGCCCGCAACCTGCTCGAAGCCGTGCTCTGGCATGGTGGCGAGGCACAAGCGGCGCAGCAACAGGTTTTGTCTTTCAATGCCGAGCAACGCGCTGCGTTGCTGGCGTTCCTGAATTCCCTTTAACACGCATTCCACTCGCGGGAGCCCGACATGTTCCGTCCCAAACTGTTGTTCACCAGCCTTGCCGCCCTCGCTCTGGGCGCCTGCTCGCCCCAGGACCCGCAAGCGGTCACGTCGGCGGCCATCGCCAAGTCGGTGATCCTGCCGACCTACACCCGTTGGGTTGAAGCCGACCGTCAATTGGCGGTCAGCGCCCTCGCCTACTGCGAAGGCAAGGAAACCCTGGAAACCGCCCGTGCCGACTTCCTGCATGCGCAAAAAGCCTGGGCCGAATTGCAACCGCTGCTGATCGGGCCATTGGCCGAAGGCAACCGTTCGTGGCAAGTGCAGTTCTGGCCGGACAAGAAAAACCTGGTCGGCCGTCAGGTCGAGCAACTGGTCACCGCCCAGCCGCAAATCGATGCCGCCGCCCTGGCCAAGTCCAGCGTTGTGGTACAGGGGCTCTCGGCCTACGAATATATTCTGTTCGACAGCAAGCCTGACGTGGCCAACGCTGAGCAGAAGAGCAAATATTGCCCGCTGCTGATCGCCATCGGCGAACGCCAGAAGCAATTGGCTGAAGATATTCTGCAAACCTGGAACAACACCGACGGCATGCTCGCGCAAATGAGCAAATTCCCGAACCAGCGTTATGCGGACTCCCACGAAGCGATCGCCGATCTGCTGCGCGTACAAGTCACGGCCATCGACACCCTGAAGAAAAAACTCGGCACGCCGATGGGCCGCCAGAGCAAGGGCGTGCCGCAACCATTCCAGGCCGATGCATGGCGCAGCCAGGCATCCCTGACCAGCCTCGAAGCCAGCCTCGCGGCCGCCAAAACGGTCTGGGAAGGCGTGGACAACAAAGGCCTGCGCGGCCTGTTGCCGAGCGAGCAGAAGCCGTTGGCCGACAAGATCGATGCGGCCTATGCCGCCTCGTTGAAACTGTTTGCCGGCAACCAGCGTTCGCTGACCGACATGCTCAATGACGAAGCCGGCCGCCAGCAACTCAACGAGCTGTATGACAGCCTCAACGTTGTCCATCGCCTGCACGAGGCCGATCTGGCCAAGGCACTGGGCATCCAACTGGGCTTCAACGCCAACGACGGTGACTGATGAGGGCCGGTTCCATGCTGCGACGCCAGGTTCTGACATTAGGTAGTTTGCTGCTGGGTGCAGTGACGCTGGGCGGCTGGAAGCTGTTCAGGCAAAAAGACAAGAGTCCGTTGTTGCTTTCGGCACGGGACGACACCGACGGCCAGCATTACGCCGTCGGTTATCGTCTGGATGGTACCCAGGTGTTCGCCACCCGGGTCGGCCAGCGTTGTCACGACATCGTCAACCACCCGACACTGCCGATTGCGCTGTTCGTCGCTCGCCGTCCGGGCACCGAGAGCTACCTGATCGATCTGCGCGACGGCACGCTCCTGCAAACCGTGGCGTCGCAGCCGAACCGGCACTTCTACGGGCACGCGGTCATTCACCACAGCGGCGACTGGCTGTACGCCACCGAAAACGACACCACCGATCCGGGTCGCGGCCTGCTCGGCGTGTACAGATTCGAAGGCGAACGGCTGGTGCACAGCGGTGAGATTTCCACCCACGGCCTCGGTCCGCACCAGGTGTCGTGGATGCCCGATGGCGAAACCCTGGTGGTGGCCAACGGCGGAATTCGCACCGAGGCCGAAAGCCGGGTGGAGATGAACCTCAACGCCATGGAACCGAGCCTGGTCCTGATGCACCGCGACGGCACCCTGCTGAGCAAGGAAACCCTCGCCCAGCAGATGAACAGCGTGCGCCATCTGGCCATCGCCAGCGACGGTACCATCGTCGCCAGCCAGCAGTTCATGGGCGCGGCCCACGAGTCGTCGGAGCTGTTGGCGATCAAGCGGCCCGGCCAGCCCTTCGTCGCGTTCCCGGTGCCCGAGCATCAGTTGCAGGCCATGGGACACTACACCGCCAGCGTCGCGGTACACAGCGACTTGCGCCTGGTGGCATTGACTGCGCCGCGGGGCAACCGCTTTTTCATCTGGGACCTGGACAGCGGCGAGGTACGCCTGGACGCGCCACTGCCCGATTGCGCCGGGGTCGGCGCCGTGGCCGATGGTTTTGTCGTGACCTCGGGCCAGGGGCGCTGCCGCTACTACGACTGCCGCCAGACAAACCTCGTCGCAAAACCACTGGAGCTACCCGCAGGGCTCTGGGACAACCATCTGCATCTGATGGCCTGAATCATTAAAAGATCGCCGCCCTCGGCCGCGCCAGTATCGGGATGACATACACCCCGCAGACGCGACCCGAGGCGGCGAATCTTTTCAGGCTTTCACCCCTCTAATACCTCACAACCTGTAAAAACGGCAGTTGGATTACCCTCTACACTCCCGGTAGTGTGCCCCACTGTCTCACCTGATTTTCTCCAAGGAACTGGATATGCTGCGTCGCCGCATGCTGATCATGTTGGGTGTTGTTCTACTGATTGTGCTGGTCCTGGCTGCGTACAAAGCCTTCTCGATCTACACGATGGTTCAAGGCTTCTCTGCGCCCAGGCCGGCCATCAGCGTTGCCGTGGCCACCGCCACCGAACGCCCATGGCAAGTCCGCCTGCCTACTGTTGGTACGCTCAAGGCATTGCAGGGCGTGGACCTGAGCCTGGAGACCGATGGCACCGTCATCGATGTCCAGTTCGAGTCAGGGCAGAAGGTCAAGGCCGGTCAGCCCATCGTCCGGCTCGACAGCGCCGTGGAAAGCGCCTTGCTCGAAACCGCCCTGGCCGACCTCGGGCTGGCCCAGCTGGACTACAACCGTGGCAGCCAGCTGGTGGGCAGCCAGGCGATTTCCAAAGGCGAATTCGACCGACTCTCGGCGGTCCTGAAAAAGAGCAGGGCCACGGTCAATCAGCTCAAGGCCGCGCTCGAGAAAAAACGCATCATCGCGCCGTTCAGCGGCACCATCGGCATTCGTCAGGTGGACGTCGGCGACTATGTGGCCAGCGGCACCATGATCGCCACCCTGCAAGACCTCAGTAGCCTGTATGTCGACTTTTTCGTGCCTGAGCAGTCGGTGCCGAAGATTGCGCTCGGCCAGCCAGTGCAGGTCATTGTCGCGGCGTATCCGACCCAGGAGTACCCCGGCACCATCAGTGCAATCAACCCCAAGGTCGAGAACAGCACCCGTAACGTGCAGGTCCGCGCCACCCTGGCCAACCCCGATGGCAAGTTGATGCCAGGCATGTTCGCCAGCCTCCAGGTGCTCCTGCCCGACCCGCAGCCGCGCATCGTGGTGCCGGAAAGCGCGATTACCTACACGCTCTACGGCAACTCGGTGTATGTGGCCGTACCCAGGAAGGCCGAGGATGGCAGCCTGGTAAAGGACGACAAGGGCCAACCGGTGCTGATCGCCGAACGGCGTTTTGTCGAGACCGGCGAACGCCGCGACGGGCAAGTGATGATCACCAAAGGCGTGCAGAGCGGCGAAAAAGTGGTGACCGCCGGCCAGCTCAAACTGGATAACGGCTCACGCGTTGCCATCAGCGACGACAAGACCCTGGCCGGGCAGAACAGCCCGCCACGCGCGAACTGATCAAGGAATCCCCATGGCTTTTACCGATCCGTTCATCCGTCGCCCGGTTCTTGCAACAGTGGTCAGCCTGCTGATTGTGCTGTTGGGTTTCCAGGCCTGGGGCAAGTTGCCGCTGCGCCAGTACCCGCAAATGGAAAACGCCCTGATCACGGTGACCACCGCCTACCCCGGGGCCAACGCCGAAACCATCCAGGGCTATATCACCCAACCGATGCAGCAAAGCCTGGCCAGCGCCGAGGGCATCGACTACATGACCTCGGTCAGTCGCCAGAACTTCTCGGTGATCTCGATCTACGCGCGCATCGGCGCCAACAGCGACCGTCTGTTTACCGAACTGCTGGCCAAGGCCAACGAGGTCAAGAGCCAGCTGCCCCAGGACGCTGAAGACCCGGTGCTGAGCAAAGAATCTGCCGATGCGTCAGTGCTGATGTACATGAGCTTCTTCAGCAAGGAATTGAGCAACCCGCAGATTACCGATTACCTGTCGCGAGTGATCCAGCCGAAACTGGCGACCTTGCCCGGCATGGCCGAAGCCGAGATCCTCGGCAACCAGGTCTTTGCCATGCGCCTGTGGCTGGACCCGATGAAGCTGGCGGGTTTCGGCCTCAGTGCCAGTGATGTGACCAACGCGGTGCGCCAGTACAACTTCCTCTCGGCTGCCGGCGAGGTGAAAGGCGAATACGTGGTCACCAGCATCAACGCCAATACCGAACTCAAGTCCGCCGAAGCCTTCGGGGCAATTCCGCTCAAGGTCGATGGCGACAGCCGGGTGTTGCTGCGGGATGTGGCGCGCGTGGAAATGGGTGCGGAAAACTACGACACCATCAGCTCGTTCGGTGGCACCCCTTCGGTGTACATCGGCATCAAGGGGACGCCCGGTGCCAACCCGCTGGAAGTGATCAAGGAAGTGCGCAAGATCATGCCGGACCTTGAGGCCCAGCTACCGCCGAACCTGAAAGGTGAAATCGCCTACGACGCCACCCTGTTCATCCAGGCCTCGATCGACGAAGTGGTGAAAACCCTGTTCGAAGCGGTGCTGATCGTGATCGTGGTGGTGTTCCTGTTCCTTGGTGCCCTGCGCTCGGTGGTGATCCCGGTGGTGACCATCCCGCTGTCGATGATCGGCGTGATGTTCTTCATGCAGATGATGGGGTACTCGATCAACCTGCTCACCCTGCTGGCGATGGTATTGGCCATTGGCCTGGTAGTGGACGACGCCATCGTGGTGGTGGAAAACATTCACCGTCACATCGAGGAAGGCAAGACACCGCTCGAAGCCGCCATTGAAGGCGCCCGGGAAATCGCCATGCCGGTGGTCTCGATGACCATCACCCTGGCGGCGGTGTACGCCCCGATCGGTTTCCTGACCGGCCTGACCGGGGCGTTGTTCAAGGAGTTCGCCCTGACCCTGGCCGGCGCGGTGGTGATTTCCGGTATCGTCGCCCTGACCCTGTCGCCGATGATGTGTGCGTTTCTGCTGCGTCACGACGAGAACCCCAGTGGCCTGGCCCATCGCCTGGACATGATTTTCGAACGCCTCAAGCGCCGCTACCAGAGCCTGCTTCACGGCACCCTCAACACCCGGCCGGTGGTGCTGGTGTTCGCCGTGATCGTGTTGTGCCTGATTCCGGTCCTTCTCAAATTCACCAAATCGGAACTGGCGCCGGATGAGGACCAGGGCATCATTTTCATGATTGCCAACGCCCCGCAACCGACCAACCTTGACTACCTGAACACCTACACCGACGAGTTCGTCTCGATCTTCAAGGCGTTTCCCGAGTACTACTCGTCGTTCCAGATCAACGGCTTCAACGGCGTGCAATCGGGCATCGGCGGTTTCCTGCTCAAACCATGGGACGATCGCAGTCGCACGCAAATGGCGATCCTGCCCGAGGTGCAGGCCAAACTGGAAAAGATCCCGGGGCTGCAGATTTTCGGCTTCAACCTGCCGTCACTGCCGGGCACCGGCGAAGGCGTGCCGTTCCAGTTCGTCATCAACTCCGCCAATGATTACGAATTGCTGCTGCAAGTGATCGACCGGGTAAAAAAACGTGCAAAGGAATCCGGCAAGTTTGCCTTTGTCCACGTTGACCTGGCCTTCGACAAGCCGGAGGTGGTGGTGGATATCGACCGCGCCAAGGCCGCGCAGATGGGGGTTTCCATGCAGGATCTGGGGGGAACCCTGGCGACCCTGCTGGGTGAAGGCGAGATCAACCGATTCACCATTGAAGGTCGCAGTTACAAGGTCATTGCCCAGGTCGAGCGGCCGTTCCGTGACAATCCGGACTGGCTGAACAATTACTACGTGAAAAACACCAAGGGCGAACTGTTGGCGTTGTCGACCCTGATCACCGTCACCGACCGCGCTCGACCGAGACAGCTGAACCAGTTCCAGCAACTCAATTCGGCCATCCTGTCCGGCGTGCCACTGGTGAGCATGGGGGAAGCCATCGACCTCGTGCGCCAGATCGCCCGGGAAGAGGCCCCCCCCGGCTTTGCCTTCGACTACGCCGGCGCATCGAGGCAGTACGTTCAGGAAGGCAGTGCCCTGTGGGTCACCTTTGCCCTGGCACTGGCGATCATTTTCCTCGTGCTGGCGGCCCAGTTCGAAAGCTTCCGCGACCCGCTGGTGATCCTGGTCACCGTGCCCTTGTCTATCTGCGGCGCATTGATTCCGCTGTTCCTGGGCTGGTCGAGCATGAACATCTATACCCAGGTCGGGCTGGTGACCTTGATCGGGCTGATCAGCAAGCACGGCATTCTGATCGTCGAGTTCGCCAACCAGCTTCGCAAGGCCAAGGGCCTGACCGCACGGGAAGCGGTGGAAGAAGCGGCGGCGATCCGGCTGCGTCCGGTGTTGATGACCACCGCGGCGATGGTGTTCGGCATGGTGCCATTGATCATCGCCAGCGGTGCTGGTGCGGTCAGCCGGTTCGACATCGGAACGGTCATCGCGACGGGCATGTCAATCGGGACGTTGTTCACCCTGTTTGTGTTGCCTTGCGTCTACACCTTGCTGGCTAAACCCGATAAGCGCTGACACAGATGCATCTGTGGGAGTAGAACCTGTGGGAGCGAGCCTGCTCGCGAAGATGGCTTACCATTCAACAGGGATGTTGACTGATACATCGCTTTCGCGAGCAGGCTCGCTCCCACAAAGACCCTATGCACTCCGGTAGATTTCCAAAGACAAAAAAAAGGCCTCGCATCAACGAGGCCTTTCATTTTGGCTTCAATCGTTTCAACTCTGCGGCCTCAATCCCTGAGAAAGTCCGAACATGAACAGCAACAAGTCATGATCGGGTCGAGTGGCCACGGATGCCTTGGCAACCCGTGGCAACGGACAATGTTCTTCTGCGTTTATCGAGCTGAGAACCTGGGGGCGTGGTTGCTCCCAGGTTGCCATCGCGATCGATGCAACTGCCAAGGCTCCTACCAGAAACAAACCTCGTGCAATTTCGAGTTTCATCGTTATAAACCCTTGATAGCGCTGCCAAACGCCGTCTCATAAAAGTAGATGAGCTTTTTCCAGTCTGCGTCGTTGAACGACGAGTGGCGGCGCAACTGTTTCAAGTCATGGACAGCTGCGCGATAGGCCGTCAAACGCTTTCGGCACTTCTCCAGATCGATCAGGGCCACTTCGACCTTGGCCGTCTCGCCCTCACCGGTCACACGAACGAAAACATGCTTGTCGTAAAGGCAACCGTGCTGCCAGCGGCCCTTGTGCATGCGAGCCAGGTTTTCAGCCAGGTCATTGAGCACTCGGTCGTTTATGGCTGCACCATGACGCTCGCGACCGCCACCGTCGTACCAGCGATCGATTTCCTCGTAGCCGTCCAGCGACTTGGTGACCAACAAGGCACGCCACTTGTGAACAGGATCGGGCTGTGCGCCACAGAAAACGATTTCCGGAACCCGTACGCCAAGCGCGGTCACGCCTATGAGCGCAGCATGCTCACGCATTACCGTAGGCCGCCCGAAAGGGTGCTGCAAGCTACGATGGATATGCCCGGTCTGGCGCTTGACGTAGAGCAGTTGACCATCACTGCCCATCAGGCGTTGAACGCCGCTTTCCCCGCCGCGACGGACGTTGGGTTCTTCTACCCACTCACCACGCTGACTCCAGAAGTAATCGAAGCGGTCCTGGGGAACGACTTCCGTTTCTGCTGCACACTGCACTGCCATCCTGTTACCTCTTGCGTAATACGTAAACTCGCCACATGGCATAGAGCGGCAAAAAGTCCAGTTGTTCCTGGATGCGGAAACCCGCCTGCTCAAATTCCTTTTCTACGGTAGCGGCCGGTAACACAAACCTGTTTTGGTAACCTTCCTGCCCACGGGTTTTCTCCGAACGCTTGCGTTTCCACGCCTTGAAGTTGCCATCGACCCACAGCGAAAGGATCACGCTATCACGGGTAACCCGCTCGAACTCACGCAAAATAACCATGCGATGCTCGGCTTCACCGATGTGGTGGAGCAAGCGCATGCAAAAAATGCTGTCGACGGCGTTGTCCGGCAAGGCGATGTCGAATGCGGATGTGTGCAAGGGTTGTACCCGTTTCACCACATCGGCAGGTTGCGCCTGGGTTGCGATCTTCAGCATGGACTCCGAATTATCGGCACCGATGATCACGCGGTTGGATTTTTCCGCCAACAAGGGCCAGAAACGCCCTGCACCACAAGGCAAATCGAGGACCAGACCAGGCTCGCCAACCAGAGCCAGCGCCTTACGCGCCAGTTGCTCGTCACGCCAATGGGACAATCGACGGCCGAGACCTTCCTGGTGTTTGCGCAAATAGCGTTTCGCGTGTTGATCGTCGTATTTTTCCGAAAAATCGAGCTTGATCGGGCCGTCCATCATCAGGTCTCCTGAACTTCTGATAGCAGCTACCTTAGATTTTGAAGTGTCGGCGACTGGTCATCCATTTGTGAAAATATCGTTAGGGGAACCCGGAAGTATTACAGGGTTTTTCAGAATTGACAGGGTTTGCTGGACGCCTGACTCAATAGATCAAGTTCGGGACAGCTCCACCTGAAAACGGCAGCCACTGGGCTCCATCGTAGTCAGGCTGACGCTCCAGCCCTGGTTTTCACAGATCCGTTGCACCAGTGAAAGCCCCAGGCCCAGACCTTCCCCGCGTTTTTCAGTGCCCCGAACGAAGGGTTCGAACATCGCCTCGCGTTTTTCCTCGGGAATGCCCACACCGCTGTCTTCGACCAGAAATCCCGTGCCCGACAGGCTCAGGCGAATGAAGCCCCGTTCGGTGTAGTGCAAGGCGTTGCGCAGCAAGTTACCCATCACTGCGTGCAGGAGCGTCGCATTGTAGCTATTGGCCTCGGGGTTGCCCGGTTCGAAGATCAGCTTCAGCCCTTTGCTTTCAATGGGCTCGCGCCACAAACCGACCAGGCCCTCGGCTACCTGGCCCAGGGACTGCTGCGGCGACATGCTGGTGTCGTCGCGCTGGGTACGGGCCAGCATCAGGAAGGTTTGCACCAGTTCACGCATTTCTTCACAGGCCCTGGCGATGCGCTCGACCTGGGCGCGACCACGCTGATCCAGACCAGGGTTTTCCAGCAACAACTCGCAGGAACTGGCCAGGATCATCAGGGGCGTGCGCAATTCGTGGCTGACGTCGCTGGTGAACAATCGCTCACGGCTCAGGGCCTGACGCAAACGCCCGAGGGTGGCGTCGAAGGCCACGGCCAGTTCGCCCACTTCGTCGGCGGCATAATCCGGCGCCAAGGGGGGAGCCAAACCCAGCAGTTGATCACGATGGCGTACCTGACGGGCCAGCCGAACCACCGGCGCCATGACCCTGCGTGCCAGGACCCAGCCAAGAAACACCGCCAGTGCCAGGCTCAATACGAAACCCACCAGCACCACGGCAAACAGCACCCGTTCACGCTCTTCGAAGTCACTCTGGTCCTGCAACAGCACGTAACGTCGGCCGTCGACGATTTCGACCATGGCGTGGTACGACAGGTTTTCACGGAACACTTCGTGGAAACCCGGCTCCAGGTGCCGCAAATCCTTGGGCAACCTGAAATCGCCTGGCCCATTGCTGAAGTAGAACAATTGATCCGGTTCGGGGCGGTGGCTCCAGTCCGTGACATTGTCCATCAGCAGCAGGCGCTGCAAATCGCCGCCCAGGCCGGCGGAAATCAGCTTTTCCTCCACCAGGTGCACGGTCGCCACGATGCCCATGGCAAAAGCGCCCGCCACCAGTGCGCTCATCAGCGCAAAGGCAATGATGATGCGTTGAGCAAGGCTCTGCTTAAACTCCATCACGGCCCTCGGCCAGGCGATACCCCACACCGTGCACGGTTTGCAGCAATGGCTTGGCGAACGGCTTGTCGATCACCTGGCGCAGTTGGTGGACATGACTGCGCAGGCTGTCGCTGTCCGGGCAGTCGTCGCCCCAGAGCGCTTCTTCAAGGATTTCACGGCGCAGCACATGAGGGCTTTTCTGCATCAACACCGCCAGCAACTTCAGGCCGACCGGGTTGAGTTTCAGCAAGCGGCCTTCGCGAGTGACTTCCAGGGTGTCGAGGTCGTAGCTCAGGTCGCCGACCTGCAAGGTCCGCCGCCCACCGCCTTGGGTACGGCGCATGACCGCTTCGATACGCGCTGCCAGTTCCGACAGGGCGAACGGTTTGATCAGGTAGTCATCGGCGCCGGACTTGAAGCCTTGCAGACGATCATCCAGCTGATCGCGGGCCGTGAGCATGATCACCGGCGTTTCGCGGCGAGCATCCTCGCGCAGGCGCTTGCACAGGGTGTAGCCATCGATGCCGGGCAACATGATATCGAGCACGATCAAATCGTAGTGCTCGGTGGCCGCCAGATGCAGGCCCGACAAACCATCCTGCGCGCAATCCACGGTATAGCCTTTGAGCCCCAGGTAATCGGCCAGGTTGGCCAGGATATCGCGGTTGTCTTCAACCAATAGAATTCGCATGGGTATCTCTCCGTCCACAGTAACGGCCGTCGTGGCCCGCGCAGCTTAAGGCGAAGTTCAGCGCACGGCTAGGGCTGAGTAAAGTGCAAAAGCGTGGAAATTGACCGATTGCAGCCTTAACAAGTTTTTCACCCGGGATTCACACACAAGCGACAGATTCGGGTCCAAACTCTGCGCGGCTGCGCATTTGAGAACATTTCACTGATCAAGGAACTAGCATGGTTTCGACCCTTGCCCGCCCTGCCCCTCGTCCGCTCAACTTCTGGGTGTGCCTTGGGGTTCCCGCCGTAGCTGCGATCATTCTGGTATTGCTCGAATTGACCAGTCTGGACATGGACCTGGCCAAGCTGTTTTACGATCCGGTCGCCGGGGAATTCATCGGTCGCCACAGTTACTTCCTCGAGGACATCCTGCACGATCGCGCCAAGCAAGTGGTGATCGCCTTCTCGGTGTTTGCCATCCTCGGCTTCATTGCTTCGTTCTTCACGACCAGGCTCAAACCGCTCAAACGGGAATTGGGTTGCCTGGTGCTGTCCCTCGGGCTGGCAACTTCCTTTGTCACGCCCATGAAAGCGGTGACCGCGGTGCAATGCCCATGGAGCCTCGAGCAATTCGGCGGTCACGAGACCTACAGCGAACTGCTGAGCCCTCGCCCGCCCACCGAAAAACCGGGGCGTTGCTGGCCCGGCGGCCATGCGGCCACCGGTTTCACCCTGTTTGCGATGTTTTTCGTACTGCGTGACCGTCGCCCGCGCATGGCTCGCGCAGCGTTTGTCTTCGCCTTCGCCCTCGGCTCGGTGTTCTCCATCGGCCGGATGATGCAGGGCGCGCATTTCTTCTCGCACAACGTGTGGACGGCGGTGTTCTGCTGGCTGATTTGTCTGGGGTCGTATTACTTCGTTCTGTATCGACCGGCCTTGAGGGCTGAACGCGGGGCCAGTGCAGTACCTGTAGCCGTCTGATATGCAGATCAAATGTGGGAGCGAGCCTGCTCGCGAAGCAGTTCAACATTCAATGATGATGTTGACTGATACATGGCTTTCGCGAGCAGGCTCGCTCCCACAATGAACTGATACAGGCTTCAAAGTCCGGGCAATAAAAAACCCCGCCGGCTTTCGCAGGCGGGGTTTTTTCGTACAGGGGGTAAGGCTGGCTTACATCATGCCGCCCATGCCGCCCATACCGCCCATGTCTGGCATACCGCCGCCAGATGCACCTTCTTTCTTCGGTGCGTCAGCAACAGCAGCTTCGGTGGTCAGGATCAGACCGCCGATCGACGATGCAGCTTGCAGCGCGGAACGGGTGACCTTGGTTGGGTCCAGGATACCCATTTCGATCATGTCGCCGTATTCGCCAGTCGCAGCGTTGTAACCGAAGTTGCCTTTGCCGTTCTTGACTTCGTTGACCACAACGCTTGGCTCGTCACCGCTGTTGGCAGCGATCTGACGCAGCGGTGCTTCAACGGCACGGCGCAGAACAGCGATACCCACGTCCTGATCAGCGTTGTCGCCTTTCAGATCGTTCAGGGTTTGCAGAGCGCGGATCAGCGCAACGCCACCGCCAGGTACCACGCCTTCTTCAACGGCTGCACGGGTTGCGTGCAGGGCGTCTTCAACGCGAGCTTTCTTCTCTTTCATTTCTACTTCGGAGCCAGCGCCAACCTTGATCACCGCAACGCCGCCGGACAGCTTGGCCAGACGCTCTTGCAGTTTTTCACGGTCGTAGTCCGAGGAAGTTTCGGCAACCTGAGCACGGATCTGAGCGATACGGGACTCGATGTCGCCTGCTACGCCAGCACCGTCAACGATGATGGTGTTTTCCTTGGAGATGGTCACGCGCTTGGCGCTGCCCAGGTTTTCCAGGGTGGCTGCTTCCAGGCTCAGGCCGATCTCTTCGGAGATAACGGTACCGCCGGTCAGAACGGCGATGTCCTGCAGCATGGCCTTGCGGCGGTCGCCGAAGCCTGGAGCCTTGACGGCTGCGACTTTAACGATGCCACGCATGTTGTTCACGACCAGAGTCGCCAGGGCTTCGCCTTCAACGTCTTCGGAAACGATCAGCAGTGGACGACCGGCTTTGGCAACGGCTTCCAGAACTGGCAGCATTTCGCGGATGTTCGAGATCTTTTTGTCGACCAGCAGCACCAGCGGGTTGTCCAGCTCGGCAACCATGGTTTCCGGCTTGTTGACGAAGTACGGGGACAGGTAGCCACGGTCGAACTGCATGCCTTCTACAACCGACAGTTCGTTTTCCAGGCCAGTGCCTTCTTCAACGGTGATCACGCCTTCTTTACCGACTTTTTCCATGGCTTCGGCAATGATGTCGCCGATGGAGTTGTCGGAGTTGGCCGAGATGGTACCGACCTGAGCGATTGCCTTGGTGTCAGCGCATGGCTTGGACAGGTTTTTCAGCTCTTTGACGATGGCGATGGTCGCCTTGTCGATGCCGCGCTTCAGATCCATCGGGTTCATGCCGGCAGCGACGGCTTTCAGGCCTTCGTTGACAATCGACTGAGCCAGAACGGTAGCGGTGGTCGTACCGTCACCAGCGTCATCGTTGGCACGGGAGGCAACGTCTTTGACCAGCTGCGCGCCCATGTTTTCGAAACGGTCTTCGAGTTCGATTTCTTTGGCGACGGAAACGCCGTCCTTGGTGATGGTCGGAGCGCCGAAGCTCTTCTCGATGATCACGTTACGGCCTTTCGGGCCCAGGGTCGCTTTTACCGCGTCAGCCAGGACGTTGACGCCTTTGAGCATTTTCTTGCGGGCGGAATCGCCAAACAGAACTTCTTTAGCAGCCATGATCGATATTCCTTAAATACTTTGTAGTAGCGGAAAATGAACGGGGGTATCAGCCTTCGATAACAGCGAGGATTTCGTTCTCGCTCATTACCAGCAGGTCTTCGCCGTCGACTTTCACAGTGTTGCTGCCGGAGTAAGGACCGAACACAACCTTGTCGCCCACTTTCACGGACAGTGCACGCACTTCACCGCTTTCCAGTGCTTTGCCTGGACCTACAGCGAGGATTTCGCCGCTGTTGGCTTTTTCAGCAGCCGAACCTGGCAGGACGATACCGCCAGCGGTTTTCTTTTCTTCTTCGCTGCGACGGATGACGACGCGGTCATGCAGAGGACGAAGCTTCATTGTCGATCTCTCCTAATTGTGGTTTTCATCGGCCGGTGTAGTCCCGGCGGGTTTAACAAAGTCCGGCGGTGCCGGGTGCGGTTCGTCAACGAACCGCGGAAGTCTGTCTGGCGTGTTCGCCAGAAACCTTGCGGTGACCGTTACATAAGGGCGCACAAGCTGATTACAAGGGCGGGCATCGAAAAAATTTCATGTCGATACCCCGCAAACGAACACGGCACCCGAAGGTGCCGTGTCGATGTGCGTATTACTTGGTATCGCGGTGTTCGAACTCGCCTTCGATCACGTTGGGCTCACGGCCAAGCGGCTCGCGAGGCGCCGGGCCACCACGGGCCTGGAGGTCGTCGGCGAACGCTCGCTGACGCATCGCCTGCTCTTCGGCGCGCTGGCGCATTTTATTGGCCAGCAGGCGACGACTGAACGGCAGCAGCAAGAACAGGCCGATCACATCGCTGATGAAACCAGGAAGAATCAGCAGGCCACCGGCCAATGCCAGCATCAGGCCTTCGAGCATGGTCTGGGCCGGTAGTTCGCCGCGGCTCAGGCTTTCACGGGCACGCAGGGCCGTCGCCAGGCCGGCGATGCGCAGCACAAACACGCCGAACATCGAGCCGAGAATGATCAGCAGCAGAGCCGGGAAAAACCCGATGGACCCTGCCACCTTGACGAATACGAACAGCTCCAACACCGGGAACAGCAGAAAGAGCAACAAAAAAGGGCGCATCAAATGGTTCCTCAACGCAAGAATGCCTTGCCAGTTCACCTTAGATGACGTCGCCGTTTCGTGAATTCAAGCGTCGGTCACTTCATTTTGAGGCCAATGATCGGCGTGGGCCAGAGAAACCAAGGCTTCACGAACTTGTGTCGGCGTATTACAAGACCCTTGAAACGGCAACCAGTACAGACTTTGACCGATACGCAGGTGCATGCCTTCGGTATCGATACCGACCATTTGTGCCGGCACGTTTTTCGGCAGCCCGGCCAGGTCGACGTAATGGGCGATGGCCTTGGCGTGATCGGCGTTCATGTGCTCGACCATGCTCACTTCGGCCTTGCCCGCGAACGGATTGGCCAGGGTCAGGTCGTTGACCCAATGAATTGCGCCAAAACCGCCGATGTAACGGTGGCGTACAGGCTCAAGCACCCAGAAATCGAAATCGTGGGCCTTGTGATAACCCTGCGACTCCGGGAAATAGCGGTAGTAACGCTCGGAGGCGGCTTCGATGGCAGATTCGTCTTCGAGCTGCCGGGCCTCGGCCAGGTAAGTCAGTCGACCAACGGCCTGGACATCTTCGGCGCCACGTTCGCCGACAAAGAGCGAGCATTTCCGATCTTTTTGCAGATTATGCGTGTGCTGGGCGATGCGGCTGATCAGGATCAGCGGCCGGCCCTTCTCGTCCAGGCAGTACGGAACCACGGAGCCGAACGGAAAGCCGGGCATCGATTTGGAGTGCGTGGAGAGCACTCCGCGGTATTCCTTGAGAAGCAATTCTCGTGCATGCTTAGCCGCTTCTACGCTCAATTTATGACTCCTTATATAGAATCCGTCAGAAAAACGGACGGGCTGCTGGTGGTAAGTTCCAGCACGCCATCGGGGCAGTTCTCATGTGCAGCCAAGCCAGGTCAGGCGCAGATCGAGAGGCTCTCTAAAGGAAACTACTCAGACCTGCTACCGGGGCATGCGAATGCAACTCACTGACAAAGTAATCATTATCACTGGCGGTTGCCAGGGCTTAGGCCGTTCCATGGCCGAGTATTTCGCAGGCCTGGGCGCGAAGCTCGCGCTGGTGGACCTGAACCAGGAAAAACTCGACGACGCCGTCGCGGCCTGCAAGGCCCGGGGTGTCGAGGCCCGCGCCTACCTGTGCAACGTGGCCAACGAAGAGCAAGTGACCCACATGGTTGCCCAGGTCGCTGAAGACTTCGGCGCGATCCATGGCTTGATCAACAACGCCGGGATCCTGCGCGACGGCCTGTTGCTCAAGGTCAAGGATGGCGAAATGACCAAGATGAGCCTGGCCCAGTGGCAGGCCGTCATCGACGTCAACCTGACTGGTGTGTTCCTTTGCACTCGCGAAGTCGCAGCGAAAATGGTCGAGCTGAACAACAGCGGCGCGATCATCAATATCTCGTCGATTTCCCGCGCCGGCAACGTCGGTCAGACCAACTACTCCGCGGCCAAGGCCGGTGTTGCCGCGGCGACCGTGACCTGGGCCAAGGAACTGGCACGCTACGGCATTCGCGTGGCCGGCATTGCACCGGGTTTCATCGAAACCGAAATGACCCTGGGCATGAAGCCTGAAGCGCTGGAAAAGATGACCGCCGGGATTCCGCTCAAGCGCATGGGCAAGCCTGAGGAAATCGCCCATTCGGCGGCTTACATCTTCGAGAACGACTATTACACCGGTCGGATCCTGGAGATGGATGGCGGGTTGCGGATCTAAGACGCACAAAGAACAACTGTAGGAGCGAGCCTGCTCGCGAAGGTGTGTCAGGCACCGCGGTGTCGACTGATACACCATCGCGAGCAGGCTCGCTCCTACAGGGATTCGTATTTCAGTTTATTTAGTCGTCGCTGACGCTGATATTCGGCATCGCCGGCGTCAACGCTTCCTGCAACACGATCCGCGCGCCAACGTGACGGGCCAGTTCCTGGTAGACCATCGCAATCTGGCTATCAGGCTCGGCGATCACCGTTGGCTTGCCGCCATCGGCCTGTTCGCGGATGACCATCGACAGCGGCAGCGAAGCCAGCAGTTCGACGCCATATTGGTTGGCCAGCTTCACGCCCCCGCCTTCACCGAACAGATGCTCGGCATGTCCGCAGTTGGAGCAGATGTGCACGGCCATGTTTTCCACCACGCCCAGCACCGGAATGTTGACCTTGCGGAACATTTCCACGCCCTTGCGTGCGTCCAGCAATGCCAGGTCCTGCGGGGTGGTCACGATGACCGCACCGGCCACCGGGACTTTCTGCGCCAGGGTCAACTGGATGTCACCGGTGCCTGGCGGCATGTCGATGACCAGGTAATCCAGGTCACCCCATGCGGTTTGCGTCACCAGTTGCAGCAGGGCGCCGGAGACCATCGGCCCGCGCCAGACCATCGGCGTGTTGTCATCGGTCAGGAAGGCCATGGACATCACCTCGACGCCATGGGACTTGAGTGGAACGAACCACTTCTGGTCCTTGACCTCGGGGCGGGTGCGCTCGGGGATGCCGAACATGATGCCCTGGCTCGGGCCGTAGATGTCCGCATCGAGGATCCCGACCTTGGCGCCTTCGCGGGCCAGGGCCAGGGCCAGGTTGGCCGCCGTAGTGGATTTGCCCACGCCGCCCTTGCCGGAGGCCACGGCCACCACGTTTTTCACGTTCGCCAGGCCCGGAATCTGTGCCTGGGCCTTGTGTGCGGCGATCACACTGGTGATTTCGACCTTGGCACTCGCCACGCCATCCAGACCCTGAATGGCCATTTCCAGCATCTGCGCCCAGCCACTCTTGAACAGACCGGCGGCGTAACCCAGTTCAAGCTGAACGCTGACGCGCTCGCCCTGGATCTCGATGTTGCGCACGCACCCGGCGCTGACCGGGTCCTGGTTCAGGTAAGGGTCGGTGTATTGGCGAAGGACGGCTTCCACCGCTGCGCGATTGACGGCGCTCATGGGCAACTCCGAAAACAGGACTGGAAAAGATAGAGGGTATCGTACCTGTTCCAGACGTTTGGCGGGATGTTGAAAAGATCGCAGCCTTCACCTGTTACTCATCCAATGAAACAGGCTCACAGGGTGAAAAATATGCGCCGGCGCTTTATAGTGGCCGACCTCCGTTTCATCAAGTAGCCGAGCCCCATGTCCGAGCCACGCAAGATCCTCGTCACCAGCGCCCTGCCCTATGCCAATGGTTCGATCCACCTTGGCCATATGCTGGAGTACATCCAGACCGATATGTGGGTGCGCTTCCAGAAGCACCGCGGCAATCAATGCATTTATGTCTGCGCCGACGACGCCCACGGATCGGCGATCATGCTGCGCGCGGAAAAGGAAGGCATCACCCCGGAACAACTGATCGCCAACGTCCAGGCTGAACACAGCGCCGACTTTGCCGAATTCCTGGTGGACTTCGATAACTTCCACTCCACTCACGCCGAAGAAAACCGTGAGCTGTCGAGCCAGATCTACCTGAAGCTGCGTGACGCCGGGCACATCGCCACGCGCTCGATCACCCAGTACTTCGACCCGGAAAAGAAAATGTTCCTGGCCGACCGCTTCATCAAGGGCACCTGCCCGAAATGCGGCACCGAAGACCAGTACGGCGACAACTGCGAAAAATGCGGCGCGACCTACGCACCGACCGACCTGAAGGATCCGAAGTCGGCAATCTCCGGCGCCACCCCGGTGCTCAAGGATTCCCAGCACTTCTTCTTCAAGCTGCCAGACTTCCAGCAAATGCTGCAAACCTGGACCCGCAGCGGCTCCCTGCAAGACGCCGTGGCCAACAAGATCGCCGAATGGCTGGATGCCGGCCTGCAACAGTGGGACATCTCCCGCGATGCGCCGTACTTCGGTTTTGAAATCCCCGACGAGCCGGGCAAATACTTCTACGTGTGGCTGGATGCGCCGATCGGCTACATGGCCAGCTTCAAGAACCTGTGCAACCGCACGCCGGAGCTGGACTTCGACGCGTTCTGGGGCAAGGACTCCACCGCCGAGCTGTACCACTTCATCGGCAAGGACATCGTCAACTTCCACGCCCTGTTCTGGCCAGCCATGCTCGAAGGCGCAGGGTACCGCAAGCCGACCGGGATCAACGTGCACGGCTACCTGACCGTCAACGGCCAGAAGATGTCCAAGTCCCGCGGCACCTTCATCAAGGCCCGGACCTACCTGGACCACCTGTCGCCGGAATACCTGCGCTATTACTACGCGGCCAAGCTGGGCCGCGGCGTCGACGACCTCGACCTGAACCTCGAAGACTTCGTGCAGAAGGTCAACTCCGATCTGGTGGGCAAGGTCGTCAACATCGCCAGCCGTTGTGCCGGCTTCATCAACAAGGGCAATGCCGGCGTGATGGTCGACACCAATGCCGCGCCTGAGCTGACCGAAGCCTTCCTGGCCGCCGCGCCAAGCATCGCCGACGCCTATGAAGCTCGCGACTTCGCCCGCGCCATGCGCGAAATCATGGGCCTGGCCGATCGCGCCAACGCCTGGATCGCCGACAAGGCACCGTGGTCGCTGAACAAGCAGGAAGGCAAACAGGATGAAGTCCAGGCCATCTGCGCCACCGGCGTCAATCTGTTCCGCCAACTGGTGATCTTCCTCAAGCCAGTGCTGCCGCTGCTGGCCGCCGACGCCGAGGCGTTCCTGAACGTCGCGCCGCTGACCTGGAACGACCACGCGACCTTGCTCGGCAACCACCAGCTGAACGAGTTCAAGCCGTTGATGACCCGGATCGACCCGGTCAAGGTGCAAGCCATGACCGACGCCTCGAAAGAAGACCTGACCGCCAGCCAGACCGACACCGGCGCAGCCGCGCCTGCCGGCAATGGCGAACTGGCCAAGGATCCGTTGTCGCCGGAAATCGAGTTCGACACCTTTGCCGCCGTCGACCTGCGTGTCGCCCTGATCGTCAAGGCCGAACACGTGGAAGGCGCCGACAAGCTGCTGCGCCTGACCCTGGACATCGGTGACGAGCAGCGCAACGTGTTCTCCGGGATCAAGAGCGCTTACCCGGATCCATCGAAGCTCGATGGTCGCCTGACCATGATGATCGCCAACCTCAAGCCACGGAAAATGAAGTTCGGCATCTCCGAAGGCATGGTGATGGCGGCCGGCCCTGGCGGTGAAGAGATCTACCTGCTCAGCCCTGATAGCGGCGCCAAACCGGGCCAGCGCATCAAGTAAGGTCTGCGGCAAATCGATCCCACAGTCGTGCCTGGCGCGGCTGTGGGATTTTCATGTCTGGCCCACCCTCCGTCCTTGCCGGATAATGCCTAAGCTCCTGTAGGAGCGAGCTTGCTCGCGATGGTCGTCAACGATAATGCGTGCCCACAGGTTGAACGCGGCGCTCCTGAGTCCATCGCGAGCTCGCTCCTACAAAAACTACCGTTCTTGCCGGCACGATCATGACCGAAGCACTTCTTACGCTTATCAGCGCCGCCCTGATCAACAATATCGTGTTGCATTGGCCGTTGGCCGTCGATCCGCTGTTGGCCGGTCAGCGCCGTCAGGTCCATGCCTTGGGCATTGCGACGACCTGCCTGATGCTGGTCGTGGGCATGCTCGGCTACGCGCTCTATCAATGGCTGCTGGTGCCACTGCAGTTGACGCCGCTGCGTCTGTTTGTATTTCTGCCTTTGAGCGTGTTGCTGATCAGCCCGCTGCTGAAGTTGCTGGCACGGGTGTTTTCGACACTGCCGTTCGAAGGCCTCTGGCCGTTGCTGCTGGGCAATGCCGGCGTGCTCGGCGTGGCCTTGCTCAATGCTCAGCAAGACAAGGGCTTCTTTCACGCCACAGCCCTGAGCCTCGGTGCAGGGTTGGGCTTCTGGCTGGTGTTGAGCCTGTTCACCGATTTGCGTGAACGCACGGTCGACAACGATGTTCCCCTGCCCTTTCGCGGCTTGCCGATCGACCTGATCGGCGCCGGCCTGATCGCAGTGGCCTTTCTCGGATTCAGCGGACTGATCAAAACATGAGTCTGATTCAAAGCATCGACGCACTCTTGCCGCAAACCCAATGCGGCAAGTGCGGCCACCCCGGGTGCAAGCCGTACGCCGAAGGCATCGCCAATGGCGAGCCGATCAACAAATGTCCGCCCGGCGGCAACGAAACCATTAATGCCCTGGCCGAACTGCTGAAGGTGCCGGTGCTGGAGCTGGATGTCAGCCGTGGCTCGGCCCCGGCGCAGATCGCCTACATCCGCGAGGCCGAGTGCATTGGTTGCACCAAGTGCATTCAGGCCTGCCCGGTCGATGCCATCGTCGGCGCGGCCAAACTGATGCACACGGTGATCATCGATGAGTGCACCGGTTGCGACCTCTGCGTGGCACCCTGTCCGGTGGACTGTATCGAAATGCGCCCGTTGCTGCCGAACACGGTACTGCCCGTTGTCGGGGGCCTGGCCCTCACACCGCAGGCGCGGCAGGCCCGTACCCTCAAGCGCGATCATGCACGGCGCCGCTTCGAACAACGCAATGCTCGCTTGCAGCGTGAGGAGCAACAGAAAATCGCCGAGCGCCAGGCAAGGCAACGAGCCGCGCAACCTGCGGCGGCGGCAGCCGACCCGGTGCAGGCGGCTCTCGAGCGCGTCCGCGCACAGAAAACCGCCAATGCCGATGCCGCGCTGAAAAAGGCCAAGATCGATGTAGCGATGAGTCGGGCGCAGTTGCACAAATCGCTGAAGGCCTTTGGGCATCCGCCGACCTTTGAACAGCAATCGCAGTTGATCGTCCTGCAACAGCAGTTCGAAGCCGCCGAACAAAACCTGGCGCAACTGGAAAGCGTCGCCCCAGCTGCCCCGGCGCCGACGGCCGCAGTTGTGTCGTCAAATGATGCCGATCTGAAACGGGCCAAGATCCAGTTGGCCATGCGCCGCGCCGAACTCAAGAAGGCTCGGGCCAACGAAGCACCGGCGCAGCAAATCGAAGCCCTGGAGCGCGCACTCGGTGAAGCCGAACGCCTGGTGGACGCCCATGCCAGCCCTTGATGCCGTGGATGATCGCCTGCAACAGGCGATGATACTGGTGCTGTTGGCCACGCTGCCGGGAATTCTGGCGGCGTTCTGGCTGTATGGCTGGGGCGTGTTGATCAATCTGGTTCTGGCGGCCACTGCCGCGTTGGCCGTCGAGGCCGCCGTCGTGCATTTGCGCCAGCGACCGCCGGGGCCAACCTTGAGTGACGGTAGCGCGCTGGTCAGTGCCACATTGCTGGCTCTGGCGCTGCCGCCTTACTGCCCATGGTGGCTGACCCTCAGTGCTGCCACTTTTGCGATGGTGTTCGGCAAGCACTTGTATGGCGGCGTCGCTTCGAATCCCTTCAACCCGGCGATGCTCGGTTTTGCCTTGGTACTGGTGACCTTTCCCCAACCAATGACCCTTTGGCCATCGCCCCATGGCATGGATCTGCTGAGCGGTTTACAGCACGTGTTCGACGTCGGCCACGCGCCGGATGCGTGGGTGCAGGCCACGGCACTGGACAGTCTGCGGATCAACAAAAGCCTGACCATGGATGAACTGTTTGCCGGCAACCCGGCATTCGGCCACTTAGGCGGTCGGGGAGTGGAATGGGTGAACCTGGCCTTTGTGGCGGGTGGAATGTTTCTGCTGCAGCGAAGGGTGATCAGTTGGCATGCACCGGTCGGCATGCTGGCCAGCCTGTTCATCATCAGCCTGCTGTTCTGGAACGGTTCGGGCTCCGACTCCCATGGCTCGCCGTTGTTTCATTTGCTGACCGGCGCGACCATGCTGGGGGCGTTCTTCATCATTACCGAACCGGTGTCCGGCGCCAGAAGCCCTCTCGCGAAGTTACTGTTCGGCGTCGGCGTCGGGCTTCTGACTTATCTGATTCGTACCTGGGGTGGCTACCCGGACGGCATCGCCTTCGCCGTGCTGTTGATGAACCTGTGCGTGCCGGCGCTGGAGCGGTTCGTGGCGGCCAGGCAACAGCCGGAGGCGCCATGAGCCGGACATCAAGCTTCGCGCTTGTGGTGCTTTTGGCCGCACTGGGCCCTGGCATGACCTACTTCGTGCAACTCGGCAGCGCTCCACGCATTGCAGCCGAACAGCACCTGATCGACAGCCGTCATCTGCTGGACCTGATCGCGCCGGACAGCTACGACAATCAACCACTCGAACACCCGATAAAAATTGAAGCAGCCGCACTGACCAACAGCACCTTGCTGGGTGGTTATCTGGCGACCCGGGGCGATCAACCCGTCGTGGTGTTGCTGCGCAGTCAAACCCTTGGCTACGCCGGTGCCATCGACCTGTTGATCGCTGTCGACGCCAATGGCAGGTTGCTGGGCGTCAAAACCCTCAAACAGTCGGAAACACCAGGACTGGGCGCGCGGATCGCCGACTGGCCCAATGCCTGGCTCCAGGTTTTTTCCGGCAAGTCTCGAACAGAACCCGGTGACAGCGGCTGGGCGCTGAAAAAGGATCAGGGGCAATTCGATCAGATCGCAGGCGCAACCATCACTTCAAGAGCGGTGATCAATGCCGTCCACGACGCCTTGCGCTACTTCGATGAACACCGGCAACATCTGCTTGGAATCCCTGCCCATGGATAATTCATCGACTCTGCGCAACGCCTTGATGCTGACGCCACTGATCGGCGCCACTCACTCGCTGATGGCCGCGGTTGGTCTGTGCCTGATGTTCATGGTGGTGACTCAGCTGTTCAGTCTGGCCATGGGCGCCCTGCGATCCCGACTGGTCCCGGCGACCCGCTTGCTGGCCAGCATCCTGTTGGCGGCCACGCTCACCAGTTGCGCGGAACTCATGGCACAAGCCTGGTCGCTGCAATGGCAGCAGCATCTGGGGTTGTACAGCGCCTTGATCGCCTTGCAATGCGTCGTACTGGAACACACCGGGTTCTTTCAGAACGATTGGCGTCAACGTCTGCGACTCAACGGCCTGTTTGCCGCGCTAATGATCGCGCTGGGCCTGCTGCGCGAACTCATCGGCAACGGAACACTTGGAAACCATCTATCGTGGCTGTTCGACGCAACACAAACTGACTGGCAAGGCTGGGTACTGGTGGCTGACGGTGGCCTGCGCCTGGCCACATTGGTCCCTGGCGGGTTCATTCTGTTCGGACTGCTGATCGCCGCCTGGCAGGCCTGGCGCCCCACGCCCACACATTGATTGCCTTCGAGGAAATGCACTGCCCATGAATGCCGCAAAACGTCTGGAAATTTTCCGCAGACTGCACGAGGACAACCCGGAACCAAAGACCGAGCTGGCCTATTCCTCAGCGTTCGAATTGCTGATTGCCGTGATTCTCTCGGCGCAGTCGACCGATGTCGGCGTCAACAAAGCCACAGCCAGGCTGTTCCCGGTCGCCAATACCCCGGCAGCGATCCATGCCCTGGGTGTAGAGGGGTTGTCGGAGTACATCAAGACCATCGGCCTGTACAACAGCAAAGCGAAAAACGTGATCGAAACCTGCCGCTTGCTGGTCGAGCGTCACGCCGGTGAAGTGCCACAAACCCGCGAAGAGCTGGAAGCACTGCCCGGCGTCGGCCGCAAGACCGCCAATGTGGTGCTCAATACGGCATTCCGTCAGCTGACCATGGCCGTCGACACGCATATCTTCAGGGTCAGCAACCGGACGGGTATTGCTCCCGGCAAGAATGTGGTGGAAGTCGAGAAGAAACTGATGAAATTCGTGCCCAAGGAGTACCTGCTCGACTCCCATCACTGGCTGATCCTTCATGGCCGCTATGTTTGCCTGGCCCGCAAGCCCCGTTGCGGAAGCTGCCGGATCGAGGACTTGTGCGAATACAAGCACAAAACCTCCGACGATTGAGGCGCTATTAGGTTTATTGATTTGTCGATTGAAAAAATCTTTTTTACCCGCCGGGAGATTGTCGATATAAGGAGCGCCAAAGGCCTTCTTAGCCTGGAGCAACTAAATGAGTACTGGCAAAGAGCAATTGGACGTAGAAGACGATTTCACCACCGCCGAAACCGATGACGCTGAGCCGGTGGTTGAAGTTGCGAAAACTAATCTGAGCAAACGCCGCACCATCGACAACCTGCTGGAGGAGCGCCGACTGCAAAAGCAATTGGCCGATTACGATTTTGACTTATGACACCTGAAAGCCTCCCGAAACGGAGGCTTTTTTCTAAGTGCCATACCCCGCCAGGCGCTCCTTGTCGCGCCGTTACGCCATCACACCAGACCATTGCGCTGTGCCAGCTCGATCAGATCGACCAGAGACCGCGCATTCAGCTTGAGCAACAGGCGAGTCTTGTAAGTACTGACTGTTTTATTACTGAGAAACATCCCATCGGCAATCTCTTTATTGGTCTTTCCTCGGGCCAACTGTTGCAGGACCATCATTTCCCGTCCCGACAAGCGATCAACCATATCGGCCTCACTGGCATTCCCCAAACTGCAACGCACGGTATGCAAGGCTTGATTAGGAAAGTAACTGTAACCTGACAACACGGCCTTTATTGCACTGAGCAACTCCGTGAGGTCTTGTTGTTTGCAGACATAACCGGCTGCACCGGATTGCATGCAACGCATCGAAAAATGTCCCGGCGCCTGGGAAGTCAAAATCAGCACTTTCATCGGCATTGAAGTCGAAGACAAACGTGCGATGACTTCCAACCCGTCCAGCTTCGGAATCCCGATATCCAGAATGACAATGTCCGGCATAAGTTCACGGGCTAGTTGCAGTGCATCCACACCATTATCGGTTTCTGCAATAACTTCGTAGCCATGACGCTCCATTAGCATACGTACCGCAAGACGAATGACGGGGTGATCATCCACGATCAGCACTTTATTCATGGGCAAGTCCAATTTTCGCTGTTCGAATTTTTAGAGCCCGCACAATAGCCTAGTCGTTTCACCCATGGCATGTCGCCCCTCCCGGCCACCCACACCAAGAGACATACCCTACAAACAACACGGATTTCTCCTACAAAAATCCCTCGAACAGAGTGAATTGAAAACTGTATCAGCGTCAGTGTGTCGCACTTTCCAGCAGCCATCCCTGTCGATTTACGACCAAAATTTTCCGAGTGCCAGTTTGATCGGTCGTGCCCCGACAAACACTAGCCGCTATCTCCCCGTTAAAACGTAACTGATATTTTCGTGTTCAACACTCACACCAGAAATATCACACACCCAGCATCCAATTACTCTTACAGAAAATAATATTTTTTGAGCAATCATTAAAACACCCCCCATTCAAGAATTCGAAGAGCAATACAGAAAACAAATAAAACCAGTCAAAAACCAACAAGCAATAAAAATCACTACAATAACCACCACATCAGACCAACCCCATAAACCACTCGAGAACAGACAATCCGGCATGAGTACAGAACATGATAAAAAAACGAATCACCAACCCAATGACAATTATCGCGATATTCGCAGCGCTCTCTGAGACTTCGGCAGCCGTCTCTCTACCCTTCCTTGATCAGGAAGAAAGAGAACTCTACGTCTGGTTCCTGATCAGTTTTCCGTTCTATCTGCTTTTACTTTTTTTCGCGACACTCAACTTCAACTATAAATCACTTTATGCGCCCTCGGACTTTGAAAAGGGCAAGCACTTCATGAAGGTTATGGATGATGTTGGGCGCTCGGAAAAAAAAGCGTGCGCAAAGCCGTCTGAAAACCCCGGTCTGGAAACGTCGACGAATGACTGGCAGTCAGCTCGCATGCCCTGTGGCGCGCAGGACCCGCCAACCGGGATCGGTCTGCAAACCACTGTCTCCGTTCAGCATCACCTTCAGTTACCGGAACCGGTAAAAGACCTGTACATCGTTGATGTACGCTGGATGAGCGAAGAGGTCGAGTTTGGAGCGCTGCTGGAGAAAATCCAGAGGCCACGGGAAAAGACGGCGTACGTGATTCTGTTTGTCACTTGTGCCGTTTCGGAGAAATTACTGAAAGCCAGTGCGCTTGTACATTCAAAGCAGGCCAGCAAGCGCAGTGCCGACTTTCATGTGGCCTACAATCCGGACTCGCACAGGTTGTCGGTCATTGATCAGGCCGGGCAACCGGCAAACAACAACCCATAGAACAGGCTATTGGAAGGATAAAAACAGGAAATCATCAGCGCAAACGAAAACACCCGACCACGCAGTAACTGGTGTCATACCCCGTTTTCAGGTACCTGACCCCGTCGAGGACGAGGTCAGGTATCCATCACGATTTCAAAGGTCTCAGAACAGCTTCCGGCCTTTGTTCGCCGCAATGCGCATGCGCAGGGCATTGAGCTTGATGAAGCCCGCTGCATCCGCCTGGTTGTACGCGCCGCCATCTTCTTCGAAGGTAGCGATGTTGGCATCGAACAGCGAGTCGTCGGACTTGCGGCCAGTGACGATCACATTGCCCTTGTACAGCTTCAGGCGCACAACGCCGTTCACATTGACCTGGGACGCATCGATCATCTGTTGCAGCATCAGACGCTCAGGGCTCCACCAGTAGCCGGTGTAGATCAGGCTGGCGTACTTGGGCATCAACTCGTCTTTGAGGTGAGCCACTTCGCGGTCCAGGGTGATCGATTCGATCGCACGGTGGGCACGCAACATGATGGTGCCGCCAGGGGTTTCGTAGCAGCCACGGGACTTCATGCCCACGTAACGGTTTTCGACGATGTCGAGACGGCCGATACCGTGCTCACCACCGATACGGTTCAGGGTCGCCAGTACGGTGGCCGGAGTCATTTCGACGCCGTCCAGCGCGACGATGTCGCCGTTGCGGTAGGTCAGTTCCAGGTACTGCGGTTTGTCTGGAGCGTTTTCCGGGGAAACGGTCCAGCGCCACATGTCTTCTTCGTGCTCGGTCCAGGTGTCTTCCAGCACGCCGCCTTCATAGGAGATGTGCAGCAGGTTGGCATCCATGGAGTACGGGGACTTCTTCTTGCCGTGGCGCTCGATCGGGATCGCGTGCTTATCGGCGTAGTCCATCAGCTTTTCACGGGACAGCAGGTCCCATTCGCGCCAAGGGGCAATCACTTTCACACCAGGCTTCAAGGCGTATGCACCGAGCTCGAAACGAACCTGGTCGTTACCCTTGCCGGTGGCGCCATGGGAAATGGCGTCAGCGCCGGTTTCGTTGGCAATTTCGATCAGGCGCTTGGCGATCAACGGACGAGCGATGGAAGTACCCAGCAGGTACTCGCCTTCGTAAACGGTGTTGGCGCGGAACATCGGGAAAACGAAATCGCGCACGAACTCTTCGCGCAAATCGTCGATGTAGATCTCTTTGACGCCCATGGCCTGAGCCTTGGCGCGTGCAGGTTCGACCTCTTCGCCCTGACCCAGGTCAGCGGTGAAGGTCACCACTTCACAGTTATAAGTATCCTGCAGCCACTTGAGGATCACCGAAGTGTCCAGGCCGCCGGAATACGCCAGAACGACCTTGTTTACGTCCGCCATGCCATCACTCCACGGGGTTCTACGGAAAGCCGTGAAGTCTACCGCTCATGCAGAATAATTTACAGTGGCGCGACAGCTTATGACGACGAAGCGACAGATTATGTCGAGGGCGCGACGATGACCAAATAGTCAGGAAGTTGCCGAAACGGCCGCTTTCGTCGCTTGCGGGGCGACTTGTTCCACTGGTGCTCCGCGCTCCAGGCGCACCGCCACTCGACGGTTCTTCGCGCGGTTGGTGTTGTTGGTGTTAGGCGCCACCGGATAACGCTCGCCATGGAAACGCATAGTGATTTGCGATTCCTGGATGCCGTTGGCCTTGAAGAATTCCATCACTGCCAGGGCTCGGCGCCGCGACAGGTCGCGGTTGGTCAGGCGGTTGCCGCTGTTGTCGGAGTGACCGTCGAGCTCGATATGATTGACCGTCGGATCGGCCTTCATGTACTCCAGCATCACCTGCAATTTGGCTTTTGCGGCGCTGTCGAGTTCGATTCCGCCGCCGGGGAAGCCTATTTCGGATTGTTTCACCTGTTCGAAATTCTGTGGCAACAGTTTCGCGACACACCCCTGATAGTCGGCAAACGCTTTCGTGAACCTGACCGGCAACAAGCGTACTTCCGACACCCGCCCATCCCCCGAGGAATGTCGAACCACCGGGCTGCGACCGTCCATCAGGCCACTGATCAGGCGCCCGGCCTGAACCTTAGAGCTGTTGAACAATACGTTGCCACTACCAATCCTCACGGTGCCCAGGTTGATGTCTTCACGCCCCGGTTGCCACGGCGCCGCAGCGGCCAGCAGCGTCGCCGAGCCACCGCCAATCATCGGGTTGTAGGCCTTCAGACGAAACGTCGCCTGCTCGCCGGCACGACGCACGAACTCGCCCGAACCGAAATCGGTGATCGGCTGAGTCAGGCGGCATTCGAACTTGTCACCTTCTACCGTCCACTCAATGTTCTCCAGACGGGTCTGGAAAGTGAGCGCCATCGCCGGAAGGCTGGCAAACACACTGAGCAAGGCTAAATAACGCTGGCGCACGGGAGGCTCCACTGGCTTCTACAACAAAAAGACTGACACACACATGTTTACGGCATACCTGTTGGATATCGGAAGCTTCCTGCAAAACTTGATAGCGAGTGCCTGCAAGAGTCTTTTCCGGTAGCATTCCCTTGAGTTTGACCCGCCTGGAATCCCCTCATGTCCGACCGCCTGACCCTGCTGCGTCCCGACGACTGGCATATTCATCTTCGCGATGGTGCCGTGTTGACCAATACCGTCGCGGATGTCGCGCGCACCTTTGGCCGCGCCATCATCATGCCCAACCTGGTTCCACCAGTGCGCAACGCGGCCGAAGCCGACGGCTATCGCCAGCGGATTCTCGCTGCCCGCCCGGCCGGCAGCCTGTTCGAGCCACTGATGGTCCTGTACCTGACCGACCGCACCCAGCCTGAAGAAATTCGCGAGGCCAAGGCCAGCGGATTCATTCACGCCGCCAAGCTGTACCCGGCCGGCGCGACCACCAACTCGGATTCTGGCGTCACCAGCATCGACAAGATCTTCCCTGCACTCGAGGCCATGGCCGAAGTCGGGATGCCATTGTTGGTCCACGGTGAAGTCACCCGGGGCGATGTCGACGTGTTCGACCGCGAAAAAATCTTCATCGACGAGCACATGCGTCGTGTGGTCGAGCGTTTCCCGACCCTCAAAGTGGTCTTCGAACACATCACCACCGCGGACGCCGTGCAGTTCGTCAACTCGGCCTCGGCCAACGTGGGCGCGACCATCACCGCGCATCACCTGCTGTACAACCGCAACCACATGCTGGTGGGCGGGATTCGGCCGCACTTCTATTGCCTGCCGATCCTCAAGCGCAATACCCACCAGGAAGCCCTGCTCGACGCCGCCACCAGCGGCAGCGAGAAGTTCTTCCTCGGCACCGACTCGGCCCCCCACGCCCAGCACGCCAAGGAAGCGGCCTGCGGTTGCGCCGGTTGCTACACCGCCTATGCGGCCATCGAGATGTATGCCGAGGCCTTCGAACAGCGCAATGCGCTGGACAAGCTCGAGGCCTTCGCCAGCCTCAACGGCCCGCGCTTCTATGGCCTGCCGGCCAACACCGATCGCATCACCCTGGTCCGCGAAGAGTGGACCGCCCCGACCAGCCTGCCATTTGGCGAGCTGACCGTTATCCCGCTGCGCGCCGGTGAAAAACTGCGCTGGCGCCTGCTGGAGGAACACGCGTGAGTGAAGACCATTTCGACGACGAACTGGAAGGCAATGGCGGCGGAGGCGGCCCTCGTCATCCAATGGCGGCAAGGTTCCGTGGTTACCTGCCGGTTGTCGTCGATGTAGAGACCGGTGGCTTCAATTCGGCCACCGACGCCCTGCTGGAGATCGCCGCGACCACCATCGCCATGGATGAAAAGGGTTTTGTTTACCCGGATCACACCTACTTCTTCCGTGTCGAGCCGTTCGAAGGCGCGAACATCGAAGCGGCGGCCCTGGAGTTTACCGGGATCAAGCTCGATCACCCGCTGCGCATGGCGGTGAGCGAAGAGTCAGCCCTGAACGATATCTTCCGTGGCGTGCGCAAGGCCCTCAAGGCCAATGGCTGCAAACGGGCGATTCTGGTCGGGCATAACAGCAGCTTCGACCTGGGCTTCCTCAATGCAGCGGTTGCGCGGCTGGACATGAAGCGCAACCCGTTCCATCCGTTCTCCAGTTTCGATACCGCAACGCTCGCCGGCCTCGCTTACGGCCAGACCGTACTGGCCAAGGCTTGCCAGGCAGCGGACATCGACTTCGACGGTCGCGAGGCTCACTCGGCTCGCTATGACACCGAGAAGACGGCAGAGCTGTTCTGCGGCATCGTCAATCGCTGGAAACAGATGGGTGGCTGGGAAGACTTCAACGATTGATGTTGCTGGCTCTTTGTAGGAGCGAGCCTGCTCGCGATGGTCTTCAACGATGACGCTGGGAGCCTGACACCCCGCGGTGTTCTCAAGTCCATCGCGAGCAAGCTCGCTCCTACAGAGAGCAAAAAACGCCCATAAAAAAACCGGCCTCGACGGCCGGTTTTTTTATACCTGCTTTTTACAGCGGGAGCGTACGCCTTACAGAGCGGCAGCGTGCTCGGTCAGGTAAGCGGCAACGCCTTCTGGCGAAGCGTTCATGCCTTTGTCGCCTTTTTTCCAGTTGGCAGGGCAGACTTCGCCGTGCTCTTCGTGGAATTGCAGAGCGTCGACCAGACGGATCAGCTCTTCCATGTTACGACCCAGCGGCAGGTCGTTGATGATCTGCGAACGGACAACGCCTTTGTCGTCGATCAGGAACGCGCCACGGAATGCCACGCCGTCAGCGGACTGAACGTCGTAGGCCTTCATGATGTCCTGCTTGATGTCGGCAGCCATGGTGTAGCGAACCTGGCCGATACCGCCGCTGTTCACTGGAGTGTTGCGCCATGCGTTGTGGGTGAAGTGCGAGTCGATCGAAACAGCGATCACTTCAACGTTGCGTGCCTTGAACTCAGACATGCGGTTGTCCAGAGCGATCAGCTCGGACGGGCAAACGAAGGTGAAGTCCAGCGGGTAGAAGAACACCAGGCCGTATTTGCCTTTGATCGCCGAGGACAGGGTGAAGCTGTCAACGATCTCGCCATTGCCGAGTACGGCCGGTACGGTGAAGTCAGGGGCTTGTTTGCCTACGAGTACGCTCATTGGATATCTCCTGGTGTAATAGCGTGAGAAACAGGGTTCGCATCAGCCTGCCACCCTGAGGCGACAGCCCTGTGACACGATCCCCGGTCGCAAAAGACCGACCATCATACACCGCGTGTTTGAGCTGGCTTAGCTGTTTTTTTCCCCGTCCGATGAAATCCCCGACGGTTTTGGATCACCGATTTGCCAGGCCGACCGTTCGTCAGCCATACCCGCTTATGGCGAAAAGTGCTCTGAAACCACTTTGACAATCATTCTCGTTAACATTAAGATCCATCGCAATTGAGTCACAATCAGCGACGGACCTTCCTTATGTATGTTTGCCTCTGCACTGGCGTCACCGACGGTCAAATCCGCGATGCGATCTATGAAGGATGCTGCAGCTACAAGGAAGTCCGTGTGGCTACCGGCGTTGCCAGTCAGTGCGGCAAATGTGCCTGCCTCGCCAAGGAAGTGGTCCGCGAGACCTTGACCAAACTGCAATCGGCCCAGGCTGCAATTCCTTTTCCAGCAGAATTTACAGCCGCTTAAATATCGAATTTCAAAGAACCGGACATATGTCCGGTTTTTTTATGCCTCAAAATCAACTAGTTATGCTCCAGACGCGGAACACAAACATTCTTATTCCGATTAATTTTCATTTAAGTTTCAATAACTTAGGTTTGACACTATTAAATACCCGGCTCAAACTCTGCTCTATTGACAGCTAATACAGGGCAGGACCCCATCATGAAAGGCGACGTTACAGTCATCCAGCATCTCAACAAGATCCTTGCCAATGAGCTGGTCGCGATCAATCAATATTTCCTGCATGCGCGCATGTATGAAGATTGGGGCCTGAACAAGCTCGGCAAGCACGAATACCACGAATCCATCGACGAGATGAAGCACGCGGACAAGCTGATCAAGCGCATCCTGTTCCTTGAAGGCCTGCCGAACGTCCAGGACCTGGGCAAGCTGCACATCGGCGAGCACACCAAGGAAATGCTGGAGTGCGACCTGCGTATCGAAAAAACCGGTCATGCCGATCTGAAAGTAGCCATCGCGCATTGCGAAACAGTTGGCGATTTCGGTAGCCGTGAACTGCTTGAAGATATCCTCGAGTCCGAAGAAGAACATATCGACTGGCTGGAAACCCAGTTAGGGCTGATCGATAAAGTGGGTCTTGAAAACTACCTGCAATCGCAGATGGGCGAAGACGAGTAACTTCGTTCCGTTAATCTCGATGCTATAAAAAGCCCCGCTCTCTTTTAAGAGGCGGGGCTTTTTTGTGCCTGCTGCTTTTATTGTAGGAGCGAGCATGCTCGCGATGGACTAGAGAGCGCTGCGGGGAACCAGGCTCCCAGCGTTATCGTTAACGACCATCGCGAGCATGCTCGCTCCTACAGGAAGCAGGAAGCGAATCAGGCTTCGGACTTGTTGGCAGCAGCGGCTTCGACAGCAGCCTTGATGGTGGCTTGCAGCGAACCGTCAGCCGCCATTTCAGTCATGATGTCGCTGCCGCCGACCAGCTCACCACCGACCCACAGTTGCGGGAAGGTTGGCCAGTTGGCGTATTTTGGCAGGTTGGCGCGGATTTCCGGGTTCTGCAGGATGTCCACGTACGCAAACTTTTCGCCACACGCCATCACGGCCTGCGCGGCTTTCGCGGAGAAGCCGCACTGCGGGGCATTCGGCGAGCCTTTCATGTAAAGCAGAATGGTGTTGTTGGCAATCTGCTCTTTAATCGTTTCGATGATATCCATGGAGCACCTCGGCTGAACTTTCCGACTCATGGGTCGGCACGGTGGCGCATTGTAACGGAAAGCCGAGCGCCCTGCTCGGTCTCTCCGTCAGACTGACTCAAGCCGCCGCCACGGTCACCGGCACACCATTAAGTGCAGCATTTCCCGACAACTCGTCAAGCTGGCAGTCGTCGGTCAGGTCGTTGGCGCTGGAGCCTGGCTGGCTGCTGGCAATCGTCATTTGCACGCCCGGCCGCGCGTGACCCCAGCCGTGAGGCAGGCTGACCACACCTTTCATCATGTCCAGACTGCCAAGCACTTCGACTTCGATCACACCCACCCGCGAGCTGACCCGAACGCGCTGCCCGTCACTGAGCCCGCGACTGGCCAGGTCGTCCGGATGCATCAGCAACTGGTGGCGTGGCTTGCCTTTCACCAGCCGATGATAGTTATGCATCCATGAGTTGTTGCTGCGTACATGCCGGCGGCCAATCATCAACAACTCGTCGGCGGCCGGTGCCTGCAAGGCTGCGAAGCGCACCAGATCAGCGAGAATCGCGGCCGGTGCGGCCTGGATGCGTTGACTGGCAGTCTTCAGGCGGGGCGTCAGGTTAGGCTTGAGCGCGCCCAGATCGACGCCATGGGGATAATCGAACAAAGTCGCCAGCGACAGTTTGTGCTCTGAATTGTCGCCGTACATCCCCATGCGCAGGCCGCGATCGATCATTTGCGCTGGGGCGATGGTGGGCTTCAACTCTTTGCCGGTTCTGGCGGCAAACGCCTTGGCCAGCCCGACGAAAATTTCCCAGTCGTGCAATGCACCTTGGGGTTTGGCGAGGATCGCGCGGTTGAAACGGCTGACATTGCGCACCGCGAACAGGTTGAACGTGGTGTCGTAATGGTCGTTTTCCAGCGCCGATGTGGATGGCAGGATCAAGTCGGCGTAACGCGTGGTTTCATTGATGTACAGGTCGATACTGACCATGAACTCCAGCCCGTCCAGCGCCTGCTCGAGCTTTCGGCCATTGGGTGTGGACAGCACCGGATTGCCCGCCACCGTGATCAGCGCGCGGACTTGCCCTTCCCCTTCGGTGAGCATCTCCTCCGCCAGCGCCGACACTGGCAACTCTCCGGCGTACTCCGGGCGCCCGGAAACCCGGCTCTGCCACAGATTGAAATGCCCGCCCGAAGTCGTCGCCACCAGGTCCACCGCAGGCTCGGTGCACAAGGCGCCACCCACACGATCGAGATTGCCGGTGACCAGGTTGATCAACTGCACCACCCAGTGGCACAGCGTACCGAAGGCCTGGGTCGAAACGCCCATGCGGCCATAGCAGACTGCACTCGGTGCCGCGGCGAAGTCTCGCGCCAATTGGCGGATCTGTTCGGCCGGTACGGCGCACAACGGACTCATGGCCTCGGCGGTGAACGGCGCGACGGCCTCCCGTACGTCCTCCAGGCCATCCACCGGCAGATGGCTGTCGCGGGTCAGACCTTCAGCGAACAAGGTATTGAGCAGGCCGAACAACAGCGCGGCATCACCGCCCGGGCGCACGAACAGATGCTGGTCGGCAATCGCCGCCGTCTCACTACGGCGCGGATCGACCACCACCACCTTGCCGCCCCGGGCCTGTATCGCCTTCAAGCGTTTTTCCACATCGGGCACGGTCATGATGCTGCCGTTCGAAGCCAGCGGGTTGCCGCCCAGGATCAGCATGAAATCGGTGTGATCGATGTCCGGGATCGGCAGCAACAAACCGTGGCCGTACATCAAATGACTGGTCAGGTGATGGGGCAATTGATCGACCGACGTCGCGGAAAACCGGTTGCGGGTTTTCAACAGGCCGAGAAAGTAATTGCTGTGGGTCATCAGCCCGTAATTGTGCACGCTCGGGTTGCCCTGATAGACCGCCACGGCGTTTTGCCCGTGATGCTCCTGAATGGCGGCGAGGCGTTCGGCGACCAGATTGAATGCCGCTTCCCACTCGATGGGCTGCCACTCATTGCCCACCCGCTGCATCGGCTGATGCAGGCGATCCGGATCGTTCTGGATGTCTTGCAGGGCTACGGCCTTGGGGCAGATGTGCCCACGGCTGAACGTGTCCTGGGAGTCGCCCTTGATCGAAGTGATCTGGACGTTACCGCCTTCGACCTCGGTGGTTTCGATGGTCAGGCCACAGATGGCTTCGCACAAATGGCACGCACGGTGATGGAGAGTCTTGGTCATGGCCAGTCTCTGTCTTGTTTTGGGCGGGCGACGTCGGCCGCGGAAACAAAACTATGGCGCCGGAGCCGCCGCCACGCCAGCGACGTTCGTCTTGTGAATCGAGGGTTATCAGGCCAGCCGATGGCCACCCGAGTTCAGTTCGACCGTCGAGCCCGGCACTGATGAATGACAGGTCGCAAACCGACTGTCAGCGCACCATTGCCGCCCTGCCTGATTGCCAAGCCCCGAGGGGCCGGTGTACAAATGAACCGCTGCTATCAGGAAACAGGCTTCAAAAGCGCTACCTCGGTGAACCCGTAGCACCTCTGAAACTCCCTAAAAACTGTAGCCCTATTGGTAAGACGCGACATTTAATTATAAGATCGCGCCTTCCCCTATTTCGTCGCCCCGTGCGGCTTACGCCGCAGGTCTCGCCCGTTGTTCCGTTAAACAAGGCTTTGAGCATCTGCGGTTTGTAGCAAAAGGTAGTCAATGATGAGCGCAAGGCACTTTCTCTCCCTGATGGATTGCACGCCCGAAGAGCTGGTCAGCGTGATCCGTCGAGGCGTTGAGCTCAAGGACCTGCGTAACCGCGGCGTACTGTTCGAGCCGCTGAAAAACCGCGTCCTGGGGATGATTTTCGAGAAATCCTCGACCCGTACCCGGATCTCCTTCGAGGCCGGCATGATCCAGCTCGGTGGCCAGGCGATCTTCCTGTCGCCCCGTGACACCCAACTGGGCCGTGGCGAGCCGATCGGCGACGCCGCGATTGTCATGTCGAGCATGCTCGATGCGGTAATGATCCGTACGTTTTCCCACAGCACTCTGACCGAGTTCGCCGCCAATTCGCGCGTTCCTCTGATCAATGGCCTGTCCGATGACCTGCACCCGTGCCAGCTGCTGGCCGACATGCAGACCTTCCTCGAACACCGCGGCTCCATCCAGGGCAAGACCGTGGCCTGGATCGGCGACGGCAACAACATGTGCAACAGCTATATAGAAGCGGCGATCCAGTTCGACTTCCAGTTGCGCGTTGCCTGCCCGCAAGGCTACGAGCCCAACCCGGTGTTCCTGGCCAAGGCTGGCGACCGGGTCACCATCGTTCGCGATCCGAAGGAAGCCGTGCGGGGTGCACACCTGGTGAGCACCGACGTCTGGACCTCCATGGGCCAGGAAGAGGAAACCGCCAAGCGTCTGCAATTGTTCGCACCGTACCAGGTCAACCGCGCCCTGCTCGACCTGGCCGCTGACGACGTGCTGTTCATGCACTGCCTGCCGGCGCACCGTGGCGAGGAGATCAGCGTCGACCTGCTCGATGACAAACGCTCGGTGGCCTGGGATCAAGCCGAAAACCGTCTGCACGCGCAAAAAGCCCTGCTCGAGTTCCTCGTCCCACCTTCGTATCACCACGCATGAGCCAGCCATTACTGCTTAACCTGCGCAACCTCGCCTGCGGCTATCAAGACCAGCGCGTGGTGCAGAACCTCAACCTGCACCTGAACGCAGGCGACATTGGTTGCCTGCTGGGCTCGTCGGGCTGCGGCAAGACCACCACCCTGCGGGCGATTGCCGGTTTCGAACCGGTTCACGAAGGTGAAATCCAGCTGGCTGGCGAGATCATCTCCAGCGCCGGCTTCACCCTTGCGCCGGAGAAACGTCGCATCGGCATGGTGTTCCAGGACTACGCGCTGTTTCCGCATTTGAGCGTGGCCGACAACATCGCCTTCGGCATTCGCAAGCATCCACAAAAGGATCGCGTGACCGAAGAGCTGCTGGAACTGGTAAACCTGAAGAACCTCGGCAAGCGCTTCCCCCACGAGCTTTCCGGTGGTCAGCAGCAACGTGTCGCCCTGGCCCGCGCCCTGGCGCCGGAACCGCAACTGCTGCTGCTCGACGAACCGTTCTCCAACCTTGATGGCGAATTGCGCCGCAAGCTCAGCCATGAAGTACGCGACATCCTCAAGGCCCGAGGCACCAGTGCAATTCTGGTGACTCACGACCAGGAAGAAGCCTTCGCGGTCAGCGACCACGTTGGCGTGTTCAAGGAAGGTCGCCTGGAACAGTGGGATACGCCCTACAACCTGTACCACGAACCGCTGACACCCTTTGTCGCGAGCTTCATCGGCCAGGGCTATTTCATTCGCGGTCAGTTGAGCAGCCCGGAATCAGTGCAAACCGAGTTGGGTGAATTGCGCGGCAATCGGGCCTACACCTGGCCGGTAGGCGGCGCAGTGGACGTACTGCTGCGCCCGGACGATATCGTCTATGCGCCGGACAGCGCACTGAAGGCGCGAATCGCCGGCAAGACGTTCCTGGGTGCATCGACCCTGTATCGCTTGCAACTGCCGACAGGCGCACAGCTGGAATCGATCTTCCCGAGCCATGTCGACCGTCAGGTTGGGGCGGATGTGGGGATTCGTGTCGCGGCTGAACACCTGGTGCTGTTCCAGGCGTCCGGCAGCACGGCGGCGCAGATTCCGGTGGCTGAATCCGGTGTCCGCCGCTACAGCACGGCCAACTGATACACAAAAAAACCTGTAGGAGCGAGCTTGCTCGCGAAAAACGTCTGGATAACGCGTTCATTCCGGTTGCACGCGTTATCGTTGACGTCCATCGCGAGCAAGCTCGCTCCTACAGTGTTAGCCCAGCATCAGCGTTCCGCTTGCCACGAGCGTCGCATTGCCGCCGATTTTCACCCGCTCCCCTTCCAGCCGACAGAACAATTCCCCACCCCGCGTCGAACGCTGGAAAGCCGTCAGGCTCGACTTGCCCAATTGCTTTGACCAGTACGGAATCAGAAGGCAATGGGTCGATCCAGTGACCGGATCTTCGTTGATGCCGATTGCCGGGGCGAAGTAGCGGGAAACGAAATCGTGTTGTTCGCCCCGCGCCGTCACGATCGCGCCCAGCCATGGCAGTTTCGCCAGGGCCACCATGTCCGGTTGGCAGTCGAGCACGGCTTGCTCCGACTCCAGCACCACGAACAGCTCATTTGAACCCAGTACCTCGACAACCTTCACACCCAGTGCACGCTCGATGTCCGGGATCAGGTTCACCGGCGACGCAGTGATCGACGGGAAATCCAGCCACAGGCGGCCACCTTCACGGGTTACGCTCAACGGGCCGGACTTGCAGGTGAAGTCCAGTCGTTCGACAGGCTCCTTATAGATCTCAAACAGTACATAGGCGCTGGCCAGCGTCGCGTGACCGCACAATGGCACCTCGGTGGTCGGCGTAAACCAGCGGATGTGCCAGCCCCGCCCTTCACGCACGACAAACGCCGTTTCGGCAAGGTTGTGCTCGGCGGCAATCTTTTGCATCAACTCATCGGCGAGCCAGGTATCGAGTCGATAGACCATCGCCGGATTGCCGCTGAATGGCTGATTGCTGAACGCGTCGACCTGATGAAACTCAAGCTGCATAACCTTCTCCCTTTGTCAGACCACCGAGCATGCCGCGCTGGCTCAGCCGGCACCAGTGACAGAGCCGACTGATTTTCACCATACAGCGCTGCACCTGCTTCGAAGCTCACGCACGGCCGATATCGGCAAACTTCGCCTGGGTGTGTTCGGCCAGCACCGCCGGTGCCAGTTCGACTTCCAGCCCACGTCGGCCCGCACTGACAAAAATGCTGGCGAAGGGCTGAGCCGAATTATCAATGAAGGTACGCAAACGCTTTTTCTGCCCCAGCGGACTGATCCCACCCAACAGATAGCCAGTAGAGCGCTGCGCTGCAGCCGGGTCGGCCATTTCGACCTTTTTCACGCCCGCGGCGTGGGCCAGCCCTTTCAAGTCCAGGCTGCCGACAACCGGCACCACGGCCACCAGCAACTCGCCCTTCTCGCTGGCCGCCAGCAAGGTCTTGAACACCTGCGCCGGATCGAGCCCGAGTTTTTCCGCCGCTTCCAACCCATAGGAAGCGGCCTTGGGGTCATGTTCGTAACTGTGTACGCGATGTTCGGCCCGAACCTTTTTCAACAAATCCAATGCGGGGGTCATGACAGCTCCAGACTGGGCGGCAGAAGAAAAATACTGCGCCCGATTCTAGGACATTGACCGTTAAAAGGCTCTACGGCGGCGCATCCATAACGCCAATGCCTGGCCATCCAATTGCGCAGCAACTAATTCATTCATGCAACGAATAGTTTTTTTGTGACCGATGGTTCACTTTCGACCTTTGACAGCAGCGTTTCTTGTCTATATTTTTTCGTTTCTGAAACTGCACGAAACGTCCTACCGCTGCACCCAGCAGTAAACCGCGATCAGGATGGGGATCCTGCCTCGGCGAAAAACGCGCTCCGACCATGATGGAAAAAAGCGCCAGACAACAAAAAAAATGAGGTTTCAATGACAACTGCTTTACAACAACCGTCGCTCTCGAGCCAATGCATGGCCGAGTTTCTGGGTACGGCGCTGCTGATCTTTTTCGGTACAGGTTGCGTTGCCGCGCTCAAGGTCGCGGGTGCCAGTTTTGGCTTGTGGGAAATCAGCATTATCTGGGGCGTCGGCGTCAGCATGGCGATCTACCTTACCGCCGGGGTTTCCGGCGCTCATCTGAACCCTGCCGTCAGCATTGCCCTGAGCATTTTCGCGGACTTCGAAAAACGTAAATTGCCTTTCTACGTATTCGCCCAAGTGGCGGGTGCCTTCTGTGGAGCGCTGTTGGTTTACACGCTCTACAGCAATCTATTCTTCGAATTCGAACAAACGCACCACATGGTTCGCGGCACTCAAGCCAGCCTTGAGTTGGCCTCCGTGTTCTCCACCTTCCCGAATCCTGTGCTGACCACCGCCCAGGCATTTCTGGTCGAGGTGATCATCACGGCCATCCTGATGGGCGTGATCATGTCCCTGACCGATGACAACAATGGTCTGCCAAAAGGCCCGCTGGCACCGCTGCTGATCGGCCTGCTGATTGCGGTGATCGGCAGTTCGATGGGACCACTGACCGGTTTTGCCATGAACCCTGCGCGAGACTTCGGCCCTAAACTGATGACTTTCTTCGCTGGCTGGGGTGAAATTTCCTTCACCGGCGGACGCGATATTCCGTATTTCCTGATTCCTGTTTTTGCACCGATTGTCGGTGCCTGCCTCGGTGCTGCAGCCTATCGTGGGTTGATTGCCCGCCATCTGCCCAGCGCCGTACCTGCTACAAAGGATGCAACAGCTGCCATTGACGGCAAACCCAGAACTTCTTGATACCGTTGGCGCGTGCCCCTGCCCTTTGATCGCGCGCCAGACCTCACTCCCTTATTTCGTCCAAGGCAATCGACATGACCGACACACAGAATAAGAACTACATCATTGCCCTCGATCAGGGTACGACCAGCTCCCGCGCGATCATTTTCGACCGCGACGCGAACGTGGTCTGCACCGCCCAACGGGAGTTCGCACAGCATTACCCGCAAGCCGGCTGGGTCGAACACGACCCGATGGAAATCTTCGCTACCCAGAGCGCCGTGATGGTCGAGGCCCTGGCGCAAGCCGGTCTGCACCACGACCAGGTGGCGGCCATCGGCATCACCAACCAGCGCGAAACGACCGTGGTCTGGGACAAGAACACCGGCCGCCCGATCTACAACGCCATCGTCTGGCAGTGCCGACGCAGCACCGAGATCTGCCAGCAGCTCAAGCGCGATGGCCACGAGCAATACATCAGCGACACCACCGGCCTGGTCACCGACCCGTATTTCTCCGGCACCAAGCTCAAGTGGATCCTCGACAACGTCGAAGGCAGCCGCGAGCGCGCGCGCAACGGTGAACTGTTGTTCGGCACCGTCGACAGCTGGCTGATCTGGAAATTTACCGGCGGCAAGGTGCATGTCACCGACTACACCAACGCTTCGCGCACCATGCTCTTCAACATCCACACCCTGGAGTGGGACGCGAAGATGCTGGAGGTGCTGGATATTCCGCGCGAAATGCTGCCGGAAGTTAAATCGTCCTCGGAAATTTATGGCCGTACCAAAAGCGGCATCGCCATCGGCGGCATCGCTGGCGACCAGCAAGCCGCCCTGTTCGGCCAGATGTGCGTCGAACCAGGCCAGGCGAAAAACACTTACGGCACTGGCTGCTTCCTGTTGATGAACACCGGCGACAAAGCCGTGAAATCCCAACACGGCATGCTCACCACCATCGCTTGCGGCCCACGTGGCGAAGTGGCCTACGCACTGGAAGGCGCTGTGTTCAACGGCGGTTCTACCGTGCAGTGGCTGCGTGACGAGCTGAAAATCATCAACGACGCCCACGACACCGAATACTTCGCCAACAAGGTCAAGGACAGCAACGGTGTGTACCTGGTGCCGGCCTTTACCGGTCTTGGCGCTCCCTACTGGGACCCGTACGCCCGTGGCGCACTGTTTGGCCTGACCCGCGGCGTACGCGTGGATCACATCATTCGTGCCGCGCTGGAGTCGATTGCCTACCAGACCCGCGACGTACTCGACGCCATGCAGCAGGACTCCGGCGAACGCCTCAAGGCCCTGCGCGTGGATGGCGGCGCGGTGGCCAACAACTTCCTCATGCAGTTCCAGGCCGACATCCTCGGCACACAGGTCGAGCGTCCGCAAATGCGCGAAACCACGGCACTGGGCGCAGCTTACCTGGCAGGCCTGGCCTGTGGCTTCTGGGGCAGCCTGGAAGAGTTGCGCGGCAAGGCCGTGATCGAGCGCCAGTTCGAACCGACGCTCGATGAAACGGCGAAGGAAAAACTCTACGCAGGGTGGAAAAAAGCGGTCAGTCGTACCCGCGATTGGGCGGCTGAAGACGAGGCTGAATAAGCCCGGACGCAAGCTCGTATCTGTATGTAACTGGTCGGGAGCGGATTCCTGCGGCATCATGGGCAAATTTTGCACGGCAGCCCAAAGGACGCCCCATGAATCTGCCTCCCCGTCAGCAGCAAATCCTCGAACTGGTCCGCGAGCGCGGCTATGTCAGCATCGAGGAAATGGCCACTCTGTTCGTAGTAACCCCGCAGACCATTCGCCGCGACATCAATCAGCTCGCGGAAGCCAATTTGTTGCGTCGCTACCATGGCGGCGCGGCTTACGACTCCAGCGTTGAAAACACCGCCTACGCCATGCGCGCCGATCAGATGCGCGATGAGAAACAGCGTATCGGCGAAGCCATTGCCGCGCAGATTCCCGACCATGCCTCGTTGTTCATCAACATCGGCACGACCACCGAATCCATTGCCCGGGCACTGCTCAACCACAGTCACCTGAAAATCATCACCAACAACCTGCACGTCGCCTCCATGCTCAGCGCCAAGGACGATTTCGATGTCCTGCTGACCGGCGGCAACGTGCGGCGCGATGGTGGCGTGGTGGGTCAGGCCAGTGTCGATTTCATCAATCAGTTCAAGGTCGACTTCGCCCTGGTCGGCATCAGCGGCATCGATGAGGACGGCAGCCTGCTGGACTTCGATTATCAGGAAGTGCGGGTATCCCAGGCGATCATCGCCAATGCCCGGCAAGTGATCCTCGCGGCCGACTCCAGCAAGTTCGGGCGCAACGCCATGATTCGCCTGGGGCCGATCAGCCTGGTCGATTGCCTGGTCACCGATCAGCAGCCTTCCCCGGCGCTGGCTCAGTTGTTGAACCAGCACAAGGTTCGGCTGGAAGTCGTTTAACCTCACCGCTATCTACGGCGCCTGCACTGCCGCCATCGCGAGCAAGCTCGCTCCCACAGTGTTTGATGGTGCGCACAGGTTTTGTGACCGAATCAATACCCTGCGGGAGCGAGCTTGCTCCGGGCGGCGTTCCGACGATGGCGGTCGCCAACACACAGCAAAATGTTCGTAAATTTTCCTTTAACGGCCCTTCGATGAGTATTTTCAATCGAAGCTGACTGGCTGTGCGTGTCTTTATGGGCTAGTATTTTCGCAAATGAACATTAATGTTCGAATTCAAATACAGAACATCAAAAAATTCCGAGGCCGTGCCGATGCCCACTTCCACCTTGCCTACGCCCCCTCTCGCCGAGGTCTACGATATCGCCGTCATCGGTGGCGGGATCAATGGCGTGGGGATCGCAGCGGATGCCGCCGGCCGCGGCCTGTCGGTGTTCCTTTGCGAAAAGGACGACCTGGCCAGCCATACCTCATCGGCCAGTAGCAAGCTGATCCACGGCGGCCTGCGCTACCTCGAACATTACGAATTCCGCCTGGTGCGTGAAGCCCTGGCCGAACGTGAAGTGCTGTTGGCCAAGGCTCCGCACATCGTCAAGCAAATGCGTTTCGTGTTGCCGCACCGCCCGCACCTGCGCCCGGCATGGATGATCCGCGCCGGTCTGTTCCTCTATGACAACCTGGGCAAGCGCGAGCAACTGCAAGGCTCGAAAAGCCTGAAGTTCGGCCCCGACAGCGCGCTCAAAAGCGAGATCACCAAGGGTTTCGAATACTCCGATTGCTGGGTCGACGACGCACGCCTGGTGGTATTGAACGCCATGACCGCCCGGGAAAAAGGCGCCCACGTTCACACCCAGACCCGCTGCGTCAGCGCGCGCCGCGCCAAGGGTTTGTGGCACCTGCACCTGGAACGCGCCGATGGCAGCCTGTTTTCGATCCGCGCCAAGGCATTGGTCAATGCGGCCGGGCCATGGGTCGCCAGGTTCATTCGCGATGACTTGAAGATGGAATCGCCATACGGCATCCGCCTGATCCAGGGCAGCCACCTGATCGTGCCAAAACTGTACGAAGGCGAACACGCGCACATCCTGCAAAACGAAGATCAGCGTATCGTGTTCACCATTCCGTATCTGAATCACTTCACCCTGATCGGCACCACCGACCGCGAGTACACCGGCGATCCGGCGAAAGTGGCAATTACCGATGGCGAAACCGATTACCTGTTGAACGTGGTCAACGCCCATTTCAAAAAGCAAATCAGCCGCGACGACATCCTGCACAGCTATTCCGGTGTGCGTCCGCTGTGCAACGACGAATCCGACAACCCGTCGGCCGTGACCCGCGATTACACCCTGGCGCTGTCTGGCACTGGCGAAGAAGCTCCGTTGCTGTCGGTGTTCGGCGGCAAGCTCACCACCTATCGCAAACTGGCCGAGTCGGCGCTGGCGCAACTGGCACCCTACTTCAAGCACATCAAGCCAAGCTGGACCGCCAGCGCCACGCTGCCGGGGGGTGAAGACATGACCACCCCGCAAGCCTTGAGCTCGCGTATCCGCGACAAATTCGACTGGCTACCGAGCGAGATCGCGCGCCGCTGGGCCACCACCTACGGCAGCCGCACCTGGCGCATGCTCGAAGGCGTACAGGACCTCAGCGATATGGGCGAGCACATCGGCGGCGGTCTCTACACCCGTGAAGTCGACTATCTGTGCAGCGAAGAATGGGCCACCAGCGCCCACGACATCCTCTGGCGTCGCAGCAAGCTCGGTTTGTTCACGACGGTGGCGGAACAGGAAAAGCTCAAGGATTACCTGAACAAGGTCGAACAGAACCGCAGCAAGATCGAAGCGGCCTGATCAGTCACCGGCATAAACAAAAGCCCCTGAATCTCACGATTCAGGGGCTTTTTCGTATCGATGGATTTCAGTCGCGCAAATCCGATTCGTGAATCGGCTGCTCACGGTGAGTCGCCCGCTGATACTGCGCCGGCCACACGGCCTTGTGTCCTCCCAGGTCGTCATCCGCGTGCAGCGCCCAGTACGGATCGCGCAACAACTCACGGGCCAGGAAGATGATGTCCGCCTGACAAGTGCGCAGGATGTGCTCGGCCTGGGCCGGCTCGGTGATCATGCCGACTGTGCCCGTGGCCATGCCCGACTCCTTGCGCACACGCTCGGCGAAGCGGGTCTGGTAACCCGGCCCTGTGGGAATCTCGGCATTCACTGCCGTCCCGCCCGACGAGACGTCGATCAGGTCGACCCCCAGGGCTTTGAGGCGGCGTGCCAGCTCCACCGTTTCATCAGGGTTCCAGCCGTCTTCCACCCAGTCGGTGGCCGAGACCCGGACAAACACCGGCAACTCTTCAGGCCACACCGCACGCACCGCTTCGGTGACTTGCAGCACCAGCCGAATGCGATTTTCGAACGAACCGCCATATTGATCGCGACGCTGATTGCTCAACGGCGACAGGAACTGATGCAGCAGGTAACCATGGGCCGCGTGCACTTCGACCACCTTGAAACCGGCCGTCAGTGAGCGCTTTGCCGCCTCGACAAAAGCCTGGATGACCTTGGCGATCTCGTCGTCATCGAGTTGTCTGGGTTGGGTGTGCTGTGGATCGAATGCAATCGGTGAAGGTCCGACCGGCACCCAGCCGCCCTCCTCGGGCTTGACGCTGCCATGTTTGCCGAGCCACGGCCGGTAGGTGCTGGCCTTGCGCCCGGCATGGGCCAGCTGAATGCCGGCAACGGCTCCCTGGGCGGTGATGAAGCGGGTGATGCGTTGCAGGGGTTCAATCTGTTCGTCATTCCACAGACCGAGGTCCTCGGCCGTGATACGCCCGTCGGCGGTGACCGCCGTGGCTTCGGTAAACACCAGCCCGGCCCCGCCGACAGCGCGGCTACCGAGGTGGACCAGGTGCCAGTCATTGGCCAGGCCATCGGCGCTGGAGTACTGGCACATCGGCGATACCGCGATGCGGTTGGGCAGGGTCAATTGGCGAAGGGTAAAGGGTTCAAGCAGCAGACTCATGGGGCACCTCTCGAATCAGTGGGCAGGCTCCAGGTTCTGTTTGAATAGTCGACGAGTGACAGGAAAAAGGTACAACACCCGCCCCCGCGGGCAAAAAATTCGACAAGACGTCACAAGGCCAAAATCAAGCAGTGTTTAGAGCCTAGTCGACATCGGGGGATGTCGCCCTCTTGTAGGAGCGAGCTCGCTCGCGATGGACGACAGGACACCGCGGGGTGTCAGGTCCCCAGCGCCATCGTTCACGACCATCGCGAGCGAGCTCGCTCCTACAGGGGGTCAACGCGGTTCGATGTGGGCAATCATCAGCTGGACCGTCTCGTTGCCGCGAAACTCGTTGAGGTCGAGCTTGTAGGCCAGTTCCACCCACTTGATGGTCGGATTCGGCCAGATGTCCCGGTCGATCCCGAAGGCAATGCCGTCGAGCTTTACCGAGCCACATTCACTTTTGAGCACGACTTTAAGGTGTCGCTCGCCAACGACACGCTGCTCGACCAACTGGAATACCCCATGAAACAAGGGTTCCGGGAAGTGTTGCCCCCAAGGGCCGGCATGCCGCAGGGCACGGGCCAGCTCCAGGTGGAACTCCTCCACCGCCAGGGTGCCGTCCGACAACAGCCGGCCAGTCAGGTCTTCTTCGCGCATCTGCCGGCGCACTTCAGCGTCAAAGGCTTCGGCGAACAAGGGGAAATTCGCTTCCGGCAGCGTCAGGCCGGCCGCCATCGCGTGGCCACCGTATTTGGTGATCAGATTCGGGTGCTGCGCCGCCACCACACTCAAGGCGTCGCGAATGTGAAAGCCCTGGACCGAACGCCCCGAGCCCTTGAGCAGGCCATCCCCGGCATCGGCAAAGGCGATGGTCGGGCGGAAGTAGCGCTCTTTCATCCGTGACGCGAGGATACCGATGACGCCCTGATGCCACTCGGGATCGAACAGGCACAAGCCGAACGGCATCGACTCCACCGGCAAATCCTTGAGCTGCGCCAGCGCTTCGCGCTGCATGCCTTGCTCGATGGATTTGCGATCCTGGTTCATGCCGTCCAGTTGCGCCGCCATCTCACGGGCCAGACCTGCGTCGTCGGTCAGCAGGCATTCGATGCCCAGGCTCATGTCATCCAGACGCCCCGCCGCGTTCAGGCGCGGGCCGACAATGAAACCCAGATCGGTGGAGGTGATGCGCGCATGGTCACGCTTGGCCACTTCGAGAATCGCCTTGATCCCCGGCCGGGCACGTCCGGCACGAATCCGTTCCAGGCCCTGATGCACCAGAATCCGGTTGTTGGCATCCAGCGGCACCACGTCGGCCACACTGCCCAGAGCCACCAGATCGAGCAGTTCGCCGATATTCGGCTGCGGCTTGCTTGTGTACCAACCCAGCTCGCGCAACCGCGCACGCAGGGCCATCAGCACATAGAAAATTACCCCGACACCGGCCAGTGCCTTGCTCGGAAATTCGCAACCGGGCTGGTTCGGATTGACGATGGCATCGGCCAGCGGCAGCTCGTCGCCGGGCAAGTGGTGGTCGGTGACGAGCACCTTGAGTCCGGCCTTTTTCGCCGCTGCCACGCCTTCGACGCTGGAGATGCCGTTGTCGACGGTGATCAGCAAATGCGGCTGACGCTCAAGCGCCACTGCGACGATTTCCGGTGTCAGGCCATAGCCGTAGTCGAATCGGTTGGGCACCAGGTAATCGACATGTGCCGCTCCCAGCAAACGCAGGCCCAGCGTGCCCACGGTGCTGGCCGTCGCGCCGTCGGCATCGAAGTCGCCAACGATCAGAATGCGCTGGCGCTGTTCGAGCGCAATCACCAGCAGATCCACCGCCGCATCGATGCCCTTGAGTTGCTGGAACGGAATCAACCGCGCCAGGCTCTTGTCCAGTTCCGCCTCGGACTGCACGCCCCGAGCCGCGTACAGGCGGGTCAACAGCGGCGGAATATCACCGAGGAATGGCAGGGTGTCGGGCAGCAGGCGAGGTTCGATGCGCATGGGGTGAAAGATGCTTCTCTTCAATACGTAGGATAAAACCGGGTGACGCGGGGCAGCGGCGAAAAATCAGCCGCGTTCACCGCTCAGCCATTGCAACTGGACTTCGTGCTGACCACGATCGTCGGTGACGAAAATCGTGCCTTCGCTGATCATCACGTCCCACTTGATAACGCGGGGCATGTCCTTGGCCAGGGTTTCCAGCACTTCTTGGGGCACGGCGGCGATGTGAACGTTTTTCAGGTTCTTGATCGCCGGAATCACTTTGGTTTCCCAGACTCGCAGGCTGCCGTAAGCCAGCAGGCTGGTGCGCTCGGTGCGGCGCGAGCACCAGGTCAGGCGCTCGGCATCCGGCTGGCCGACTTCGATCCAGTGCAGCACGCGGTCATCCAGGCTTTTTTCCCACAAGGCCGGCTCATCCACTTCCGACAGACCACGGCCAAAAGACAACTGCTCGTTGTACCAGAGGGCATAGGCCAGCAGGCGCACGGTCATGCGCTCTTCGGTTTCCGAAGGGTGACGGGCGATGGTCTGCTTCACGCTCTCATAGACGCTGCGGTCAAGGTCGGTGAGGTTCAGTTCAAACTTGTAGGTCGTGGACGGCTGGGCCATGAACGGGCTTCTTGATACGAGGAAAGGCGGCAAGTCTAACCGATGCGACGGGCAATCCACGAATTGAACACAATCAAGCGGGAGCGTCTGACAGTCGGCTATGTTAAAACGCTCTATCCGCTCACCTTTGCCCCACAGGATCCAGCATGCCGCTCACCGCCAAACCGCTTTCCGGTCTGAAAGTCATCGAATTGGGCACCTTGATTGCCGGCCCGTTTGCCTCGCGCATTTGCGCGGAATTCGGTGCCGATGTGATCAAGATCGAATCCCCGGACGGCGGTGATCCGTTGCGAAAATGGCGCAAGCTGTATGAAGGCACTTCATTGTGGTGGTTCGTCCAGGCCCGCAATAAAAAGTCCCTGACCCTCAACCTCAAGCATCCCGACGGCCAGGCGATCCTGAAACAGCTGCTGGCTGAAGCCGACATTCTGATCGAGAACTTTCGTCCCGGCGTCCTGGAAAAACTCGGCCTGGGCTGGGACGTCCTGCACGCCCTGAACCCGAAACTGGTCATGGTGCGGCTTTCGGGATTCGGCCAGACCGGCCCGATGAAAGATCAGCCCGGCTTTGGCGCGGTCGGTGAGTCCATGGGGGGCCTGCGCTACATCACCGGTTTCGAAGACCGGCCTCCGGTGCGCACCGGCATTTCCATCGGCGACTCGATTGCCGCGCTCTGGGGCGTGATTGGCGCGTTGATGGCCCTGCGTCATCGCGAAGTCAACGGCGGCCAGGGGCAAGTGGTGGACGTAGCGCTGTACGAAGCCATCTTCGCGATGATGGAAAGCATGGTCCCGGAGTTCGACGTGTTCGGCTTCATCCGCGAACGCACGGGCAATATCATGCCCGGCATCACCCCGTCCTCGATCCACACCAGCGCCGATGGCAAGCACGTGCAGATCGGCGCCAATGGCGACGCGATCTTCAAACGCTTCATGCTGATCATTGGCCGGGAAGACCTGGCCAACGACCTCCAGCTTGCCAGCAACGATGGCCGCGATGCCCGACGCGACGAGATTTATGGCGTCATCGATCGCTGGGTCAATTCGTTGCCGCTGGACAGGGTGCTGGCGCAGCTCAATCAGGCCGAAGTGCCGGCCAGCCGGATCTTCAGCGCCGAAGACATGTTCAATGACCCTCAGTACCTGGCACGGGAAATGTTCCTTCAAGCCAAGCTGCCGGACGGCAAAGACTTCAAGATGCCGGGCATTGTGCCGAAACTCTCAGAGACACCCGGGGAATGTGAATGGGTCGGGCCACAACTGGGTGAGCACAACACACAGGTACTCCAGGAACTTGGCTATGACGCGACGCAGATCGCACAGTTGCGCAAAGACGGAGCCATCTGAACTGAGGCGCCTGCCTGCATGGGCCGTTGGGCACTGCCCGTCACGGGGCGGGTGGTGGCTGTGTGTACTGGCGATTTCGCTCCTGCTCCTTGAACCGGCCCCCTCAGCTCTGGCGCAAACCAGGGAAACCCTGATCTGGCTCAAGCGCGACCTGCCGCCGCTGACAATCTTCGACGGGCCGAAAAAGGGCCAGGGCGTTATCGATCAACTGCTTCCACTGTTGATTGCCGGCATGCCGCAATACCAACACAACGTGATGAGGGTCAATCGCGCACGTGGACTGCAAATGCTCCACGAGCCGTCCCTCGTCTGCGACGCGGCACTGAACTGGAGCAAGGAGCGGGAACAGTGGATCGCCTTTTCCATCCCGGTCTTCCGCGCCATGAGCAATGGCCTGGCCGTGCGGCGCGTCGACCAGAAAGTACTGGCGCCCTTTATCAAGGACGGCGAAGTGGACCTCGCAGCGCTGCTCGCCAGCGGCAATGAAAAACTGGGGGTCATTGCCGAGCGCAATTATGGCGAATACCTCGACGCACTGCTCAAGCAAGCGCCAGCCGACGCGCTGACCGCTCATTACGGTAATGATGCCTTGGGCAGCCTGCTGCAGATGCAGCGCCTGGGTCGCTTGCGCCTGCTGTTGGGCTATCGCCCGGAAATTCGCTACCAGGCCTCGCTGCAAGGCATTGCCGAGGATGAATTGCAGTTCTATCCGATACGTGGCACAGGCAAATACCTGTCCGGTTACATCGGTTGCACCGACACACCAAAGGGCCGGCAGGCCATTGTCGAGATCAACCAGGTGCTGCGCACCCTTCCCCGTGAACGTCTTGACGAGGCCTACGCCGCCTGGCTGGATCCGGAGAGTCGCAGCGATTACCTGAAAGACACCAAGGCGTTTTTCGACAACCTGGCGCAACCCTGACAAATGCCGGGCAAAAGAAACCCCGAGAAGTGGGGAGACGACTCGGGGTTAAACGTGGTCTGTTTGCAGACCAGTAGCAGCAAGCTACAAGCACCGGAGCACAATGCTTGATCCTGCTGTTACAAAGTCTGACTGACCTGGGCGCGGGAAGGTTCCCACAAAAATCCGTTCAATTGCGGCTGGCCAACAACTTGTCCTGCGCCGCATTACGCAATGCCGCGATGACACAAGGCTCAAGGCGTCCTTCAGCGATCAGCACGTCGCGATGCAAACCGTCGACCACATCCGTCAGCAGGCGTTTGTCGTTCAACTGGGTCTGATTGAACTCGCGCTCGACCACGGTCGCGCCGATAGCATTCTTCAGGGTCACCCGGCATTCGCCACGAATGCCCGACGGGGTCAACGTAACCTGATACGGGCTCAGCGCCTCACCGAGCAACAGACTGATACTTTCCATCCCGATCACCACTCAATAGTCCAAAAACAACGTGCCTGGGGCAGGCCTGCAACAAATGACCGCTGGCCCGAGAAGAAAGTTCTGGATACTGACCGCAGGCGAACCTGCAACCCAGTCAAGTGAGCATGCACGGCGAACATGACAGAGAAAAAACGCCACCATCACGTCTGTCGGGTGCGCCGGGCGATATCGGCCCAGCCTCCCAACAATCCTCGTAGCTGGCCATCAGCCGTATAAAACGGCACTGTCCACTGGTAGATATCCCTGGCACCGTCCTTGAACATCAATTGACGCTCGAAAAAGCGCGTCCTGCGTGTACTCAATTGCGCCATGTACTCGGCATGCAGCAGTTCCGCGGTTTGTCTGGGCATGGCGTCGACCTCGATCAACTGCCGCCCCTGCATCTGGTCAAAGCGCATCGACAAGGCGTCCTCATAACTTTTGTTGCACATGATCAAGCGCCCTTGCAGATCACGGACAAACATCGGGTCAGGCATGGCATCCATCAGGGCGTGCTGGAAGGCGAGCTGATCGCGCAGGCTGCTTTGGGCCTCGCCCCGTTGCCTGACCACCACCGCCAACCGCCGATTCCAGAGCAGGGACAACAGCCCGAACAGGCTGACCACCAACACGCCCCAGCAAACCCACTGGTCGATCCGCTGCCAGAGGCCCGGCGCCTGTGGCACGGCAGCGCCGCCGAACCACTTCCGGCGAAGGTCGCGCAACTCCTGTTCAGGAAACGCCTCAAGCGCTTTGTTGAGGATACTCAGCAGCTGCGGCTGGCCTTTGCGCACCGCCAGATAATCCGCATCCCATTTGCCCGGCACCACGGCGCCGATCTGTAGCCGACCCGACGGAATAAGCTGGGCGCCGATTTCGCTTTCGAGGGTGGCGTAGGCTTCGCCGCTTTCCACCCAGGCACGGGCTTCGGCGTAGGTTTTAACCGAACGCAACTCGATGGACGGGTAATTGCGACGCACCATCGCTTCCAGTGCATGCCGGGTCGGCAGCACCAGCACCCGCTTCGCCATATCCTCCAGCGACTGCACCGGCGGTGCCCCGGCCTGCCCGACAAAGACCCATCCTGCACCGCCGAACGCATGGCTGAAATCGAGAAACGCCTTTCGCTCGTCATTCATCGCCAGGGTCGTACTCAAATCCGCGGTGCCGCTTTCCAGATGGGCCAGCATCTGATCGGTGGAAAAAGACTCCTGGTAAACGAACCGCAACCCCGTCATGTCACTGATGCGCTTGAGCAGGTCACTGTTCAAGCCCGTCCATTGGCCATGTTCATCCTTGAACAGGTACAACGGGTATTCCAGTGCCGTGACCACGACCCGTGGATGGCTGGCCATCCATTGCAACTCCTGGTCATTCAGCACGACCTTTGTGCGGGGGGTAGACATCCCGCGTTCCGGAATCGATGCAGGGTTCGCCCCTCCCCATTCGGCGATTCCCAGCATGCCGAATAAAAACAGCCAGCGCACAACTGGCTTGAACACACTTGTAAACAGCATTCCCACGTCCTTGGTGATCCACTCGCCAGTCCCTTCGCGGCGATAACACGACAAGTGTGCATGCAGAAATGAAAAAGCCCGTCAGGAGACGGGCTTCAAAATGTTACAGCGCTGAAGGTTACAGCGGCTTGCCGCGGTTGCCATGCTTGCTGACAAAGGCCTGCACGGCCTTCAGGTCATTTGGCAATACGGTGCAACGTTCGTCTCGCTCAAACAAATCAGAAAGATGTACCGGCAGCTCGAGAGCTTTTCCTACACCGGCTTTTTCCACGGCGTCCGGGAATTTGACCGGGTGGGCGGTGCCCAGGATCACCATTGGAATGTCCAGGCTGCGACGGCATTCCCGCGCAGCTTTCACGCCGATGGCCGTGTGCGGATCCAGCACTTCGCCAGTCTGCTCGTAGACTTCGGCGATGGTTTCGCAGGTTTGCGCGTCATCCACGGCCAGCGAGTCGAACAACTTGCGGGCTTCGGTCCAGCGCTCTTGCTCGACGCTGAAGCCGCCGCCCTGCTTGAACGAGTCCATCAGCCCGGCGATTGCCGCGCCGTTGCGACCGTGCAGGTCGAACAGCAGGCGTTCGAAGTTCGACGACACCATGATGTCCATGGACGGCGACAGCGTGGCGTGCAGGGTTTCCTTGACGTACTGGTTGCCGCTCATGAAGCGGTGCAGGATGTCGTTGCGATTGGTGGCGACGATCAACTGGTTGATCGGCAGGCCCATGTTGCGCGCCAGGTAACCGGCGAAGATGTCGCCGAAGTTGCCGGTCGGCACCGAGAACGACACCGAACGCGCCGGGCCGCCCAGTTGCAGGGCCGCGTGGAAGTAGTAAACGATCTGGGCCATGATCCGCGCCCAGTTGATCGAGTTCACGGCGACCAGGCGAGTGCCCTTGAGGAAGCCCTGGTCAGCGAAGCTCGCCTTGACCATTTCCTGGCAGTCATCGAAGTTGCCTTCGATGGCGATGTTGTGGATGTTCTCACCGAAGATGGTGGTCATCTGCCGACGCTGCACTTCGGACACCCGGTTGTGCGGATGCAGGATGAAGATGTCGACGTTTTCGCAGTGCTTGCAGCCTTCGATGGCGGCCGAACCGGTATCACCGGAGGTGGCACCCACGATAACCACGCGCTCGCCGCGCTTTTCCAGCACGTAGTCGAGCAAACGACCGAGCAGTTGCAGGGCGAAGTCCTTGAACGCCAGGGTCGGGCCGTGGAACAGCTCCAGCACCCATTCGTTGCCGTTCAGCTGACGCAGCGGCGCAACGGCGCTGTGGGCGAATACGCCGTAGGTTTCTTCGAGAATCTTCTTGAAATCGGCATCCGGAATGCTGCCGGTGACGAACGGGCGCATGACGCGGAAGGCCAGCTCGTGATACGGCAGGCCGGCCCAGGAAGCGATTTCTTCCTGGGTAAAACGTGGCAGGTTTTCCGGGACGTACAGACCGCCGTCGGTGGCAAGGCCTGCCAGCAGGACGTCTTCGAAATTCAGGGCCGGTGCCTGGCCGCGGGTACTGATGTAACGCATGACTGACTCCAATGGACAGTGTTCGTAGTGCCGGGCCCGCTAGCGAGCCCGGTCAACGATATCGGCTTAGTTCAGGTGCTCGACACGGATCCGTACGACCGGACCGACCACACCCGCCAGGGCTTCCAACGCAGCGATGGCATCGTTGATGCGCTGCTCCAGCACGCGGTGGGTCAGCAGGATCATCGGCACCAGGCCGTCGTGCTCCTCGGCTTCCTTCTGCATGATCGACTCGATGTTGATGCCGCGCTCCGAGAGGATGCTCGCGACCTGAGCCAATACGCCCGGATGGTCCTTGGCCTGGATGCGCAGGTAGTAGGCGCTTTCGCAGGCTTCGATCGGCAGGATCGGGTGAGCCGACAGCGAATCCGGCTGGAACGCCAGGTGTGGCACGCGGTTTTCCGGGTCGGAAGTCATGGCGCGAACCACGTCCACCAAATCGGCGATCACCGACGAAGCGGTCGGCTCCATGCCGGCGCCGGCGCCGTAGAACAGGGTCGAACCGGCAGCATCGCCGTTGACCATCACCGCGTTCATCACGCCGTTGACGTTGGCGATCAGACGATCGGCCGGGATCAGCGTCGGGTGCACGCGCAGTTCGATACCGGCCGCGGTGCTGCGCGCCACGCCCAGGTGCTTGATGCGGTAGCCCAGCGCTTCGGCGTAGTTCACGTCGGCGGTGGTCAGCCTGGTGATGCCTTCGGTGTAGGCCTTGTCGAACTGCAGCGGAATACCGAACGCGATGGACGCCAGGATCGTCAGCTTGTGGGCGGCGTCGATACCCTCGACGTCGAAGGTCGGATCGGCTTCGGCGTAACCCAGTGCCTGGGCTTCGGCCAAAACGTCTTCGAAGGTGCGACCCTTCTCGCGCATTTCCGTCAGGATGAAGTTGCCGGTGCCGTTGATGATGCCGGCCACCCAGTTGATGCGGTTGGCGGACAGGCCTTCGCGGATCGCCTTGATCACCGGGATGCCACCGGCCACCGCCGCTTCGAACGCAACGATCACGCCCTTCTCGCGGGCCTTGGCGAAAATTTCATTACCGTGAACGGCGATAAGCGCCTTGTTCGCGGTGACCACATGCTTGCCATTCTCGATGGCCTTGAGTACCAGCTCGCGGGCAACGGTGTAGCCGCCCATCAGCTCTATAACGATGTCGATCTCAGGGTTCGTGGCCACTTCGAAGACATCGTTGGTAATCGCAATACCGGTCGTTTGGAACTGAGGCTTTGGCGTGCGCATGGCAATTTGTGCCACTTCGATCCCACGCCCGGCACGACGAGCAATTTCCTCGGCGTTACGCTGAAGTACGTTGAAGGTACCGCCACCGACGGTTCCTAACCCACAGATGCCTACTTTGACCGGTTTCACTGTGAACTCCCCATAAAACGGCCGACTCGAGGCCGGCCGTGAAAACAACCGCATACTCGCGGCTCTCTATTGATGGCCCGGCGAATGTCGCTGCCGGACCATGATCGTCAAGGCTTGCCGTGACGATGCGAATTTACTTCGCGCCCAGCGCCAGTTTGGCGACTTGTGGCGCAGGCTGGTAGCCCGGAATGACCTGACCGTCGGCCAAAACGATGGCCGGTGTGCCGTTCACGCCGATGGACTGACCGAGGGCGAACTGTTTGGAAACCGGGTTATCGCACTTGGCGGCCTTGATTTCCTTGCCGTCGACCATTTTGTCCATGGCCGCTTTCTTGTCTTTCGAGCACCACACCGCTTGCAGTTGCTCGTCACCCGGCGAGCCCAGGCCCTGGCGCGGGAACGCGACGTAACGCACTTCGATGCCGCGCTTGTTCAGCTCAGGTACTTCGGCGTGCAGCTTGTGGCAATACGGGCAGGTGGTGTCGGTGAATACGGTGATGTGCGACTTGGTTTCGCCAATGGCCGGGTAGACAACGGTTTCGGCAACCGGGATGGCGTTGATCAGCCTGGAGATGCCCAGGCGTTCGGTCTTCTCGGTCAGGTTGACCGGCTTGCCGTCCTTGAGATCGAACAGGTAGCCCTGGACCACGTACTGGCCGTCGGCGCTGGCGTACAGCACACGGCTGCCCTTGAGTTTGACTTCATACAGGCCTGGCAAGGGGCTGGCGGTGATGGTCTCTACCGGCACTTCGAGCTGGAGGTTTTCCAGGCTTTTACGAATGGCTTTGTCGGCCGCGTCATCGGCGACGGCAAAGGTGCTGACCAACGCAATGGCTGCGGCGGCGAAAATCTGGGTCAGACGCATGAGAACTCCTGAAGGCGAACATATGGGACGATCAGAACGCCCGTGCCGAAACACCGGGTCATAACCGCCCATCGTGCAAACCGGCCCAGCCTATCACATAAGGTCCGCATGGCCGAATGCACCTGATGCAAGACATTTGTGGCTCCCACAGGTTCTGCATCAACCTCTGGGATGGTGTTTGGCATGCAGGTCCTGCAACCGTGCCCTGGCAACATGGGTATAGATCTGCGTCGTCGACAAATCGCTGTGCCCCAGCAGCATCTGCACCACCCGCAGGTCTGCGCCGTGGTTGAGCAGGTGCGTGGCGAAGGCGTGGCGCAAGGTGTGGGGCGACAGCGACTTGCCGATCCCGGCCACCTTGGCCTGGTGCTTGATCCGGTGCCAGAAGGTCTGGCGGGTCATCTGCTCGCCACGCTGGCTCGGGAACAACACATCGCTGGGACGCCCGCCAAGCAGTGCGCCGCGGGCATCACGCATGTAGCGCTCGACCCAGACAATCGCCTCCTCGCCCATCGGCACCAGCCGCTCCTTGCTGCCCTTGCCCATCACTCGCAACACGCCTTGACGCAAATTGACTTGTTCCAGGGTGAGGCTGATCAGCTCGGTCACCCGCAAGCCACAGGCGTACAGCACTTCAAGCATGGCCCGGTCGCGCTGGCCAATGGCCTCGCTCAAATCAGGTGCCTTCAGCAAGGCTTCCACATCGGTCTCGGACAAGGACTTTGGCAGCGGCCTGCCGAGTTGCGGCATATCAATCCGTAGCGTTGGATCGACGGCAATCATCTTTTCCCGCAACAGATAGCGATAGAAGCCACGCACACCCGAGAGAAATCGCGCCGTGGAACGAGGCTTATAGTTTTGCTCCAGGCGCCAGGCCAGGTGGTCGAGTATCAACTCGCGCCCGGCATTGACCAACTCCAGTCCTTTGTCCTGTAGCCAGCCGTTGAACAGCGCCAGGTCACTGCGATAGGCATCGCGGGTGTTATCGGAAAGGCCTTTCTCCAGCCACAGGGCATCGAGGAATTGGTCTATCAGCGGGTGATCGATGGCAGGCATGGGTACTCGAATCACGCAGCCTGGAGGCCGCGCACAAAATTAAAATTGGACATGGAAACGGCCGCTAGTCTTTCATAGGCCGCCAATTCAAGGAACAGGGAGCAGCAATGAGCGAGCAGCAGATTTTATTGGCATTTGGCGGGATAGGCGCGGCGGCGCTGCTTTGCCAATGGCTGGCCTGGCGCTTGAAACTGCCGGCGATTCTTTTTCTGCTGCTGACCGGTATCCTGGCCGGCCCCGTGCTGCACTTGCTCGACCCGCAGGAGATGTTCGGGCCACTGTTGATGCCCCTGGTGTCCCTGGCGGTGGCGCTGATTCTGTTCGAAGGCAGCCTGACACTGCATCTGTCCGAGTGGCGCGAAATCGGCAGCGTCGTCCATCGCCTGGTCACCATTGGCGCCCTCTCTACCTGGGTGGTCATTGCTGTCGCCACTCACTGGCTGCTGGATTTCGACTGGATGCTGGCCATCCTGTTCGGCAGTCTGACCCTGGTGACCGGGCCGACCGTGATCGTACCGATGCTGCGCGTCGTGCGCCCGAAAGCGTCGATTGCCAACATCCTGCGCTGGGAAGGCATTGCCATCGACCCCATCGGGGCCTTGCTGGCGGTGGTCGTCTATAGCTTCATCATCGCCAGCTCCGAAGGTAACGGCCTCAAGGAAAGCCTGCTGACCTTCGGTGGCGTGATCTTGTGCGGCAGCCTGTTCGGTGTTTTTGGTGGCTGGTTGCTCGGCACCCTGATTCGCCGCCAGTGGCTGCCGGAATACCTGCACAACCTGGCAGCGCTCGCGGCAGTACTGGGTATTTTCATTGGCTCCAACGAAGTCACCAACGAATCCGGATTGCTGGCCGTGACCTTGATGGGCATGTGGCTGGCCAACATGAAAGGCGTGGACGTGCGGCACATCCTGCACTTCAAGGAGAACCTCAGCGTGCTGCTGATCTCCGGCCTGTTCATTCTGCTGGCGGCCCGGCTGGACCTGAACGCCATGATCGGCCTCGGGCCTCTGGTGCTGATTTTGCTGCTGGTCATTCAGTTCATCGCCCGCCCTTTGAATGTGCTGCTGAGCACGGCGGGCTCCAGCCTGGGTTGGCGCGAGCGAGCGCTGCTGGCATGGATTGCCCCAAGGGGCATCGTGGCAGCGGCGGTGTCGGCCATCTTCGCCATTCGCCTGCATGAGGCCGGTCATCAGGGAGCGTTGCTGCTGGTGCCGCTCACCTTTGCGGTGATCATCGGCACGGTGGTATTGCAAAGCGCGACGGCACGACCGCTGGCTCGCCTGTTGAAGGTGGCGGAACCGGCACCGAGCGGTTTCCTGATCATCGGCGCCAACGGGCCTGCGCGCACACTGGGCAAGGCACTGCAACAACTGGGCAGCCGGGTGCTGCTGACGGATTCGAGCTGGGAAAACATTAGTGCAGCGCGGATGGAAGGCTTGTCGACCTATTTTGGCAACCCGGCGTCGCAACATGCCGATGCGCACCTGGACCTGGTCGGCCTCGGGCATTTACTGGCGCTGTCACCCTCCGGCGAGATGAACACCCTGGCGCTGATGCGCTTTCGACATGAACTGGGCCATCAGCGCATGTTCGGCCTGGCCAGTGGCCAGGAAAGCCGCCGCACCGACAAGCACCGTACCAGCCTGGAACATCGCGGCAATCAACTGGGCAGCGAAGCGCTGACCTACGCCAAACTCGCCAGCCAGCTGAGCCAGGGCGCCGAACTGTACAGCACAACGTTGACGGATGGTTTCAGCTGGGACGATTACCGCGCGCTGCATGGCGAGCGTGCGACCTTGTTGTTCGTGCGCGACGACAGCGGTTGGGTGCATGTAGTGACGCCGGACAGCACGATCAAGCCCGCAGCGGGGTGGACGTTGTTGGCGTTGATTCAGCCAGAGACTCAGCAATCCTGAATCGCTGAAAGATCGCAGCCTCCAGGGCCACGCGTATTTGTGGGAGCGAGCCTGCTCGAGAAAAACGTCTGGATAACGCGGCCATCCAGAAAGGACGCGTTATCGTTGACGTCCATCGCGAGCAGGCTCGCTCCTACAGGGTTTCGCGCAGACCCTGGCCATCATCAAATCGCAGGCAACAAAAAAGCAGCCCGCAGGCTGCTTTTTTTTGCATCGGAAGCTGGACTTAAGCCAGTTTTTCCTTGATGCGAGCTGCTTTACCCGACAGGTCACGCAGGTAGTACAGCTTGGCTTTACGTACGTCACCGCGACGCTTGACAGCCATGCTGTCGATTTGCGGGGAGTAGGTCTGGAAAGTACGCTCTACGCCAACACCGTTGGAGATTTTACGAACGGTGAATGCACTGTTTACGCCGCGGTTACGCTTGGCGATAACAACACCTTCGAACGCTTGCAGACGCGAACGGTCGCCTTCCTTCACTTTCACCTGAACGACAATGGTGTCGCCCGGGGCAAAGGTAGGGATCTCTTTGGTCATCTGCTCTGCTTCGAGTGCAAGGATGATTTTGTTAGTCATGCTGTGCTCCTAAGGTAAATCGTCGGATCTACCATCGATACGTTGTTAACTATCGTCCCGCTCGCGGATGTATTCCTCGAGCAGCTTCTTCTCTTCTCCAGAAAGCGAGCGGCTTTCCAGAAGATCGGCGCGTCGTTCAAAGGTCCGACCAAGGGACTGCTGTAAACGCCAACGCCGGATGTGCGCGTGATTGCCACTTAGCAATACGTCGGGAACACGCTGATCCGCATACACCTCCGGTCGGGTGTAGTGCGGGCAATCCAGCAAACCATCCGTAAAGGAATCTTCCTCGGCGGAGTCCGCATGCCCTAAAGCTCCAGGCAGCAGTCGTGTAACCGCATCGATCAGGACCATCGCCGGCAGCTCGCCGCCAGACAGTACATAGTCGCCAATCGACCACTCTTCATCGACATGAGCATCAATAAAACGCTCGTCAATGCCTTCATAGCGGCCGGCAATCAGGATCAATGCATCCAGATTCGCCAACTCGCGTACCGCCGACTGAGTCAGTTGACGGCCTTGGGGGGACAGGTAAATTACCTTCGCCGCCTCCCCGGCTGCTGCCTTGGCCTGAACCAGAGCATCTTCCAGGGGCTTGATCTTCATCACCATGCCCGGACCACCGCCAAACGGGCGATCGTCCACAGTGTGATGTCGATCCGTCGTGTAGTCTCGCGGATTCCAACAGGTGAGCTGCAAGAGCCCCTGTTTCACCGCCCGACTGGTGATGCCGTACTCGCTGATGGCGGAGAACATCTCGGGAAACAGACTGATCACTTCTACGCGCAGGTTAGCCACGTTTAGAAATCCGCATCCCATTCCACCTTCATCTCGCCTGCGGCAAGGTCGACAGCCAACACGCATTGCTCCGTATAGGGCAATAGGCGCTCGCGATCATCCAGGCTGCCAGCGCAAGGCTTGACCACCATTACATCATTGGCGCCGGTTTCCAGAAGATGATCGATTTTCCCGAGCAATTGCCCGAGTTGATCAATAACCTTCAGACCTTCCAGCTGGTACCAGTAGTACTCGCCGTCGGTCAATTCAGGGAACAGGTTGCGCGGCACACAGATCTCATAACCAGCCAGAAGACGAGCTTCTTCACGATCATCAAGACCCTTGAGCTTCGCGACCAGGAACTTGTCGTTCCCACGTCCGCTGACCAGCTCGACCTGTTTCACATTGCCTTCGCGCTTGAGCGTCCAGGTTTTGTACTGCAACAGGTTTTCAGTCGGATCAGTAAAGGAATACACCTTCACTTCGCCGCGAACGCCATGAACAGAATAAATTTTGCCAATAACGATCAAATCATCGGCAACAGCTGGCGTCGCGTTCATATTGCTCAGGCCGCAGCCTTGGCAGATTCCTTCAACAACTGAGCAACGCGCTCAGAAGGTTGTGCACCAACGCTCAGCCAGTAGGCTACGCGCTCTTGGTTCACGGACAGACGAACTTCCTGACCACGGGCAACAGGGTTGAAGTAGCCAACCTGTTCCTTGTGCGAACCGTCGCGCGGGTTGCGGCTGTCGGTTACGGTCAAGTGGTAAAACGGGCGCTTTTTGGAGCCGCCAAGGGCAAGACGGATTGTTAGCATGTGAACATCGTTCCTGTAGTCGGTGCTGCAAATCTAAAGGCACAGCGGGCATGGGTGCCCGAAAGGCCGCATATTCTAAGGAATATCCGGACTTTTGCAAATGACTTTTTCCGGCGGTCTATCGGCCGCCATGCAGATTTGCTATAGAGCCGTCGTTGAAAACGGCCGGTCAGCTCCCGCCAAGTGCGGGTTTGCTGTGTATCCCACGTCCGTGTGGGGCAGCGCCGACCTGATGGCCGGCGCGGATTCGTGTGTCCTTTCTCGCCAAAACTGAACAGTATTGGCGTGAAAGGACACTATATTTTCGGCATGCCACCGCCGGGCAACATTCCGCCCATGCCGCGCATCATCTTGGCCATTCCGCCTTTCGCGGAGAATTTCTTCATCATCTTCTGCATCTGCTTGTGCTGCTTGATCAAGCGGCCGATGTCTTGCACCTGGGTGCCGGAACCCATGGCGATCCGGCGCTTGCGCGAACCGCTGATCATCTCAGGGTCGCGGCGCTCGGCCGGGGTCATGGAGTTGATGATGGCTTCCATCTGCTTGAATTGTTTCTCTGCCGCGCCTTGGGCGTTGCCCATCTGCGCCAGATTCACGCCACCCATGTTCGGCAGCTTATCCATGAGCCCGCCGAGGCCGCCCATGTTCTTCATCTGTTGCAGCTGGTCGCGGAAGTCTTCGAGGTCGAAGCCCTTGCCCTTCTTTAATTTCTTCGCAAGCTTGTCGGCCTTGTCCTTGTCGAGGGTCGCTTCCGCCTGCTCGATCAGGCTGAGCACGTCGCCCATGCCGAGGATGCGCGAGGCGATACGCTCAGGGTGGAACGGATCGAGTGCTTCACTCTTCTCGCCCATACCGATGAACTTGATCGGCTTGCCGGTGATGGCGCGCACCGACAGCGCGGCACCGCCACGGGCGTCGCCGTCGACCTTGGTCAGGATCACACCGGTCAGCGGCAATGCATCACCGAAGGCCTTGGCCGTGTTGGCGGCGTCCTGGCCGGTCATGGCGTCGACCACGAACAGGGTTTCGACTGGATTGATCGCGGCATGCAGCGCCTTGATCTCGCCCATCATCTCTTCATCAATGTGCAGGCGACCGGCGGTATCGACGATGACCACGTCGATGAATTTGAGTTTCGCTTCCTTGATAGCCGCTTGCGCGATCTCGACCGGCTTCTGGCTCAGGTCGGACGGGAAGAAGGTAACGCCGACTTCACCGGCAAGCATTTCCAACTGTTTGATCGCCGCTGGACGATAAACGTCGGCGGACACGACCATGACCGTCTTCTTCTTGCGCTCTTTAAGGAAGCGCGCAAGCTTGCCAGCGGTGGTGGTTTTACCCGCGCCCTGCAAACCGGCCATCAGGATGACCGCTGGCGGTACGGCGCTCAGGTTCAAATCTTCGTTGGCCGCGCCCATCAGGCTTTCAAGTTCGGCCTGGACGATCTTCACGAAGGCCTGGCCCGGCGTCAGGCTGCGCGACACCTCGGTGCCTACGGCGCGTTCCTTGACCGAATTGACGAAGTCCTTGACCACCGGCAGGGCGACGTCGGCTTCGAGCAACGCCATGCGCACTTCACGCAGGGTGTCTTTGATGTTGTCTTCAGTCAGCTTGGCCTTGCCGGTGACATGGCGCAGCGTCTGCGAGAGACGGTCGGTTAAGTTTTCAAACATTGCGCGATCCTTTCAGGCCCTGTGTAGACCGGGATAATGGCGGCCCGGACCGGACTAAACGTGTGCTCGGCGAGCCTGCGGCGTGGGCAGGTCGCGGATTATAGCGAAGACTGTGGCCGGCGGACACCTCGCTGTCAGGTTGCGCGGTCTTTCGTGCGGTGGGGGTTCTATGCCAAACTCAGCGACTTTCGGGCTTGCCTAACAGGATTTATGCTCCCCTTGTCACCCAGCTTGCTAACTACCCTCGCCGCCGCCTGCTTGTATGCCGCTGCGACCATTTACCAGGGCACTCGCCTGGCGTCCGGCGCCAAGGTCAACAAACGCCTGCTGGTCATGCTCGGCGTGCTCGCCGTATTGGCCCACAGCGTCAGCCTGCTCACCCACCTGCTGACCCCGACCGGCCTGGCCCTGGACTTCTTCAGTGCCGCCAGCCTGATTGCCGTGGCGGTCATCGCACTGACCCTGCTGGCCTGTTCGCGGATTCCCGTAGAGAACCTGCTGGTCCTGCTGCTCCCCCTTGGAGCCCTGACCGTGATGCTGGCGCATTTCGCCCCCGCCGGTACGGTACAGGTCATCGATGAGGAGCCTGGCATCCTCGCCCACATCCTGCTTTCGATCCTGGCCTATGGCATGTTCACCATCGCGGTGTTCCAGTCCTTGCTGCTGCTGATTCAAGACCACCAGCTCAAGCACAAGCACCCCTCCGGGCTGATCAAGAACTTCCCGCCGCTGCAAACCATGGAAAGCCTGCTGTTCGGTTTCCTCTGGGCCGGCTGGACGCTGTTGTCGCTCTCGCTGATTTCCGGCTGGCTGTTCGTCGAAAACCTGTTCGCCCAGCATCTGGTGCACAAAACCCTGCTGGCCTGCCTGGCCTGGATCGTTTTCAGCGTGCTGCTGTGGGGACGCAATCGCCTTGGCTGGCGCGGGCACAAAGCCATTCGCTGGACCCTGGCCGGTTTTTGCCTGTTGATGCTGGCGTATTTCGGCAGCAAGCTGGTTCGTGAATACATCCTGCATATCTGACGGGCGGCATTAATGGACGACTTGCCCATAGGGCCGATGCTCGCGGTAGTGACCCTGCTGGTTTTATGGTCGGGGCTGTTTACCGCCATCGAAGCGGCGCACCAGCATTTGCTGGCCCAGCGCACCGCAACGCGTTCCAGCGACAAACCGGTGGCGAAACTCAGCTTTCCCCTGGCCAGCCTGATCTTTTGCAACACCCTGTGCCGTGCACTGGTGGTGGTCATCAGTACCTTGCTGGCCATTTTCACCTGGGCCGAGAACGGCCCGTGGGTCGCCTGCCTCGGAGCGGGCGCCATGTTGCTGGTGTTTTCCGACTACTTGCCACGTGCCCTCGCCACTCGCTATCCGGATGCGATCCTGGCCCAGGGCAACAACCTGCTGCGGCTACCGCTGAAAATCATCTATCCCGCGGCATGGCTGCTCAATAGCATCAGCCAGTTGCTGACACGGCCATTCGCCCGCAAGGCCAAAGTGGTGCAACAGAGTGAGGACGAAACGCTGACGGAGCGGCATGCGCCCTCTGAAACCGCAAGCCGCCCTCACCCGCTGCCAGGCATCCACGCGCTGGACAACATCACCGTCAATGACATCCTGGTACCGCGCAGCGACGTGGACGGCATCAATCTCGATGACTCCATCGAAGAAATCATCGAACAATTGCGCCACAACAGGCGCACGCGCCTGCCGGTGTTCCACAGTGATATCAACCAGGTCGAAGCCGTCCTCAACACCCGACACATCCTTCACCTGCTGCCCGATGCGAGCCTGACCCGGGAAGCGTTGCTGGCGGCCAGCCACGAGCCGTACTTCGTGCCGGAAAGCACCCCGTTGCAGCTGCAACTGCTCAATTTCCACAAGCAGCAGCGGCGCCTGGGCATGGTAGTCGACGAATACGGCGAAGTGCTGGGCATCGTCACCCTGGAAGACATTCTCGAAGAAATCGTCGGCGAGTTCGAAAGCCAGCAGAGCCTGGACAATCCGCACATTCATCCGCAAGCCGACGGGCGCCTGGTGATCGACGGTGCCGCGTCCATTCGCGAGCTGAACAAGAGCCTCGGCTGGCACCTGCCCAGCGATGGCCCGAAAACCCTGAACGGCCTGGTCACCGAGGCGCTGGAAACCATTCCCGAAAGCGCGGTGTGCCTGAAGATCGGCCGGTATCGCCTGGAAATTCTCGAGACCGAGGACAACCGTGTCACGCGGGTGCTGATCTGGCAGACCAGCTCGATGCCTGTGGTTATCTAACTATCGGGCAAGTCTTTTGTGGTCACTCAAGCCACTTGTTCGATCGTTAGCCACCTTTCTATAATCGTAGCGCTTACCCAAGCCTCGCCGGCCCCCGTGCTTACCCCGCACTTCGCAGCTTCCGGCCCGTCCACCCGCAAAGTCCGTAACAAACCGACGACTGTTCCTACCTTGAACAGCGACCGTGCCTCCACCCACATCCCTGGGTTCTCGACCATAATAATTCGCTCCACTGGAGCACATGACAGTCAGGGATAACCGCATGACGACCAGCACGAGCTACAGCGACTCTACACCTGCGCAACCGACGAACTCCGCCACCCGCGTGGCCACCGCAAGCTTCATCGGCACCGCCATCGAGTTCTACGACTTCTACGTCTACGCCACCGCCGCCGCGCTGGTGATCGGTCCGGTGTTCTTTCCGCAGACATCCGGCACCGCCCAGATGCTTTCTGCGTTTCTCACGTTCGGCATCGCCTTCCTTGCGCGCCCCCTGGGTTCGGCCCTTTTCGGTCACTTCGGCGACCGTATCGGCCGCAAGTCGACCCTGGTCGCCTCGCTGCTGCTGATGGGCGTCTGTACCACGCTGATCGGCGTGCTGCCGGGATACGACAGCATTGGCGCCTGGGCACCGATCCTGCTTTGCGTCCTGCGCTTCGGCCAGGGCCTTGGATTGGGCGGTGAATGGGGTGGCGCGGCATTGCTGGCCACGGAGAACGCGCCCAAAGGCAAGCGTGCGTGGTTCGGCATGTTCCCGCAGCTGGGTCCATCCATCGGTTTTCTGGCGGCCAATGGCCTGTACCTGACTTTGGCCGTGGCACTGGACGACGAACAGTTCCGCTCATGGGGCTGGCGTATTCCGTTCCTGCTCAGCGCCGCACTGGTGATGGTCGGCCTGTACGTTCGCCTCAAGCTGCATGAGACCCCGGTATTCGCCAACGCCATGGCGCGCCAGGAACGCGTGAAGATCCCGCTGTTCGAGCTGTTCGGCCAATACTGGTTGCCCGTCTTGCTGGGCGCCGGCGCGATGGTCGTGTGCTACGCGCTGTTTTACATCTCCACGGTATTTTCCCTGAGTTACGGCGTGGCAACGCTCGGCTACAGCCGCGAAACCTTCCTCGGCCTGCTGTGCTTCGCGGTGCTGTTCATGGCTGCCGCCACCCCGCTGTCGGCCTGGGCCAGCGACCGTTACGGGCGCAAACCGGTGCTGATCATCGGCGGTGTGCTGGCGATCCTGTCCGGTTTCCTCATGGAGCCACTGCTGACCCAAGGTTCGACCTGGGGTGTGGCGCTGTTCCTGTGCATCGAACTGTTTCTGATGGGCGTGACGTTTGCGCCGATGGGTGCGCTGTTGCCGGAGCTGTTCCCCACACACGTGCGCTACACCGGCGCCTCGGCGGCCTACAACCTGGGCGGTATCGTCGGTGCTTCGGCGGCACCGTTCTTCGCGCAGAAGCTGGTTGCGATGGGGGGTTTGAGTTATGTCGGCGGGTACGTGTCCGGGGCAGCGGTGTTGAGTTTGATTGCCGTGCTGTGCCTGAAAGAAACTCGACATAACGATTTGAATCGCGTCGCCTGACAGATTGCTATCGCGAGCAGGCTCGCTCCCACAGGGAGATGTATCCCTGTGGGTCGATTTGTCACAACTTTTCCCCCACCCATTGTCACCTCGCTCTACGCGCATCGGCTCATCCCCGCTATACTTCCCGGCTTTTCCTGAATAAATGCCAATAGGGTCCCGCCGCGCATGGATAAGACCTACCAGCCGCACGCCATTGAAACTTCCTGGTACAACACCTGGGAGTCAGAGAATTACTTCGCCCCGCAAGGCGCGGGCGAGTCCTACACCATCATGATCCCGCCGCCGAACGTCACCGGCAGCCTGCACATGGGTCACGGCTTTAACAACGCGATCATGGACGCCCTGATCCGTTTCCGCCGCATGCAGGGTCGCAACACCCTGTGGCAGCCGGGTACCGACCACGCCGGTATCGCCACGCAGATGCTGGTAGAGCGTCAGCTCGAAGCCAAGGGCCAGAGCCGCCATGACCTGGGCCGCGAGAAATTCCTCGAGAAAGTCTGGGAATGGAAAGATGAGTCCGGTGGCAACATCAGCCGCCAGATCCGTCGCCTCGGTTCGTCCGTAGATTGGAGCCGCGAGCGTTTCACCATGGACGACGGCCTCTCGGAAGCCGTTAAAGAAGCTTTCGTACGCCTGCACGAAGACGGCCTGATCTACCGTGGCAAGCGCCTGGTCAACTGGGACACCAAGCTGCACACGGCGATTTCCGACCTCGAAGTGGAGAACCACGACGAGAAAGGTTTCCTGTGGAACCTGAAATACCCGCTGGCCGACGGCGCCAAGACTGCTGAAGGCAACGATTTCCTGATCGTCGCGACCACTCGCCCGGAAACCATGCTCGGCGACTCCGCCGTGGCCGTTAACCCGAACGATGAACGCTACAAAGCCCTGATCGGCCAATTTGTCGAGCTGCCACTGGTTGGCCGCCGCATCCCGATCATCGCCGACGATTACTGCGACCCCGAATTCGGCACCGGCTGCGTGAAAATCACTCCGGCCCACGACTTCAACGACTATGAAGTCGGCAAGCGTCACAACCTGCCGCTGCTGAACATCTTCGACAAGAACGCCGCCGTTCTTCCAGCGTGCCAGGTGTTCAACCTCGACGGCACGCTGAACGAAAGCATCGACGGCAAGATCCCGGCCGAATACGCCGGTCTCGACCGCTTCGAAGCGCGCAAGCAGATCGTGGCCGCGTTCGACTCTATCGGCCTGCTGGTCAGCGTTGACGATCACGCCCTGAAAGTACCGAAAGGCGACCGCTCCGGCACTGTCATCGAGCCTTGGCTGACCGACCAGTGGTACGTGTCCACCAAACCTTTGGCCGAGCCTGCGATCGCCGCCGTTGAAGACGGTCGTATCCAGTTCGTGCCGAAACAGTACGAAAACATGTACTTCTCGTGGATGCGCGACATCCAGGACTGGTGCATCAGCCGTCAGCTGTGGTGGGGCCACCGGATTCCGGCCTGGTACGACGAATCGGGCAAGGTCTATGTCGGTCGCGACGAGGCCGAAGTGCGCGCCAGGCACAACCTCGGCCCGGACGTTGCGCTGCAACAGGACAACGACGTTCTCGACACCTGGTTCAGCTCGGGCCTGTGGACCTTCTCCACCCTTGGCTGGCCGGAAAAAACCGAGTTCCTGAAGAAATTCCACTCCACCGACGTCCTGGTGACCGGCTTCGACATCATTTTCTTCTGGGTTGCCCGGATGATCATGCTCACCATGCATTTGGTGAAAAACGAAGACGGCACGCCGCAGGTTCCGTTCAAGACCGTGTATGTGCACGGCCTGGTGCGTGACGGCCAGGGCCAGAAGATGTCCAAGTCCAAGGGCAACGTCCTGGACCCGCTGGACATCATCGACGGCATCGAACTCGAAGCCCTGGTGCAGAAACGCACCTCCGGCATGATGCAGCCGAAACTGGCGAAGAAGATCGAAAAGCAGACCCGCGACGAGTTCGCCGAAGGCATCGCCAGCTACGGCACCGACGCCCTGCGCTTCACCTTCTGCTCGCTGGCGTCCACCGGCCGCGACATCAAGTTCGACATGGGTCGCGTCGAAGGCTATCGCAACTTCTGCAACAAAATCTGGAACGCGGCGCGCTACGTGCTGGACAAGGGCGAAGACTGCGGCCAGAACGGCGAAGCCTACGAGTTGTCGCTGGCTGACCGCTGGATCATCTCGCAGCTGCAACGCACTGAAGCCGAAGTGACCCGCCAACTCGATCAGTTCCGTTTCGACCTGGCCGCACAGGCCTTGTACGAGTTCATCTGGAACCAGTATTGCGACTGGTACCTGGAACTGTCCAAGCCTGTGCTGTGGGACGAAAACGCACCGGTCGAACGCCAGCGCGGCACCCGTCGCACCCTGGTGCGCGTACTGGAAGTCGCCCTGCGCCTGGCGCACCCGTTCATGCCGTTCATCACCGAAGAAATCTGGCAGCGCATCGCGCCGCTGGCCGGCATCGATGGCAAGACGATCATGCTGCAACCCTGGCCAGTGGCCAACGAAACGCGCATCGATCAGGCGGCCGAAGATGACATCGAATGGCTCAAGGGCCTGATGCTCGGCACTCGCAACATCCGTGGCGAAATGAACATCGGCCCGGGCAAACCCCTGCCGCTGTTCCTGAAGAACGTCAGCGCCGAGGATCAGCGTCGCCTGACCGAGAACGAAGCCCTGCTGAAGAAGCTGGCGCGCCTCGAATCGATCACCGTACTGGCTGCCGGCGAAGAAGCACCGCTGTCCGCCACCGCGCTGGTCGGTGAGATGGAAGTGCTGGTGCCAATGGCCGGCCTGATCGACAAAGGTGCGGAACTGGCGCGTCTGGACAAGGAAATCCAGCGTCTGCAAGGTGAAGTGCAACGAGTCGGCGGCAAGCTGTCCAACGCCGGTTTCGTTGACAAGGCCCCAGCCGAAGTCATCGAGAAAGAACGCGCCAAACTGGCCGAGGCCGAACAGGCCCTGGGCAAGCTGGCCGAGCAGCATGCGCGGATTGCCAGCCTGTAACGGCAGATCGCGATGAAAGAGGGAGGCCAACAATGGTCTCCCTTTTTTATGCCTTTCACTTTCCTGCATCCAATGCAGATCCCCTGTGGGAGCGAGCCTGCTCGCGATGGCGGTGTATCAATCACCGATGATGGCGACTGACCCACCGCATTCGCGAGCAGGCTCGCCCCCACATTTGATCGGTGTTGCCCCACAGATGTGGGACAATGCCCACCACTTTCAGCCATACCCGAATCGACCACCGCCATGACCGCCCCCCGCTCCCCCAAGCCTGCGCGCAAAAAGCCTGCCCCGAAGACTCCGGCCACGGCCGTCGCCCCGAAGGAAAAGGCCAGCCTGCACCCGCGCAATCGCCATCAGGGTCGCTACGACTTTCCGACGCTGATCAAAAGCGCCCCGGAACTGAAGAAGTTCGTGATCATCAATCCGTACGGCAAGGAAAGCATCGACTTCGCCAGCCCGGAAGCCGTGCGGGTGTTCAATCGGGCGCTGCTCAAGTCATTCTATGGCATCGCTCACTGGGACATTCCGGCCGACTACCTGTGCCCACCGGTGCCAGGCCGTGCCGATTACGTGCACTTCCTCGCCGATCTGCTGGCCAGCAGCAATGACGGTGTGATTCCCCGTGGCGCCTGCGTGAAGGTGCTGGACATCGGAATGGGCGCCAACTGCGTGTATCCGCTGATCGGTTACAGCGACTATCGCTGGCAGTTCCTCGGTTCCGATATCGATGCGACCGCCATCGCCGCGGCGAAGGCCATCATTCAGTCCAATGGCCTGAACAAAGCGATCCAGGTACGCCAGCAGAGCAACCCCAAGCAGATCCTCACAGGCTTGCTGGAGAGCACTGAGCGCTTTGACCTGACCATGTGCAACCCGCCATTCCACGCCTCGCTGGACGAGGCTACGCGGGGTAGTACGCGCAAATGGCGCGCCTTGGGCAAAGCCGATCCGAAACGCAAGCTGCCGGTGTTGAACTTTGGCGGGCAAGCGGCGGAATTGTGGTGTGAGGGCGGGGAGGTGCGTTTCGTCACGCAACTGATCAGCGAGAGCGCGCACGTGGCACAACAGGTGCTGTGGTTCAGTACGCTGGTGTCGAAGGCGTCGAACCTGCCAGCGATCCAGACGGCCTTGAGCAAGGCTGGCGCACTGGACATTCAGGTGGTGGAAATGGGCCAGGGCCAAAAGCAGAGCCGCTTCGTCGCCTGGACCTTCCAGACCAAAGCGCAGCAACAGGCCTGGCGTGAGCGTTGGGCGCTCAAAAACTGAGTTAAATCAATTGTGGGAGCGAGCCTGCTCGCGAAAGCGCTGTGTCAGTCGAATTCGATGGTACTGACACACCGTATTCGCGAGCAGGCTCGCTCCCACAATGGTTGCAGGTTGTTTGCGATAAATCGCAGACACAAAAAAACCGTGCCTGGATCGCTCCGGTGCACGGTTTTTTCTTAACAAGTCTTACTTGTTAACAGCGTCGGTCAGGCCTTTGGCCACAACCAGCTTGATCACTTTCTTGGCAGCGATTTCGATGGCAGCGCCAGTCGAAGGGTTACGGCCAGTACGGGCAGGACGCTCAGTCACTTTCAGTTTGCCGATACCTGGCAGAGTGATTTCGCCGCCGTTTTCCAGCTGATCGGCAACGATTTGGCCCAGTTGGTCCAGAGCGTTACGCGCGGTGGTTTTCGGCGCGTCGATAGCTTCAGCGATGTCGGCGATCAGTTGGTCTTTAGTAAGAGCCATTTAGTGTTCCTTCCCTATCAAATTCATATGGATTGCAGAGTGCAATGTCAGCCATCGAGCCCGATCTTCTGGATCTGGCACCCTCGGCCAAATAACCTCGGGATCGGGGTTATAGATACCGAAATCAGGGTTTGGTTCGACCTGACAAATGCTGACTGCACGCTTAACGCAGTGACTTCGCGCAAGACCGGGCAAAGCTAGCACACAGACGTGGAAATATCCGCCTCTAGCTACCCATTTGGTCAGCTTTATTGCGCTAAAACAGGAAAAAAACGCATAAGCGCCGTCGGTCGCCCGTCAATTGCCCTTCGCACCGCGCCAAAACCAGTGGTTGCGGTACACTGGGCGCTTTTTCGGGGGAGCACGCCCTCCTCTCTTCATTCAGCCGAGAAGCCCATGCCGATCCGTCATTGCATCGTCCACCTGATCGACAAAAAACCCGACGGCACACCCGCAGTTCTCCACGCCCGTGACTCTGAACTGGCGGAGTCCGCGGCCATCGAGAACATGCTCGCCGACCTCAACGAAAGCTATAACGCCAAACAGGGTAAAGCCTGGGGCCTGTTCCATCCGGAATCCGGCGCGTTTCCGTTCAGCGGCTGGCTGAAGGAGTACCTCGAGGGCGGCCAGGATTTCACTGCATTCAGCCGTGTGGCGGTCGAGCATCTGCAAAAGCTGATGGAAGAATCGAACCTGTCGGTCGGCGGCCATGTGCTGTTCGCGCACTATCAACAAGGCATGACCGACTATTTGGCCATCGCCCTGCTGCACCACAGCGAAGGCGTGGCCGTGACCGACGAACTGGACGTAACCCCGTCCCGCCACCTCGACCTTGGTCAGTTGCACCTGGCCGCGCGGATCAACGTTTCCGAGTGGCAGAACAACAAACAATCCAAGCAATACATTTCGTTCATCAAAGGCAAGAACGGCAAAAAGGTTTCGGAGTATTTCCGCGACTTCATTGGTTGCCAGGAAGGCGTCGACGGTCCGGGTGAAACCCGCACGTTGCTCAAGGCCTTCAGTGATTTCGTTGAAAGCGAAGATCTGCCGGAAGACGACGCCCGCGAGAAGACCAAGACCCTGGTGGATTACGCCAGCAGCCAGGCCAAACTCGGTGAGCCAATGGGCCTGGAAGAGTTGTCGGGGCTGATCGACGAAGAGCGCCCGAAGGCCTTCTACGATCACATCCGCAACAAGGATTACGGCCTCTCGCCGGAAATCCCGGCCGATAAACGCACCCTGAACCAGTTCCGCCGATTCACTGGCCGCGCCGAAGGCCTGTCGATCAGTTTCGAAGCCCACTTGCTGGGCTCGAAGATCGAGTACGACGAAGAAGCCGGCACGTTGATCATAAAGGGCCTGCCCACTTCGCTCACCGATCAGCTGAAGCGTCGCAACTGATGCTCGGCGGCGTACTGAAGAAATTCCTGCTGATCCTGCTGGTGGTCGTGGCCTATCAGAACTGGGGCAAGATCGAGCGGGTGTTCAACCCATCGCAAGTGCTGCCGGAGCAGACCCAGGCCAAGGCCAACGTCGTGCTCTACGCCACCGAGTGGTGTGGTTACTGCAAGCTGACCCGGCGCTTCCTCGATCAGAAAGGCATTCCATACAAGGAGTTCGATATCGAGAAGGATGCCGTCGCGCGCGGGGACTATCAGGCGCTGGGCGGTGGCGGCATTCCGATCATCGATGTGAACGGGACGCTGATTCGCGGGTATGACCCGGATGCGATTCTGGCGGCGTTGAAGTAACTCTGTAGGAGCGAGCTCGCGATGAGGCCAACACAGCCAACAATTTTGTTGAATGTCAGTCCGCCATCGCGAGCAAGCTCGCTCCCACAAGGTTTTTGTCAGCTGGCTTCGATCCGGAAACCAAACCGCGGGAAGTGCACATGCACCACCCCGCCACGCTCGTCCTCTCGCCGTACAATCAGCTCCTCGCGGCCGGCAAACAGCAACTCCCCCGCCACCGGATCCACGCCGTAGTCCGTGGCGGCGATCACTACCTGCTGCCCCGCCTTGAATCCATTGGGATCGACAAACTGCTCATCCGGCAAGGCCGCTGGCGTGGACGTACGCACCACTGCCAGAGCCTCCTCGGAACTCATCTCGCTGGATGCACCATGACCGAAGCCCAATACCCGCGCATGCCATGCATTGACTGCCGGATAAGCTTCGACCAGCGGAGCCGTCACCGGCGTGGCCTTGAGGAACCAGAGGCAATGAGCCAGGGCGAAGTCGGCAATCGACGGCTCACCGAACAGGAAATCCCCCTCTTCGCGCTGCAGTTGCAACTCCAGGCGCGACATGATCGTTGGCCACTGATGCTTCGCCTGTTCGGTAGACAATTTTGTCGCGCTACCACCACTGAACAAACCGGCGCGGTCGGCCAGAAACGCCTTGATCGCTTCCGGCGACAAATTGCCAAAGCGCACCGCGATCGACTCCGGCTGGAACACCAGGCTCACCGCATGCTGGAACACCACCGAATCAGCCCAGGCGGCAAACGATGCGGTGATCATTTCCTGACCTTCCGGGAAGAACGCCGGCAAGGCTTTCTCCTGCTCCAGTCGCCGGGCAATCAATGCCGTGTCGCAATAGATATCGGCACCGACCTGCAACACCGGTGTCTTGCGGTAGCCACCGGTCAACGCCGTGAGATCCGGTTTGGGCATTACTGGCGAAATCTTCACCGAACGCCAGGACAAACCCTTGAAACCCAGCAGCAGGCGGGCCTTCTCGGCAAAAGGGGACGTCGGGTAATGATGCAGAATCAACTCGGACATGCTCGGCTCCGCCGCAAGGATCAGGAGCCAGCAGCTTAGCGCGCAATCACCTGGCAGCCTACAGATCTGCCTGATGGGAACTGATCAGTCAGAGTGATAGGCCAGGGGCTGCGCTCGCTGCGCTCGCCACCAGGCATTCCTTGGCGCTCTTCTTGAGTTTTTTGATCAGCCGCTCCTGACGCAACGCATCGCTTTTGTCGCGACAGCGCTCGGTGTAGACCAGGGCCATGGCAGGACTGGAAAGAAAGAATCGCGCGCCCTTGCCGCTTTGATGCTTGGCGAAGCGACGCACGGGATCATCGCTGATCCCACAATAGAGCGAACCGTTGGCCGCGCGAACGAGGTAGACGAACCAGGTTTTGCTCGTGGGGGTGTCGGCGTCGACAGGGCTTTCGCTTAGGGTGGTCACGTAACGATCAGGGCTTGAAGGGAAACAAGCCGCGATCTTATCAGCGACTGGCCTGGAATGCCTTCAGCCCCTTCAAGGCCTGTGAGCGAACAGCGTTGCGAACAAGTGGCGTCCAGCCCAGCAGCAGGCCTTTGAAACCCAGGGCCTGGCGCGACCATGCCCACAGGTCGAAACTGTCGTGATGCTCGCAGATCTTGCCATCGCGAAAGACAAAGCGTGCCTGGATGTCATTGACCACGGTATTGCCGGTCTGACTGAACAGATAGGTCGCGACCCAATGGGCGCTACCGGTACGATCATCGGCGCGGACGTTGTCGAATGTCAGGGAGAAATCCTTGGCACGGGTGGCGAGCATCCGCCACATGTCGCCGGCATCCCGGCCACGCAGTTCACCGAACGCCGGATCACTGAATACCACGTCATCGGTATAACAGGCGTTCATGGCCTCGGCATCCAGCCGCTGAAACGCTTGATAGAACCGGGTAATCAATGCGCTGTTGGCGTCACTCATGCACAAGCTCCGTAAAATCGAGAATGCCTGCACGATAATCCGTAAATGCGCTGAACACTATTGGCATTCGCCACGCAAATATCGGGACTGCCTATCTACCACAGGCCTAGAGCGACATTCCGTTGTCACGGGCATAGGAGAAAAGATCGACATCCGTAGAGAGGCCCAGCCTGAGCATGGCCATGTTTTTTTGCTTGCTGATGGTTGAGACGCTGCGTTTGAAGTGGCTGGCGATTTCGCTGACGGTCATGCCGCTGGCCAGCATCCGGACCACTTCATGCTCTTTGGCCGACAACCGCGACTCGCGCAACGGGTTGCTCGTATTTGCCAACATCGTGCGCAAGCGCTCACTGAGGTAGCGTCGTCCGTTACTCACAGCGCTGATTGCCAGGAGCAGTTCGTTTGCCGAGTCGTCTTTGGTGACGATTCCGGACACCCTTTGAGCCAATGCCGCCCTCGCCGTCGTCGCACTGCTGAACATCGTCACCAAAATGATCGGCAGTTTCGGGTAGCGTCGTTGAATCGTACTCAGCATTTTCAGACCATCGGCATGCTGCCCGCCTGGCATGGCAAAATCGGTAATCAGCAAATCACAGGGCGTTTCTGCGAGCAGGTTCATCAGGCTGTCCGTACCATCAGCCTCTCCCACAATTTCACATTGCCGGCTGGCACTGATGAGCATCCGCAGACCGATGCGAACGACGCAATGGTCATCAGCAATTACGACTCGCACTGTGGGAAACCTCCTATTTGTGGCTGGAAGAGTCGGAAAATAGCGTTGTTCTCCACCCTCCACAACACCCTGAAAAACCCTCGTTTTTACTCTCCTCAATGTATTCAAGGGCCAGGGCTTTTTACCTGTCAAACAACAGAAATAACCTACATCGTTTCGCGCGAAAGGCTACAGAGCTGGACTAACTCCTGAGCGTCTTCCGAAAGAATACTTTTTTCTCGCAACACTCTTTCATACAGACAGTCGCCCCTTTTCGTATTTGTTGCATTCCTCCCAAACACCCTTCTCGCTAAGTTGTGCCTATCGAGCAGCCTGTCTGCACCGGCGTTGTGCCGGACCCAGCGTCACCTCATCCAACCTTTATTCAAGAACGAGTGAATACATGAACAAGACACTGACGACCCTAGGCACTGCATTACTCTTTAGCGTGACTTCGTTCGCTTACGGTAGCTCCAGCACCGACTTGACTGTCACGGGCGTGATTACACCGGCTGCCTGTACACCGAGCCTGTCCGGTGGTGGTGTTGTGGATTATGGAAAAATCTCTTCAAAGGACCTGAATCCGGACACCCACACCCAGTTTCAAGACAGAACCGTCCAACTGACCGTGAGCTGCGACGCACCTGTGAAGTTTGCAATTGTTCCCGTCGACAACAGAGCCGGCACCTCGTCTACTGCCGGTGCCTTCGGGTTAGGCCTGATCAACGGCAACGAAAAGCTCGGACGTTATTTTTTGCACTACGTGAATCCGGTCGCAAATGTTCCTTCGTTGGCGATTCAGTCTCAGGACAACGGCCAAACCTGGTTTGAACCTGATGACTCCGCACTGAAACCTGACAACCTGCTTTCATTCGGCAGCAGTAACGCGGGCGTCACGGCGCCCCACGATGTTCAGGATGTCATTGTGGACATTTTGCTCTTGACCGCCATAGCTCCAACCAGCGGCCTTACGCTGACCGACGAACAGAAAATCGACGGTTCGGCAACCCTGCAAATCACCTACCTGTAATTTGATAGCGTCTTCGGGCAACGGCTGACTCCAGCCGTTGCCCGTGCTCTGAAGGGTTCCCGCCAAAGTCCTCGCTTCTGCCTTTCGCGCTATCGGTGATTCCCGAGTACGGCCCATGTCAGCGATCTTTTTTCGTGACCATCAATAAGGCACGTCATGACGATGTTTTTAAAATTCGCACGCCATTTGATCCCCCTCGGTGTCGGTGCACTTGCATGGTTCCCGCCCCATCTGGCTCAAGCCGACGGCATGGTTCCCGACACCTCCGTGGTGATCGTCAACGAGGCCAACGGTGAGGCATCCGTATCCGTGACCAATACCGATGACAGCCTGGTATTGCTGCACGTCACCCTTGAAAACATTCCAGAAGACACCGAGCCTCTGGTGTTCGTGACGCCACCGCTGGCACGGGTTGAACCGTCCAGGACCCAGTTGATCCGCTTCATCCTGCAATCGGAAAAGCCCCTGCTCACCCAGCGGTTGAAACGCGTGATCTTTGAAGGCATCCCCCAAGGCAAGCCCGTTGCCGAGGCCGGGCATGCCCGAGTGGGTGTAACGGTGCGCCAGAACCTGCCCGTCATCCTTCACCCGGCCGGCCTGGCGCCTAACCGCACACCGTGGACCGACCTGCGATGGTCGCTGCAAGATGGCCAACTGACCGTGAGCAACCAGACACCTTACGTCGTACGCCTGGCTCAGGAACTACAGATGCTGCCTTCCGGGGACCGCGCACTGCTACCGCGAACCTACCTGTTGCCCGGTGACCGGATCGGCGTGTCGGTGCCAGCAAGAACCGCCACCCAGGTACGCTTTCAACCGGCGACCGTCTACGGCTTTGCAGTGCCGCCCTACGACGCCCCGATCCCCCCTTAGAACCGGAACACCGATAGCCCCAACCGGGAAAAGCGGGCGCTGATGTTCCAACGCGAACCTGATGCCGTAGTGGTTCAGGCCAGCGCAAAGGTCAACCCAAATGAACCCCATGAACACTGTATTGAAATACCGTGGTGGCGAAGCCATGCCTGCTTTCAGGCGTGCCGACACTCGTCCTCGACTGCCGCCTCTGCGCACCGGCGTGGTGTTGCTGATGACCAACACGCTGATGGTGCTCGATGCCCGCGCCGAAGATCCCGGCAGTGCTTCGTTGCTGACCTCGTTCGACCAGAAGACGCTGCTCCAGCGCGGTATCGATCCGGCGCTGGCGACCCAGCTGCTGAACGCCCCGCGATTCACCGCCGGCCGCCATCCGATCACACTCACAGTTAATGGTCAGCGCCAGGGACGCGTAGACGTTACGTTCAACAATGAGGGCGACTTGTGCTTTGACCATGCCTTGCTTGATGCGGCAAACCTGAGCGAGCCCACCGCTCCCACCAACGACCCTCGTTGTTTTGACGTTCTCGGCACTTGGCCGCAAACACTGATCGAACAGGACCCCGCCAATCTCGGTCTGTCATTGATCGTGCCCACGGACGCCATGCGTGCGAAGGTTCGGGACTTCTCGGGTTATCAAACCGGTGGCGTCGCCGGGTTGCTCAACTATGACGTCAACAGCCTTTACAGCCAATACGGTGACCAATCGAATCGCTACCTGACGGCCAATACCGAAGTCGGTTTCAATGCCGGCGACTGGATCGTCCGCAGCCGCCAGGTGCAGACCTGGCACAATGATGTGTCCCGCACCAGCCACCTGGCGGCGTACGCCCAACGAACCTTCACCGGTCATCAAGCAGTGCTTCAGGCCGGTCAGATCAACCTCTATAACCCGGTACTGGCCACTGCGCAGATTACCGGCGTGCAGCTGATGACCGAGCAGGCGCTGCAGACCGAAAGCCAAGGCAGGCCCATCGAAGGCATTGCCCAGGGCCAGGCCCGGATCGAAATTCGGCAGAACGGGTCGCTGATCCACTCGACCGTGGTGCCCGCCGGCCCCTTCTCCCTGAGCAACGTTCAGCGTCTCGACAGCCGTTCCGATGTCGAAGTCGTGGTCAAGGAAACCACTGGCAGCGAGCAGCGCTTTACCGTCCCGGCGTCTCTGCTCGGGATGGACCTCCCGGCGTCCGGCTTTTCGCTGACTGCCGGCCAGCTACGTCACCTCGGCGATTCACAGACCAACGATCCCTGGCTGATCAGCGGGAGCTGGAGCGGGGCATTGAATCCGCACGTCATGCTCAGCACGGGCGCCACGGGTTCCGCCGATTATCGTGCAATGGCCGCAGGCGTGGGCTTGCTGCCCTGGACCGATACGCAGCTGCAGACAAGTCTGCAAACCTCCGAAGTCAGTTCCGGTCACCCCGAAAAAGGCATTCAGGCCGATTTGAACCTTTCGCATCGCTTGGGTGAGCAATGGTCGATGAATGCCGGGATGTCCCATCGAACCTTCGGTTATCGCGAACTGTCGCAAGCGATGCTCGAAACCGAGTCGCCGCGCAACCGGTCCCGTTATCGCGATCAACAAAACCTGGGGCTGTCGTGGTCGCCTCCCGGGACTGGTGCACTCAGCGCCAGCCTCAGCCGCTCAACGTCCTTCGACGGACAAAGCAGCAGCCGCGCCATGGCATCCTGGGGCACCCTCATCGGCGGTGTATCGGTCTCTGCCACGGTGCAATGGCAAGTCAGCGGCACCCGGAACATCGATGACAGTGCCTATCTGAACCTCAGCATTCCTTTGGGTGAAAACCGTCGGGGGCGAACCTGGGTTCGCAGCTCTGCCGGCGAACATCGCAGCGGTGTGGGTTTGAACGAACAACTCAACGATCACTTGAGTTACCGGGTCGGCGTTGAGCATGACAGTCGCGACAGACAAGTGCAGTCTTCCGCCGGTGTTTCTATCCTGCCACGCTACAGCCAACTGGACGTAAGCTACACCCGCACTGATGCCGAGCGCCCCAGTTACCAGGTGGGAGCACGCGGTGGGGCGGTGTTGCATGGCGATGGCCTGACGCTGTCGCCTTATCCCGTGCGCGATACCTTCGCGTTGCTGTCGGTAGGCGATGCCGCCGCCATCAAAGTCTCCACCCCCAGCGGCCCGGTGTGGACCGATTGGCAAGGTCGAGCCGTGGTTCCACACGTGACGGCCTATGGCCGCAACCCGGTGGAAGTCGAAACCCGCTCGCTGCCGCGCAATCTCGATATCAACAACGGTCTGGCGGTGATATCCGCCGGGCGCGGCGCCGTCGACAAGGTCGAGTTCGGGGTCATCCAGACTCGCCGCGCCTTGCTCAAAGTCACCCAGGACAACGGCGCATTGCTGCCCCGTGGCGCGACGGTGAACACTGGCGATGGCGAGTTCGTCACGCTTGTACAGGAAGGCGGGCTGGTATTTCTGCCCAATGTCCTGGCGACTCCCACCCTGTGGATAACCGCACCTGGCCTGGGCCGGTGTGAGTTGCACTTCGAGCTGCCGGCCAAGGCCGACTCCCAGGCGTACTTCGAAACCGCCCTCGCCCAATGCCGCACGCCATAAGGATGACTGCATGAAACTGTCCGCACCTTTGATGCTGACCTTCGCCACCCTGACGCTGGGCGTGCTCATGCCTGATGCCCGGGCGTTCGCCGATGAATGCCGGCTGAGCCTGAGCCAGTCGGTACTTGATTACGGTTCGATGCAAAGGGCGATTCGCACTCCCGAACTCCAGGAGCAAACCTTGGGTGAGCGTCGCGTGAGCTTGAACCTGAACTGCCCGCAACCCGCCGACATGAGTGTGTTCTATCGCGCCATCGCTGCGACCGCAGAGCGCTTTCGGCTCGCCGACCACGGCAGCTATACCGTGCACATCAGTGATGCGGTGCTAGATGGACAATCGGTGGACCTGGGTTTGATTTCCACTGCCGGCCAAGCACCGCAGTCCACAGCCTCAGGCCTGCCTTGGCGACCTGGGCAGGCCATCGTTCCAATGCGCAGTGGCGCCGCCGTGCAAGGGCAAAACCTGTCAGCCCAACTTCAACTGACAGCCTGGACACAGGCGCAGGTGTCGCAGCTGCGTGACGCCGCTGTCTGGGAAACCTCCGGGTTGTTCGAGCCGGTCGCCGCGGGGCGCTCCGCGGAGATAACCCTGCGTGCACGTTTTGCGCCCGCCGCCTGTCACGTGAAACTGTCCAATGGCGGTCGGGTGGATTTCGGTCGGATGTCGAAAAACGATCTTGATCGCGACAACAGCACTCGCCTGCCACCCAAGGGCTTGACACTACAGGTTGGCTGCGATGCACCGACCCCCTTTGCCCTGCTCATGCACGACAACCGCGCAGGCTCGGCCACCGTCAACAGCGAGATTTACTACGGCCTCGGTCTGGACAACAGCAGCAATAAAATCGGCCTGTATTCACTGAACGTCGACCCCACCGATGCCAGCGCCGACGATTTCGCCCGCCTGTACCGAACCGATTCCACCACCGACGGCGCGGCCTGGAGCCGCGCCAGTTCGAACCCGATACCGATGGCTCAGAGAAGTATTCTGGGATTTACCCATAATGCTGGCAGCCTCTCAGGCCCGGTGCCGATCCAGAACTTCACCACGAAGGTAACGGTAGAGGCGGTCATTGCCCCCACTTCGACCCTGGATCTCACCGACAAAGTGATCCTTGATGGTTCAGCGACACTGGAAGTCCTGTATTTGTAGCGCTTGACCGCTTTTAAGTTCTCTCGCTGACCACCTGCACATACAGCGCTCGCCCGGCTCCGAGGCCGGCGATGATCGCACCGAGGCCAATGACACCGAAAATCCAGCCCACGGCTGCCCAGCCACCGGTCCAGTCATGCACGATACCGACCGCGAACGGCCCCATGGACGCCAAGGTATAACCGAAGCCCTGGGCCATGCTCGACAGATTTGCCGCAACGTGGGAGTCCCGCGAGCGCAGCACGATCAGGGTCAAGGCCAGGCTGAACGTGGCGCCCTGCCCCAACCCCAGCACAATCGCCCAGCCCCACAAGCCATCGATTGGCGCATACAGGCAGCCGAACAAACCGCCGAGGGTCAAGGCCATCACGATCACAATCGCCAGGCGCTGATCCTTGCCGCGTGTCGCCAGCCATGGCGCGGCGAGGGAACTGACGAGTTGAACGATCACCGAGCCCGACAGCACCAGCCCGGCCTGGGTCGGGGTCAGACCGCGCCCGATCAGGATCGACGGCAACCAGCCGAACACGATGTAGGCCAGGGACGATTGCAGGCCCATGTACAAGGTCACTTGCCAGGCCAGCGGATCGCGTAGCAGTCCCCGAACCCGGTAGGCCACGTTGTGCGCGCCGTGTTTCTGGCCGACTTGCGGCAACCAGAACAGCGCGGCCGCCAATGCCGGAATCACCCAGAAGCCGAGGCCCATCGCCCAATTCTTGTCAAAGTGTTCGCTCAACGGCACGGTCGCACCCGCCGCCATCGCCGCGCCCAGGCACAGGGCCATGGTGTAGACACCGGTCATGGTCCCGGCCTGTTTCGGGAAATCGCGCTTGACGATGCCCGGTAGCAACACGCCGATCACGCCGATGCTGGCACCGGCCAGCACACTGCCGGCAAACAGGCCGATCTCACCGAACGAACTGCGCAGGATGATCCCGCCCGCCAGGGTCAGAAGAATGCCCAGCACCACCCGCTCCGCACCAAATCGCCGCGCCAGCACGGGTGCCAACGGCGCAAACAGGCCCAGGCAAAGCACCGGCAACGTGGTCAGCAATCCCGCCGCGGACGCCGACAAACCAAGGGACTTCGAGACCTCGCTGAGCATCGGCGCCATGCTCGACAACGCCGGGCGCAGGTTCAGCGCCACCAGAATCAGGCCCAGCAGCAACAGCCAGGGCCGGCGCAGAACCGGGTGGGTTTGCTGGACCTGTTCGTCATCGGCCTCGGCATCGATCAGCAGCTCCTCCAGCTCGGCCGAACGTTTGGAGGCTGTGGATAACTCACTGCGGTGCATGGACTTCTCGGTTTCAAGGTTCATTGATCAACTGCCTCGACAGGGCCTTGGCCCGTTCCGGGTCGCGTTGCTCGACGGCATCGAGCAACGCGATGTGCAGGTCGAACACTTCCTGACGGCGCGGGACGATGCTCAGGGTCTGGCGCAATTGCGCGCCGATGATGCTGGAGAAATAGCGATACAGCTCGCTGAGGGTCGGGTTGTGCGCGGCGTCCACCAGACGGCGGTGAAACACCAGGTCGCAGGCGATGTAGGTGTCGAGGTCTCCGTGATAGTGGCTGCCGCTGACGCCCAGGGCCTCGCGCAATGCCACCAGGTCTTCATCGGTACGGCGCATGGCTGCCAGGCCGATGGCCTCGACTTCGAGGATGTGCCGGGTTTCCCGGGCCTGCTCAAGGGAACAACGGGACAGCGCCTTCAAGGTATCGAGCGGATCGACCACCGCCCGCAGGTAACTGCCGTCGCCCTGCCGGATCTCGATCAACCCGGAAAACGCCAACACCCGCATGGCTTCGCGCACGGTGTTGCGGCTGATGCCCAGCTCGGCGGACAACTCAGGCTCGGTGGGCAAACGCTGGCCCACGGTCCAGGTGCCCTGATTGATGCGCAGACGCAACTGATCCAGAGCCTGATCGACCAAGGATCGCTTCACCAATGGAGAAATTTCTGACATGGAATTCGCCCTCTCATCCAATCATAGGATGAATTTTCTGGCATGTTAGCCAGCTTCATCCGAGAGAGCAACATGCCCCCTGTAGGAGCGAGCCTGCTCGCGATGGACGTGAACGATAACGCTGGTTTTCAGTTACCCCGCGGCGCTCTCAAGTCCATCGCGAGCAGGCTCGCTCCTACAGGGACGTGGTTTTCCTCACGCAAAAATAAACCCGGAACTCAGTCCGGGTTTATTTCAGTGCCTGGGGTCGATCAATGCAGGATCTGGCTCAGGAACAGCTTGGTGCGATCATTCTGCGGGTTGTCGAAGAAGTCGTTCGGCGCAGCCTGTTCGACGATTTCACCCTTGTCCATGAAGATCACGCGGTTGGCCACGGTGCGGGCGAAGCCCATTTCGTGGGTCACGCAGAGCATGGTCATGCCGTCCTCGGCCAGGCCGATCATGGTGTCCAGTACCTCTTTCACCATCTCCGGGTCAAGTGCCGACGTCGGTTCGTCGAACAGCATGATTTTCGGCTTCATGCACAGCGCACGGGCGATCGCCACACGCTGTTGTTGACCGCCGGACAGTTGCCCCGGGTACTTGTGCGCCTGCTCCGGAATGCGTACGCGCTCCAGATAGTGCATGGCAATTTCCTCGGCCTTGCGCTTGGGCATCTTGCGTACCCACATCGGCGCCAGGGTGCAGTTCTGCAGGATGGTCAGGTGCGGGAACAGGTTGAAGTGCTGAAACACCATGCCGACTTCACGACGGATCGCTTCGATCTGCTTGAGGTCGTTGGTCAGCTCCACGCCATCGACCACGATGCGGCCCTGCTGGTGTTCTTCCAGACGGTTGAGGCAGCGGATGGTGGTGGACTTGCCGGAACCCGACGGCCCGCACAGCACGATACGCTCGCCCTGCTTGACGTTGAGGTTGATGTCCTTGAGTACGTGAAATTGACCGTACCACTTGTTCACGCCCTGCATCTGAATAATGCCTTCAGGGCTCACAGGCTGTTTGATTGCTTCGCTCATCACAAAACTTCCTAAATTAGGTAGCGACTTAGCGCTTGTGGCCAGTGTCGAGCTTGCGTTCCAGATGCATGGAATAGCGCGACATACCAAAACAGAAAATCCAGAACACCAGGGCGGCGAACACGTAGCCTTCGGTGGCCATGCCCAGCCATTTCGGGTCGGCGGCGGCTTGCTTGACGCTGTTGAGCAGGTCGAACAGGCCGATGATGATCACCAGGCTCGTGTCCTTGAACAGCGCGATGAAGGTGTTGACGATGCCGGGGATCACCAGCTTCAGGGCCTGCGGCAGAATCACCAGGCCCATGCTGCGCCAGTAACCCAGGCCCATCGCCGCCGCTGCTTCGTACTGACCTTTTGGAATCGCTTGCAGACCGCCGCGCACCACTTCGGCCACGTAGGCCGACTGGAACAGGATCACGCCGATCAGTGCCCGCAGCAGCTTGTCGAAGTTCATGCCTTCAGGCAGGAACAACGGCAGCATCACCGAGGACATGAACAGCACCGTGATCAACGGCACACCGCGCCAGAATTCGATGAAGGTCACGCAGACCACGCGAATCGCCGGCATGTTCGAACGACGGCCCAGCGCCAGGACGATGCCCAGTGGCAACGCGCCGGCGATACCGACGGTAGCGATCACCAGGGTCAGCATCAGGCCGCCCCACTGGCTGGTCGCCACGGCGTCCAGCCCCAATACGCCGCCATGCAGCAGGCACCAGGCAATGATCGGGTACAGCACCAGGAAGCTCAGCCCGTACACCGCCTTGTGGTGAAAGCGCGAGATGAACAACGGCGCCACGCCGACAATCGCCAGCCACACCGTCAGGTCCACGCGCCAGCGCAGTACCGGCGGATAATAGCCGTACATGAACTGGCCGAAGCGCTGCTGGATGAACACCCAGCAGGCGCCCTCCCTGGTGCAGTCGGCCTGGCTGGTGCCGACCCAGTTGGCGTCAAGGATCGCCCACTGCAGGATCGGCGGTACCACCAGGTAGATGAGGTAGAACGCGAACAGGGTCAGCAGGGTGTTGAGCCAGCTGGAGAACATGTTCGCGCGCATCCACGCCACCGCACCGATGCTGCGGTTCGGTGGCGGCATGTCAGGTTTGAAAGTATGAGTACTCATGCGCTTTTCCTTACCGCTCGATCAGCGCAATGCGCTTGTTGTACCAGTTCATCAGCAGGGAAATGCTGATACTGATCGCCAGGTACACGCTCATGGTGATGGCAATCACCTCGATCGCCTGGCCGGTCTGGTTGAGCACGGTCCCGGCAAACAGCGAGACCATCTCCGGATAACCGATACCGGCCGCCAGCGAGGAGTTCTTCGCCAGGTTCAGGTATTGGCTGGTCAGCGGTGGAATGATCACGCGCAGGGCTTGCGGGATGATCACCTTGCGCAGGGTCGGACCGTTGCGCAGGCCGAGGGAATGCGCCGCCTCGGTCTGGCCATGGCTGACCGACTTGATGCCCGAACGCACGATCTCGGCGATGAACGCCGCGGTGTACACGGTGAGGGCCAGGGTCAGCGCCAGCAGTTCCGGGATCAACACCCAGCCACCGACGAAGTTGAAGCCTTGCAGCTTCGGCATTTCCCAGTGCACCGGTGCGCCGAAAACCAGCGCACACAGCGCAGGGATGACCAGGAACATCGCCAGGCCGACCCAGAACTTGTGGAATGGCACACCGGTGGCTTCAAAGCGCTTGGTCGCCCAGCGGCTCATCAGCACAATGGCGACGATGGCGACTACAACGCTGATCACAAACGGCCAGAAACCATCCGCCATCAACGCCGCCGGCATGTTCAGGCCACGGCTGCTGACAAAGAAGGTGTCGCCGAAGTTATGACTGTTGCGCGGCCCCGGCATGGTCAGGAACACCGCGAAGTACCAGAACAGGATCTGCAGCAGCGGCGGAATGTTGCGGAAGACTTCCACATACACCGTCGCCACTTTGGCGATGATCCAGTTCTTCGACAGCCGCGCCACACCGACGATGAAACCCAGGATCGTCGCCAGGATCACGCCGATGAAGGTCACCAACAGGGTGTTGAGCAGGCCGATGACAAACACCCGGGCGTATGTGTCCGCTTCGGTGTAGTCGATCAGGTGTTGAGCGATGCCGAAACCGGCACTGCGCTCCAGAAAGTCGAAACCGGAAGTAATGCCCCGGTGTTGCAGGTTGGTCTGGGTGTTATCGAACAGATACCAGCCCAGCGAGACCACCGCGATAATCGTGATGATCTGGAATACCCAAGCACGCACGCGTGGATCGCTGAGGCTGAGCCTCTGCTTTGGTGCGCCGATTGAATTTTGCATGAAGTGCCCCGGAAATAATGGAACAGAACATCACCCGGTGGTTGGCCCACCGGGTGATAGAACCATCAGCGCACTGGTGGTGCGTATTGAATGCCGCCAGCGTTCCACAGAGCGTTCAGCCCGCGGTCGATTTCCAGCGGAGTGCTCTTGCCGAGGTTTTTCTCGAACACTTCGCCGTAGTTACCCACTTGCTTGACGATCTGCACGACCCAGTCTTTCTTCACTTTCAGGTCTTTGCCGTATTCACCGTCGGTACCCAGCAGACGGGCAACGTCAGGGTTCTTGGTGCCCTTGGCTTCGGCTTCGACGTTCTTCGAAGTGATGCCGGCTTCTTCAGCGTTGAGCATGGCATAGCCAGTCCAGCGCACGATGGCCAGCCACTCGTCGTCGCCATTACGCACGACCGGGCCCAGAGGCTCCTTGGAAATGGTTTCCGGCAGAACCACGTAGTCCTTCGGCGAAGCCAGCTTGCTGCGCTGGGCGAACAGCTGGGATTTGTCGGAGGTCAGTACGTCGCAACGACCGGATTCCAGCGACTTGGCGCTTTCGTCGGAGGTGTCGAAGGTGATCGGGGTGTATTTCAGGCCGTTGCCGCGGAAGTAGTCGGAAACGTTCAGTTCGGTGGTGGTACCGGCCTGGATGCAGATGGTTGCACCGTCCAGTTCCTTGGCGCTCTTGACGCCCAGCTTATTGTTTACCAGGAAGCCGATGCCGTCGTAGTAGGTAATGAAGCCCGGGAATTTCAGGCCCATGCCCGCGTCACGGGAGCTGGTCATGGTGGTGTTGCGCGACAGGATGTCGATTTCGCCGGATTGCAGCGCGGTGAAGCGCTCCTTGGCGTTCAACTGGCTGAACTTGACCTTGGTCGCGTCGCCGAAGACAGCCGCCGCTACTGCACGGCAGTAGTCAGCATCGATACCTACGATCTTGCCGGTGGAATCCGGAACCGAGAAGCCTGGCAAGCCATCGCTGACGCCACACTGCACGAAACCTTTCTTCATCACTGCATCCAGGGTTGCGCCCGCCTGGGCAAACCCGCTGACACCGAGTACCGCGGCTGCAGTCACGATCGCCAGGGTGGATTTCAACATCTTCATTCAAACCTCCAGTTTTGCTCTTGTTGTGTCGGAGCGTGAGTCCTGTCGCACCCTTTTGAGGCGTAGTCGACCCGTGTTGGCTTTTTTTGGGGTCAACCGACGTAAGACGTTAGCTATGAGTCTAGTAGGAGAAAATCCACATCATGGATTACTCACTTCTCACCAATCGGCCGAACGGGCTGTAGCCCTTTCACGTTCGCGAAGCCCCGTATCGGCCTTTGGCGAACATCCATCACCGGATTCTTTGCTATCCCACGCTCGGCAGTAGACTGATAGTGTTACCGCCGCACGCGAGATGGGTTGCACCGTTTCCCCATAGCAAAGCCCGTACCACACTGCTAGCCGAAGCCAATTAGGGACAGGTCAATAGCAAAAGTTGTAGCCTTGCGACATCTTCTTAACGGATCCACCAGACGCGCACTCACACCTCGCCCCCAATGAGAGCGCACGCACATTTTTGGAGCAGCCATGACCAACCCCTTGATTCTTGAACCCGTCAAGACCGCAGATGCCTGCGTGATCTGGCTTCATGGCCTGGGTGCCGATCGCTACGACTTCCTGCCAGTGGCCGAAGCTCTGCAGGAAACCCTGTTGAGCACCCGCTTTGTTTTGCCCCAGGCGCCGAGCCGCGCCGTCACCATCAACGGCGGATACGAGATGCCGAGCTGGTACGACATATTGGCCATGAGCCCCGCGCGCGCGATCAATCGCGAACAACTTGAAGAGTCTGCCAACTGGATCATCGAATTGATTGAGACGCAGCGAGCCAGCGGAATAGACGCCTCGCGGATTTTCCTGGCAGGTTTTTCCCAGGGCGGCGCCGTGGTTTTCCACACCGCGTTTCTGAAATGGCAGGGCCCGTTGGGTGGTGTCGTTGCCCTTTCTACTTATGCACCGACCTTCAGCGACGAACTGCAACTGTCCGCCAGCCAGCAGCGGATTCCGGTGCTGTCGATGCACGGCCAGTACGACGATGTGGTGCAAAACTCGATGGGGCGCAGCGCCTACGAACATTTGAAGCTACGTGGTGTCACCGTGACATGGCAGGAGTACCCAATGGGTCACGAAGTGTTACCCGAAGAAATTCGCGACATCGGCGTCTGGCTCGCCGAGCGCTTGCGTTAAGCATTTCTGTTTAAAAGCGCCCTTTGATCCATCCCACTACGCCGCGCCCGATTCTTGCATTACACTGGCCGGCGTACATTCCTTAATCAATTGATGAGATGACCGTGCTCAAAGCACTCAAGAAAATGTTCGGTAAAAGCGAGACTGAGCAACTCGCGCCAGTTCCCAGCCCTGCGTCTCACGCTCCCGGCCACCGCACCGACGGTATTCAGTCTGAACGAGCCACCGCCACGGCGGCACCCAAGCATGAGCCGATGACCGCAATAGCTGACCAGCCGGCGGCGACAACAGCCACGGAGCAGCCGCTCGGCGAAACGCCGAAACCCGCCAGACCGCGCCGCGAACCCAAGCCCAAGGCCCCGGTCATCCCATGGAAACTCGAAGACTTCGTCGTCGAGCCCCAGGAAGGCAAGACCCGCTTCCACGATTTCAAACTCGCCCCGGAACTGATGCACGCCATCCAGGATCTGGGCTTCCCGTATTGCACACCGATCCAGGCCCAGGTGCTGGGCTTCACCCTCGCGGGCAAAGACGCCATCGGCCGCGCCCAGACCGGTACCGGCAAGACCGCCGCGTTCCTGGTCTCGATCATCACCCAGTTGCTGCAAACCCCGCCGCCGAAAGAGCGCTACATGGGTGAGCCACGGGCACTGATCATCGCGCCGACCCGTGAACTGGTGGTGCAGATCGCCAAGGACGCCGCCGACCTGACCAAGTACACCGGCCTCAACGTCATGACGTTCGTCGGTGGCATGGACTTCGACAAGCAGCTCAAGCACCTCGAAGCCCGCCACTGTGACATCCTCGTGGCCACGCCGGGCCGCCTGCTGGACTTCAACCAGCGCGGCGACGTGCATCTGGACATGGTCGAAGTGATGGTGCTGGACGAAGCCGACCGCATGCTCGACATGGGCTTCATCCCGCAAGTGCGCCAGATCATTCGCCAGACGCCGCCGAAGTCCGAGCGTCAGACGCTGCTGTTCTCCGCGACCTTTACCGAAGACGTGATGAACCTGGCCAAGCAATGGACCACCGACCCGTCGATCGTCGAGATCGAGTCACAGAACGTGGCCAACGAAAACGTCGAGCAGCACATCTACGCGGTGGCCGCTGCCGACAAGTACAAACTGCTCTACAACCTGGTCAACGACAATGGTTGGGAGCGGGTCATCGTCTTCGCCAACCGCAAGGATGAAGTGCGGCGCATCGAAGAACGCCTGGTGCGTGACGGTATCAACGCCGCGCAACTGTCCGGCGACGTGCCGCAGCACAAGCGCATCAAGACCCTCGAAGGCTTCCGCGAAGGCAAGATCCGCGTACTGGTCGCCACCGACGTGGCCGGTCGCGGCATCCACATCGACGGCATCAGCCACGTGATCAACTTCACCCTGCCGGAAGTGCCGGACGACTACGTGCACCGCATCGGTCGCACTGGCCGCGCCGGTGCCGACGGTGTGTCCATCAGCTTTGCCGGTGAAGACGACTCCTACCAGCTACCGTCCATCGAGGAAAAGCTGGGGCGCAAGATCAGCTGTGAAACGCCACCGACGCATCTGTTGCGGGCCGTTGAACGCAAGCGTCCTCATTAAGCGACGCTGAAAAGACAAGCGCAGCCGGAAACGGACTGCGCTTTTTTTTGCTTTGGATATTGCTAGCGATAACTAAAAGTCCATAATGGACAAATTAGTTTACTTTCAATTCCGGAGCCGACCATGTCCAGTACGCCCCAAGTGATCAACCAGAATCAGGCTCGCGAGTTGCTGGCGCAGGTCGACGTACCGCAGATCCTGCGCAAAATGTTCCGTGACCTGGCGACCGGGCAAGCAGTGCAACCGGCGCAGCAACTGGTGGAGTTCCCACAGGGTGCCGGCGACTTCATCAACTACTTGGGTGTGCTGGCCGAAGACGGCGTGTACGGAATCAAGACTTCGCCGTACATCGTCCGTGATCAGGGACCATTGGTGACCGCGTGGACTCTGCTGATGTCGACGCAGACCGGTCAGCCGCTGTTGCTGTGCGACGCCGGTGAACTGACCACCGCACGCACCGCCGCGACCACCGCCGTAGCGGTCGACGCCCTCGCGCCGCTCACAGCCAATCGCCTGGCCATCATCGGCAGTGGCAAAGTGGCCCAGGCGCACCTGCACTACGTGAAAGGCCTGCGTGACTGGCAGAGCATCAACCTGTACGCGCCGAACCTGAGCGACGATCCTGACACCGCCGGTCTGCTGAAAAACATCGAGCCACGCCTGAACATCCTCGACAGTCGCGAAGCCGCCGTTGAGGACGCCGACGTGATCATGCTCTGCACCTCGTCCCCCGGCCCGGTGATCGACCCGTCTCACTTACGCAAACCGGCACTGATCACCTCCATCAGCACCAACGCGCCGCGCGCCCACGAAGTGCCGCCGCAGAGCCTCAACGACATGCAGGTGTTCTGCGACTATCGCCTGACCACCCCGGGCTCGGCCGGTGAAATGCTGATCGCCGCCGAACGGCACGGCTGGGACAAGAGCACGATTGTCGGCGACCTGCCCGACCTGATCAGTGAAAAAGTACAGCGTCCGGACTATGACCGACACGTATTCTTCCGCTCGATCGGCCTGGGCCTGGAAGACATTGCGCTGGCCAATGCAATCTATCGCCTGCAGCCCTGACACCGCGATCAACTGTAGGAGCGAGCCTGCTCGCGATGGTGTATCTGACACATTGATGTCGACTGACACACCATCGCGAGCAGGCTCGCTCCTACAGGGAGATCTCTTCAGTTTTGAGAATTACGCCCCAACAGGAGACGTTCATGAGCCAGGCAGATTTCATCATCATCGGCGGCGGGATTGCCGGTGCTTCCACGGGTTTCTGGCTGTCGCAGCACGGCCGCGTGATCGTGCTCGAACGCGAATCCCATCCGGCCTATCACTCCACCGGCCGTTCGGCTGCGTTGTACACCGCCGCCTACGGCACCCCGCAAGTGCGGGCATTGACCCTGGCCAGCCGCGATTTTTTCGACAACCCGCCCGCTGGCTTCTGCGAACACCCGTTGCTGACCCCGCGCGGCGAAATAACCGTGGATTTCACCGGTGACCCGGACGAACTGAACAGGCAGTACCAGAGCGCAAAAACCACGGTGCCGGAAATGCAATTGCTCGACGCCGACGCGGCCTGCGCGTTGGTGCCGGTCCTACGCCGGGAAAAGGTCCACGGCGCCATCTACGACCCGACCGCCAGCGACATCGACACCGATGCCCTGCACCAGGGCTATTTGCGCGGCATCCGCCGCAACCAGGGCGAAGTGCATACCGACAGCGAAGTCGTGAACCTGAGTCGCGACGACAAAGGTGTATGGCAGGTTCAGACCAACAGCCAGACCTTCAGCGCGCCGATCGTCATCAACGCCGCTGGCGCCTGGGCCGACAAGATCAGCGAACTGGCCGGCGCCAAGCCCCTGGGCCTGCAACCCAAACGCCGTGCCGCGTTCATCTTCGCCGGCCCCGAAGGCGTGGACATCCACCATTGGCCAATGCTGGTCAGCCTCGACGAATCCTTCTACATGAAACCCGACGCCGGGATGTTCCTCGGTTCGCCGGCCAACGCCGACCCGGTGGACCCCCACGATGTGCAGCCCGAAGAACTGGACATCGCCATGGGCATTTACCAGATCGAAGAAGCCACAACCCTGACCATTCGCCGCCCGACCCGCACCTGGGCCGGCCTGCGCAGCTTTGTCAGCGACGGCGACTTGCTGTCCGGTTTCGATCCGCAGGTACCGGGGCTGTTCTGGGTCGCGGCACAAGGCGGTTATGGCATCCAGACCTCGCCGGCCATGGGCCAGGCCAGCGCGGCACTGGTGCGCGGCGCCGCGTTGCCCGAGTCGCTCGGCCATTTTGGCCTGAATGCCGAAATGCTTTCCCCTGCCCGCCTCGGCTGATCCTGATCCTCAGGTGACGTGCCCACACGATTACGGCACACTTTCAGCGCCCCTTTGATGGGGCGCTGACGCTGCCTGGAGTTCCACTGTATGAACGCCCCCGAAAAAGACTCGGCCCCGAACACCACGTCGCTGGATAACTTCCGGGCGATCGCCGATGCCATCGCCACGCTGTTCTTTCCCCACGCCGAAGTGGTGCTGCACGACCTGCGCACGCAAAAGGTCGACTACATCGCCAACAACCTGTCCAAGCGGGAAATCGGCGACGACTCGGCGCTGGAAGACATGCTCAGCGACGATGTCAGCGAACGAAACATCGGGCCGTACGAAAAGCTCAACTGGGATGGTCAGAAGATTCGCAGCCTCAGCACGGTGCTACGGGACAGCGAAGGTCACCCGCTGGCGGTGCTGTGCATCAACCTGAATATTTCGTTGTTCGAAAATGCCAAGGCCGCCCTGGACCTGTTCCTGTCGCCGACCAAGCTGATCCCGCAACCGGATGCACTGTTCCGCGATGACTGGCAGGAGCGGATCAACACCTTCCTCCACGCCTGGCTGCGCGAGCGCCAACTGAGCCTGAATCTGCTGACTCGCGACCACAAGCGTGAACTGGTGCTGGCGTTGCACGCCGAAGGCGCGTTCAAGGGCAAAAGCGCATCGAACTACGTGGCCAATGTGCTGAACATGGGCCGGGCGACGGTGTACAAGCATTTGAAGGAATTGAAGGGCTGAAGATTTGCCGTGGTCCCATCGCCAGCAGGCTGGCTCCCACATGGATTTGCGGTATAAACAAAACCTGTGGGAGCCAGCCTGCTGGCGATGGCGGTAGATCAGTCGCCGTAAATGTCGGACTTGAAATACTTGTCCGAAATCTTCTGGTACTCACCATTGGCACGAATGCCATCAATGGCCGTGTTCAGCTCGCTGACCAGTTCGGTGTTGCCCTTGCGCACGGCAATCCCGGCACCCTCGCCCACATATTTCGGATCTTTCAGCTCCGGCCCGACAAAGGCGTAACCCTTGCCACGGGGCATCGACAGGAAGTCATTGAGCGGAATGGTGTCGGCAAAAATCGCGTCGAGGCGACCGGCGGCCAGGTCCATGTAGATTTCTTCGTTGTTGCTGTAGCGCTTGACGTTGATGCCCTTGGGCTCGAACACCTCGGTGGCATAACGGTCGGTGGTGGTGGCGCGCTGCACGCCGACGTTCTTGCCCTTGAGGCTGGCGTACTGGTCATCCACCACCGCGCCATCCTTCATCACCAGGCGCGACGAGGTGAAATAGTACTTGTGGGTGAAGTCCACCGACTTCTTGCGGTCTTCATTGATGGTCATGGACGACAGCGCCATGTCGATTTTCTTCACCTTCAGGGAAGGAATCAGACCGTCGAACTCGCCTTCGACCCACACACACTTGGCCTTCATCTGTGCGCACAGGGCATTGCCGATGTCATAGTCGAAACCGACGATTTCGCCTTTGTCGGTTTTCGAGGCGAACGGTGGGTAAGCGGCCTCAATGCCAATGCGCAGGGTTTTCTCGGCGGCGAATACAGAACTGCACGCCAACAGGCTCAAGGCCAGACCGGTGATGAGGGGGAACTTCTTCATGTTCGTTTTCTCGCGGTTGTTGTTGGTTTGGCAAGACAGAAGAAAAAGCTGAAACGGGTGGAAACCTTTTTTGTACTTATAATTCCATCTTGGACTTTTATGTATTGGCCGTCAATCAGGCAAATGCAGCCCATGCCGGCCGATGGTCGGGTGGTGAATCATCAAGACTTTTAGTGATGCAGATGACGCCATCGCGAGCAGGCTCGCTCCTACATTGGTCCTGCGAACACAGATCCAGTGTGGGAGCGAGCCTGCTCGCGATGAGGCCCGAAGAGACAACAAAAAACTATAGGTTTACTGCTTCCAGCGATCCGCCGCCGCATGATCACTGTCACGCCCCTCGACCCAACGCGGCCCGTCACTGGTGTTTTCTTTCTTCCAGAACGGCGCACGGGTTTTCAGGTAGTCCATGACAAAGGCGCAGGCGTCGAATGCCGCCTGACGATGGGCGCTGGCCGCGCCGACGAAGACAATCGGCTCGCCCGGTTCCAGGGCGCCGATGCGGTGCAGCACTTCCAGCTTGAGCAACGGCCAGCGCTGCTCGGCCTCGATGGCAATCTTGCCGAGGGCCTTTTCGGTCATGCCGGGATAGTGTTCGAGGAACATCCCGGCGACGTCGAGGCCGTCATTGAAGTCGCGCACATAGCCGACAAAACTCACCACCGCACCCACGCCGACATTGGCATCGTGCATGGCATTGACTTCGGCACCCGGGTCGAACGCGGTGGACTGCACGCGAATCGCCATGGCTCAGCCTCCGGTCACAGTCGGAAAGAACGCCACTTCATCGCCCTCGCTGACCGGTTCGTCGAGCTGGCACAGGTCTTCATTACGGGCGCACATCAAGTTCTGTTCGCTCAACACCTCGGCACCGTCACGTTGGGCCAACAGCGCGCGGACGTCGTCGACGGTGGCGAAGTTGCCTTCCACTTTCACCGAGTCCACACCCAAAGCTTCACGATAACGGGCGAAAAACCTCACGGTAACGTTCATGGCTGCTCCGCCTGGAAATGTCCGCTCTTGCCGCCGACCTTCTCCAGCAGACGCACGCTTTCGATGGTCATGCCACGGTCCACGGCCTTGCACATGTCGTAGATCGTCAGCGCGGCGACACTGGCGGCGGTCAGGGCCTCCATCTCGACGCCGGTCTGCCCGGACAGCTTGCAGCGCGCCACGATGCGCACCGAATCGTCGCCTTCGGCACTGAGCTCGACCTTGACGCCGGTCAGCATCAGTGGATGGCACAGCGGAATCAAATCGCTGGTTTTCTTCGCCGCCTGAATGCCGGCAATGCGCGCCACGGCAAACACATCACCCTTGGGGTGGCCGCCGCTGACAATCATCTGCAGGGTTTCGGGCAGCATGCGCACCAGCGCTTGAGCGGTCGCCTCACGGAACGTCACGGCTTTTTCAGTGACGTCGACCATGTTGGCGCGACCTTGGGAATCGAGATGAGTCAGCACGGGATTACTCCTGATCAGGAGCGTCGATTGTAAACCTGCGGGTCAATTATTCGCACGCACGATTGTCGGCCCACCACAAACCAATGTGTGCGGGCTTGCTCGCGAAGGCGGCGTAAGAGTCAACATCCATGCTGAATGTCTGATCGCTTTCGCGTGCAGGCTCGCTCCCACTGGTTTTTCATATACCCATAAAAACCGGGCGGTTGTAAGGCCGCCCGGTTCCGCTGGACAGTTACAAAAGCGCTTCCTTATTGAGTTTACAACCCCCGACGGAAGCTTTGCCAAATAACAAAAATAAATGTAACAAAACCATACTCGAAATTCGTTTTTTTACATCACCGAACGACTTAAATTTATGCACCAACTGATAATTCACTGATTATTTTATAATAAATATCAACGTAAGGATTTTCCGTAAGCCCGCCCCCATGACCTGCAATGAAACCTCCTACAACAGAATGATTGACCGAGTTGTTCATTCGAGAAAAGCTGATCGACAAACCTAACGATTCTACAAAATTCAGTACAGAGGTATCGTACAAGGTTTTTTCCTCTGGCCTCCGGCAGGAGCTCAACGGGGCAGACCTTACACGTCAACTCAACCATGGTGGCACACGGGAGGCTAGTCATGTCCGCGCGGACAATTTACTCAGGAAAACACATCGTAATCTCTCACTGCCGGGACTGCGACATCCCTGGCTACATGATTATTTCTCTTAAGCGGGACATATCAAGACTCGCAGAACTAAGTTCGGCGGAAAGCGCTGAACTGATGAAAGGCCTGGCACTTACGGAGCGAGCCTTAAACACGCTATTTTCTCCTGAAAAAATATACATAATGCGTATTTCCGAACTCAATCATGAACTACATTTTCATGTTTTCCCCAGGTATACCTCCGTGACCAAGTTATATTTGGCGGAACACAATGAACGCATTATTGATGGCCCTTTCTTTTTCAGCTGGACGCGAAAAAAGTTCAGTAGCTCACAGCCTGAGCCGACCCAAGAGGTATTGGACGCTCAATCAATTCTTACGGAAACCCTCAAGGGCTATTTTTCGGAATCTCTGTAAACAGCGTACAAAAAACCGGGCGACCTTGCGGCCGCCCGGTTCCGATGGACAGTTACAAATGCGATTCGGCGTATTCGGCCAGGATCGAGCGTGGTACCCCTTGCAGGGTGATGTGCACCCCGTTCGGGAAGTCCTTGAAGCGTTCAGTGAGATAGGTCAGCCCGGAGCTGGTCGCGGACAGGTAAGGGGTGTCAATCTGCGCCAGGTTGCCCAGGCACACCACTTTGGAACCGGCGCCGGCACGGGTGATGATGGTTTTCATCTGGTGCGGCGTGAGGTTCTGGCATTCGTCGATCAGGATCAGGCTCTGCTGGAAGCTGCGGCCCCGGATGTAGTTGAGGGATTTGAACTGCAACGGCACTTTGCTGAGGATGTAGTCAACGCTGCCATGGGTGCTTTCGTCATCCATGTGCAAGGCTTCGAGGTTGTCGGTGATGGCGCCCAGCCACGGCTCCATTTTTTCCGCTTCGGTGCCGGGCAGGAAACCGATTTCCTGGTCCAGGCCCTGCACGCTGCGGGTGGCGATGATGCGGCGATAACGTTTGCTGACCATGGTCTGCTCGATCGCAGCGGCCAGCGCCAGGATGGTTTTACCCGAACCGGCGGCACCCGACAGGTTGACCAGGTGGATGTCCGGATCGAGCAAGGCGTACAACGCCAGGCTCTGATAGATATCACGCGGCTTGAGGCCCCAGGCTTCCTGGTGCAGCAGCGGTTCCTGGTGCAGGTCGAGGATCAGCAAGCGGTCTTCTTCAATCTCCTTGATCCAGCCGACAAAGCCCTGTTCATCAATGATGAATTCGTTGATGTGCACCGCCGGCAGGTTGTCGATCAATTGCACCTGATGCCAGGTGCGGCCGTGGTCCTGACGGGTTTCGACCTTGCTCACGCGGTCCCAGAAAGAGCCGGTCATGTTGTGGTAGCCGTTGGGCAGCAAGGACACGTCATCGACCAGTTGGTCGGTGCTGTAGTCCTCGGCCGCGATCCCGCAGGCGCGCGCCTTGAGGCGCATATTGATGTCTTTGGTGACCAGCACCACGGGCTTTTTCGGGTCGCGCGCGTGCAGGTCGATCAGTTGGTTGATGATTTTGTTGTCGTTCAGATGCTCGGGCAGAATCAGGTTCGGCTCGGCATGCTTGCTCATCAGAATTGACAGCAAACCCTTGGGTCCGCTTTTACCACGCTGGATCGGCACACCCTGCTCGACGTCCTCGGGTGAGGCATCGCCCAGGGTCTTGTCGATCAGGCGGATGGCCTGGCGGCATTCGGCGGCTACGCTGTGATGCCCGCTCTTGAGCTTGTCGAGCTCTTCAAGCACGGTCATCGGGATCGCGACGTGGTGTTCTTCGAAGTTGAGCAGCGCGTTTGGATCGTGAATCAATACGTTGGTATCGAGTACATAAAGGATTGGCTGGTTGGAAGAAGAGCTACGTCCGTGATCATCCATACTCGGTCACCTTTGTGGGAGCCATTCGACGCAATACCTTGACGGTGCTGCGCCTCGAAGTGACTGCCGAATACACCTGCGGGGACTCAAGTGTTCTGCATACATGCGGGGTCTTGGAAGACGCCACCTGTGTTGCAGGTTTCGGCGGTCTGTCTTCGTAATACTCCAAAACGTGTGACAGAAAAAAGTACTTTGACGCTTTTTTGAAGTTTATTTTGCAGATTGACCAATAGCACTTGGCGGACTGCCATCACCCGTTTAAAGTCGGAAGTCCACCTGCAACGAATCCCCTTCCAGAATCGCCAAAAACCCAATGTTCACGGGGTTTTGTCGTTTTCAGCGAAACGCCTCCTGGCAATCCTCCCAGCCGATCCCGACAGGCGCCGTTTGCGTGACCAGCCACGGCAACGCCGTTTTCACCCCATCCTGCTTCACATTGAAATTGATCACGCCGTGCCGCCACAGCAACATCAGGGTCAGCACCCGTTGTGCACTTGGGTTGCCCTTGAGTTTGCCGGCACCGTCCTGGGCATCGATGTCCCACAACGCTACCTGCAACCCCTGAGTCTTGAAGAAACCTTCGGCATCGGAACGGCGCTGGCCATCGGGAGGACGGAACAGCGGCACGTAGTTCTCCGGCAGCTTGCTCTTGACCAGTTCAGCGCTGCGGCGCACCGAGTCCTGCCAGTCCTGCCAGTGGCTGTGGGAACGGAACTCCCAGCCTTGTACGCCGATGCACTGGCTCGAGTAGGTCCCTTGCAGGTTACTCACCGAATGCTCGGCCAAACGGGCCTGGATGTCCTTGCCAAGGACGAAGAACGTCCCGCTCAGGTTCGACTTGCGCAGGTACTCGGTGACCCAGTCAGTGTTATCCGGCGCGGCGTTGGCGGCGCTGTCGAACGTCAGCAGAAACAGCCGGTCATGCATCCCGTCGCCGCTGCGCTCATAGTCGCCAAAATGATCGACCTCGCTGCTGGTTTGCGGGAACAAAGCGGCCTTGCGCAACTGTTCGTCCAGGTACTGGGTGTGGAACACACGGCTCGGTTCGGCCCACTTGATGTAGTAGCTGTCTGTGCCGACCTGAAACTTGGCGGCCTGCTCGCGCAAGGTGGGCATGTCTTCGACCAGGAAACAGAAGGAGGCATCCTGGTCGCAACTCTGTTGGGCAAAGTCGTAGTTGGTCAGCAGTCGTTGCCACATGCGCTGGCGAACCCGGTTGACCGACTCCAGATTGATCGTACGCAAGCCCAGGCGCTGGGCCAGGGCGGGTTCATCCAGCGACTCGCTGGCCAGCAGGACACTGGAAAACATGAGGATCTCGGCCCTCGACGCCACGTCGAACAGCGTCGGGTTGCCGAGTTTTTCCGGCCAGGTGCTGCGGTCGAGCGTCGCCACCTCGCCCGGTGCCGCGATGGCGCCGAAGCTCAGTAGCCAGATCAAGATGAGAAAAGCGATACGCAATGGGATGTCTCCATAACAAAACCCGCGCGGCACTATAGCTGATCCAGACTCGACTCCCGCAGCAACACAGCCTCCTTGTAGGAGCGAGCCTGCTCGCGATAGCAATATTTCAGGCACCGCCTTTGGTGAATGTCATACCGCAATCGCGAGCAGGCTCGCTCCTACAGGTTTTGTGCAAGGCCACCGGCCATCACCTATGGACGCCATAGCTGGAGTCAACGAGGACAACCCCCTAGAATCGCCGCCACGATTAAAGGAGACGACTTCATGCTGATGGTGATTTCACCCGCCAAGACCCTCGACTATGAAACACCGCCCGCGACCCAGCGCTTCACCCAGCCGCAGTACCTCGACCACTCCCAGGAGTTGATCCTGCAATTGCGCGAGCTGACGCCCGCGCAAATCAGCGAGTTGATGCACGTTTCCGACAAGATCGGCGGGCTCAACGCCGCGCGTTTCGGCAGCTGGACGCCTGCGTTCACCCCGGAAAACGCCAAGCAGGCGCTGCTGGCCTTCAAGGGTGATGTGTACACCGGCATGAATGCGCAAACCCTCAGCGAAGCCGATTTCGACTACGCCCAAAAACACCTGCGCATGCTCTCGGGCCTCTACGGCCTGCTGCGCCCGCTGGACCTGATGCAACCCTATCGCCTGGAAATGGGCACCAAACTGGCCAACGCCCGGGGCAAGGATCTGTATGCCTTCTGGGGCACGCGCATCAGCGAATGGCTGAACGAAGCCTTGGTCGATCAGGGCGATGACGTGCTGCTCAACCTGGCATCCAACGAGTATTTCTCGGCGGTCAAGCGCAGCGCCTTGAACGCGCGCATCGTCAATACCGAATTCAAGGACCTGAAGAACGGCCAGTACAAGATCATCAGCTTCTACGCGAAAAAGGCCCGCGGCTTGATGAGCCGCTTCGTCATCGAAGAACGCATCAACGACCCGGCCACCCTCAAGCAGTTCGAGGCTCAGGGCTATCGCTACAGCGCCGAACAGTCCAAGCCGGACAATCTGGTGTTTCTGCGCGACCACGCACCAGAGTGATGCATCCGGTCGGCGCACGACCTCCACAAACCCTCGTGCGCCGACCCTTGACTCACTTCAGCCTTCCCTGCTTTTTCGCCATTTTTATGGCGCCATAAAAATACCGTACGATTTTCTAACTTTAGTTTCACTCGACTTCAATCATTTTTTTGCGTAGTGGCACTGACTTTTTTTAACAGTAGTGGCAAAAAAATATCCCCTCCGTTGAGCCGCCTATATATAAAGGGCGAAACGGCAAGTGCTATCAATTTGAAAGCAGTGCCATCTTTCTCAATATTTCAAAAAATTTCAGATTTCGCGATGAGCGGACTGGAACTATGTCCAAACGCGCCGCTCATACCACCGGTAACGATTCTCGCCGAACGTGTACGAGATAACTTACGCAGATAAGCGATTCATGTTGCGAAGTTGAAACACTAACTTGCGCTGACTAATCACTGATTTGGACAACAGCAACCGGACAGGAGATAACGCGGTATGACTATCCCCTACAAGGCCACGACAGCGCCCCTATAAACGTGCTCACCCGAGCACCCAACCGCTTGATCCACGGGCTTTCGGCCTGACATCAAGCGTGCAAGGCCGTTGCACCTGCATCCTTCCGACAGGAGGATCGGCTGCATAAAAGGGCAAATCATAACAACAAGGCCTAGTTGCGCACACCTTGAGTGCATTTATTTAGACACTCGTAACTTATATGCCAGCACAGGGCATCGTTGTGCCTGTAAGGCACACTTGCGAGTGCACTAAAACACGCTGAACACCATTAACTCCGGCCATCTAATGGCTTGATGTATACAGGCTTGATAACAGAGAGGTAATTGCGATGCGCATCAGCATTTTTGGTTTGGGTTACGTCGGCGCAGTCTGTGCCGGTTGCCTGTCTGCACGGGGCCATGACGTCGTTGGCGTCGATGTGGCCAAAGACAAGATCGATATGATCAATGCCGGCAAATCGCCGATCGTTGAACCGGGCCTGGGTGAGCTTCTGGCCCAAGGCATCCAGACAGGTCGTCTGCGTGGCACCACCAACTTCGCCGAGGCGATTCGCGACACCGACCTGTCGATGATCTGCGTGGGTACGCCGAGCAAGAAGAACGGCGACCTGGAGCTGAACTACATCGAGGCAGTATGCCGCGAAATCGGTTTTGTTCTGCGTGACAAGGCCACCCGCCACACCATCGTCGTACGCAGCACCGTACTGCCGGGCACCGTGGCCAACGTGGTCATCCCGATTCTCGAAGACTGCTCCGGCAAGAAGGCCGGCGTTGATTTCGGCGTGGCCGTGAACCCTGAGTTCCTGCGCGAAAGCACCGCAATCGCCGACTACGACCTGCCGCCAATGACCGTCATCGGTGAATTCGACAAGGCGTCCGGCGACGTTCTGCAATCGCTGTACGAAGAGCTCGACGCACCGATCATCCGCAAGGACATCGCGGTCGCCGAGATGATCAAGTACACCTGCAACGTGTGGCACGCCACCAAGGTCACCTTCGCCAACGAAATCGGCAACATCGCCAAGGCGGTCGGTGTCGACGGTCGCGAAGTGATGGACGTGGTCTGCCAGGACAAGACCCTCAACCTGTCCCAGTACTACATGCGCCCAGGCTTCGCCTTCGGCGGCTCGTGCCTGCCAAAAGACGTGCGTGCCCTGACCTACCGCGCCGGTTCCCTGGACGTGGAAGCCCCGTTGCTCAACTCGCTGATGCGCAGCAACGAATCCCAGGTGCAGAACGCTTTCGACATCGTCTCCAGCCACGACAAACGCAAAGTCGCCCTGCTGGGCTTGAGCTTCAAGGCCGGCACCGACGACCTGCGCGAAAGCCCGCTGGTCGACCTGGCGGAAATGCTGATCGGCAAAGGCTATGACCTGAGCATCTACGACAGCAACGTCGAGTACGCCCGCGTTCACGGTGCGAACAAGGACTACATCGAGTCGAAGATCCCTCACGTCTCGTCCTTGCTGAACTCCGATTTCGACGCGGTGATCAACAACTCCGACGTGATCATCCTGGGCAATCGTGACGAGAAATTCCGCGCTCTGGTGCAGGAAGTTCCACACGGCAAGCAGGTGATCGACCTGGTGGGCTTCATGTCCAAGGCCACCAGCACAACTGCCCGTACTGAAGGCATTTGCTGGTAACCACGGTTCCGTAGGAGCTGGCGAAGCCTGCGATCCTTTGGCGCCTTCACGGGCGCCAAAGGTCCCTGGATCGCAGCCTGCGGCAGCTCCTACGGGCTGCTTTCTACGCCTGCCTAAACCCCATCGGGCCACCCCAAAGGCTCGCCCGAGATCGAGACGGATGCAGATTATGCACAGGCTAAAGCACGGCCTACTCCAGGCCGCCGGTTGGCTGTTCTACCTGAGTTTACTGATGGGCCTCGCCATGGCGTTGCCCGTGTCCACGTTCGACTCCGAGTCGAAGGACTTCATTTTCCTGATTGGCGCCGTGGGTATCTGGCGCTACTCGATGGGTGCCACTCACTTTGTGCGCGGCATGGTTTTTCTGTACATCGTCTACCCGTACCTGCGGCGCAAAGTGCGCAAGCTGGGCAAAGCGGCTGACCCGTCCCACGTGTTCCTGATGGTCACCAGTTTCCGCATTGATGCCCTGACCACCGCGCAGGTCTACAGCTCGGTGATCCGCGAAGCCATCGACTGCGGCCTGCCGACCACCGTGGTCTGCTCCATCGTGGAAATGTCCGATGAGCTGCTGGTCAAAAGCCTGTGGAACCGGATGAACCCGCCGGCCCGGGTGAAACTCGACTTCGTGCGCATTCCCGGCACCGGCAAGCGCGATGGCCTGGCCTACGGCTTCCGCGCCATCTCCCGGCACCTGCCGGATGATCGCGCCGTGGTCGCGGTGATCGATGGCGACACCGTGCTGGCCGAAGGCGTGGTGCTCAAGACCGTGCCGTGGTTCCAGATGTTCGGCAACGTCGGTGGCCTGACCACCAACGAATTCTGCGAAGTGCGCGGCGGCTACATCATGAGCGAATGGCACAAGCTGCGTTTCGCCCAGCGCCACATCAACATGTGCTCGATGGCCTTGTCCAAGCGCGTGCTGACCATGACCGGCCGCATGTCGGTGTTCCGCGCCACCGTGGTCACCAACCCGGACTTCATCGCCGACGTGGAAAGCGACTCGCTGCAACACTGGCGCCTGGGTCGCTTCAAGTTCCTTACCGGCGATGACAAGTCGAGCTGGTTCAGCCTGATGCGCCTGGGCTACGACACGTTCTACGTGCCCGACGCGGCGATCAACACCGTTGAACACCCGCCGGAAAAGAGCTTCATCAAGGCCAGTCGCAAACTGATGTTCCGCTGGTACGGCAACAACCTGCGGCAGAACTCCCGTGCCCTTGGCCTTGGGATCAAACGCCTCGGCGTGTTCACCTCGGTGGTGCTGTTCGACCAGCGCGTGTCGATGTGGACCTCGCTGCTGGGCCTGACCGTGGCATTGATTGCCAGCTTCAAGTACGGCACCGCGTTCATCCTGGTGTACCTGCTGTGGATCGGCATCACCCGGTTCATCCTGACCTTGTTGCTGTCGTGCTCCGGACACCGGATCGGCCCGGCCTACCCGGCGATTCTCTATTACAACCAGATCGTCGGCGCGCTGGTGAAGATCTACGTGTTCTTCCGCCTCGACCAACAGTCCTGGACCCGCCAACCCACGTCTCTGACCCGTGATCTCGCCAGCTTTCAACGTTGGTTCAACACCTGGTCGTCTCGGACCATGACCTTCTCTGCCGGCAGCATTTTTGTCGCCGTGCTGCTGTTGATGGTCTGACCGAACTCGCCTGAATTAACTAGGAAAACGCCCCCTATGAATACCGCCGTCAACGCCAACGTAGTGCATGAATCCGAAGCCCAGCGCCAACACGCCCGCGTGAAAATCCCGGCCAAGCTGCGTTTCTTCGGCCCTGACCGGACACCGGTCGAAGCCCGGGTGATCGACCTGTCCGCCGGTGGCCTGGCGTTCAACGCCGGTCAATTGCCGCTGAAGATCGGTGACGTGTACAAGGCCCGCCTGCAATTCCTCATCGACAACCTCGGCCTGGCCATGGACGTCGAATTGCAGGTTCGCTCCTTCGACCGCCAGACCGGACGCGCCGGCTGCCAGTTCCAGAACCTGGAACCACGGGACATCTCGACCCTGCGCCACCTGATCACTTCGCACCTGGCTGGCGACATCGTCAGCGTGGGGGAAATGCTGGCGACCCTGCAGCGCGACAACTTCACCAAGGCGCGCAAGATGAAGGACGGCGGCCACGGCATGACCGCGTTCGGCCGCCTGAAAGCCGTGACCTTCAGCCTGGGGATCTTCGTTGTCGGCCTGGCTGCATTCGGTTTCATTTTCAAATCGGTGTACGGCATGTACTTCGTCAGCCACGCCCAGGCCGGTCTGGTCAGCGTGCCGGGCGTGAACATCACCATGCCCCGCGACGGCACCGTGCAGAGCCTGGTGAAAGCCGACGGCGTGGCCGCCAAGGGCGCACCGCTGGCAAGCTTCAGCACCAGCATGCTCGACGTGCTCAAGGGCCATCTGGACGAAGACCAACTGGCCCCGGCCAAGGTCGCAGAACTGTTCGGCAAGCAGATGACCGGCACCCTGACCTCGCCTTGCGACTGCACCGTGGCCCAGCAAATGGTCGCCAACGGTCAGTACGCCAGCAAGGGCGACGTGATCTTCCAACTGGTCCCGCGTAACAGCGAAGCCAATGTTGAAGCGCGCTTCTCCTATCGCCAGTTCGGCGACGTGCGTCCGGGTACTTCGGTGCGCTTCCAGGTCGCCGGCGAGGACAAGAGCCGCACCGGCAAGATCGTCAGCAGCACCAGCCTGAAAAGCGCCGATCTGTCTTCGGACATCCGCGTGCTGATCCAGCCGGACGAAACCCTGGACAGCTCCCTCGCCGGCCGCCCGGTGGAAGTGAACAGCGACCGTGGCCCGAACCTGAACTGGCTGGTCGACAAAGCCATGGCTGTCGGTCTTTAAGTCGAGGACATGCCTGTGACTATCACAAAAATCTCGAACACACCGCAATCCCTGTGGGAGCGAGCCTGCTCGCGATGGGATCGCCGCGGTTTGTCTGAAGAACCGAGTCGCCTGCATCGCGAGCAGGCTCACTCCTACATGGGAACACTGTGTGCCGTTGCATTGGCGGTCAGCCTGGCCGGTTGCGCCGGCCTGCCCGACCAACGCCTGGCCAACGAAGCGCTCAAACGTGGCGATACCGCCACCGCCGCGCAGAATTACCGGCAATTGGCAGACCTGGGCTACAGCGAAGCGCAGGTCGGCCTGGCCGATATCCAGGTCGACAGCCATGACCCGGCGCAGATGAAACAGGCCGAGGCGACTTACCGCGCCGCGGCCAGCGTTTCGCCGCGCGCCCAGGCACGCCTCGGTCGTCTGCTGGTGGCCAAGCCCGGTTCCACCGAAGCGGAACAACACGAAGCCGAAACCCTGTTGAAAAAAGCCGCTGCGGCAGGCGAAGGCAACACGCTGATCCCGTTGGCGATGCTGTACCTGCAATACCCGCACAGCTTCCCCAACGTGAACGCTCAGCAGCAGATCAGCCAATGGCGCGCCGAAGGCAAGCCGGAAGCAGGTCTGGCGCAGGTGCTGCTCTATCGCACTCAGGGCACCTACGACCAGCATCTGGATGACGTGGAAAAAATCTGCAAGGCCGCGCTCAACATCAGCGATATCTGCTACGTCGAACTGGCCACGGTCTATCAGAAACAGGCCAAGCCAGAGCAACAGGCCGAGCTGATCAAGCAGATGCAAGCCGCGCACGCCCAAGACACCGTTTCGGCGCAGCGCGTCGACAGCGTCGCCCGCGTGCTCGCCGATGCGTCCCTGGGCAAGACCGACGAGAAAACCGCGCAGTCGCTGCTTGAACCGATCGCACCGGGCTACCCGGCGTCGTGGGTCAGCCTCGCACAATTGCTCTACGACTTCCCGGAACTCGGCGACGTCGACCAGATGATGAAGTACCTGGACAACGGCCGCGCCGCCGACCAGCCCCGCGCCGAGCTGTTGCTGGGCAAGCTCTACTTCGAAGGCAAACTGGTGCCGGCCGACGCCAAGGTCGCCGAAGCACACTTCCAGAAAGCCGTCGGCCGTGAAGTCGCCGCCGATTACTACCTCGGCCAGATCTATCGCCGTGGCTACCTGGGCAAGGTCTATCCGCAGAAGGCCCTCGACCATCTGTTGACCGCTGCGCGAAACGGCCAGAACAGCGCCGACTTCGCCATCGCCCAACTGTTTTCCCAAGGCAAGGGCACCAAGCCTGATCCGCTGAACGCCTACGTCTTCAGCCAATTGGCCCTGGCCCAGAACACTCCGCAAGCCACCGAGCTTGCGCAAACAATCCAAACGCAATTGCCGCCCGACCGGTTGGCCGAAGCCCAACGCCTGTTGAAACAAGAACAGGCCGTGCGCGGTGCCCTGAGCCCGAACACGCCGGAACTGCACACCCTGCAAGAAGAAGTCAGCGAGGAATCGAAATGAAGTTAAATCCATTCATGAAGGCCGGCATCGGTCTGACATTCGCGCTGATCTGGTCTTGCCCGACGCTCGCTGCGATGACTGAAACCAAGAACTTCGGCCTGGACGTGAAAATCACCGGCCAGTCCGAAGACGACCGTGACCTCGGCACCGCGCCCGGCGGCGACGTCAACGGCGTCGGCCTGGACCTGCGTCCGTGGGTCTACGGCGAAAGCGGCGCGTGGAGCGCCTACGCCATGGGGCAGGCGGTGACGTCCACCGACATCATCGAGACCGACACCCTGCAACAATCCGATGGCGCCGAAAACACCGCCAACAATGATCGCCAGACCAAGAAGAACTACCTGGCCATGCGTGAGTTCTGGGTCGGCTACAGCGGCTTCACGCCCTACCCTGGCGAGATCCTGAAGTTCGGTCGCCAGCGCCTGCGCAACGACGACGGCCAATGGCGCGACACCAACATCGAAGCGCTGAACTGGACCTTCGACACCACCCTGCTGCGCGCCAACGTCGGTATCGCCGAACGTTTCAGCGAGTACCGCACCGACCTCAAGGAGCTGTCACCGCAAGACAAGGATCGCCTGCACGCCTACGCCGATGCCGCGTACCAGTGGACACCGGGCAACTGGGTCGGCATTCGTGGTCATCACACCCATGACAACGGCAAGCTCGACTACCCGGAGCCGGGTGTACCGACGGATTCGCTGGACAAGAAACAGAACGGCGACATCAGCTGGCTCGGCCTCACCGCCGACAGCGACGCCTACAACTGGCGCAATACCAATACCGTCAATTACTGGGGCAGCATCACCGGCATGAGCGGCGACATCGACAAGGTCAACCCGCTGAACGCCGATGGCACGCCGCCGACTGAAGCCAAGCGCGGTGAAAACCTCAACGGCTGGGCCACCGATGTCGGTGTGCGTTTGCGCCTCGATCCGCAATGGCAAGTCGGTGCCGCCTATGCCCGCGCCAGCGCCGATTACGAACAGAACGGTCTGGAAAGCAACCGCTCGAACTACACTGGCACCCGCTCGCGCGTACACCGTTTCGGCGAAGCGTTCCGTGGCGAAATGAACAACATGCAGAGCGCCACCCTGTTCGGTTCGTGGATGCTCAACGACGAATACGACGCCAGCCTGATCTACCACAAGTTCTGGCGCGTCGACGGCAACAAGCCGGTCGGCAGCAATGGCATCAACGCCGTCGAGAACAACACCGACGATGTGACCGGCGCGATCCTCTCCAGCACTTCGCTGCCGCTGAACGATGGCGAGAAAGACCTCGGTCAGGAAATGGACCTGGTGGTGACCAAGTACTTCAAGCAAGGCTTGTTGCCGGCGTCGATGAGTCAGGCGATCGATGAACCTTCGGCCCTGGTGCGCTTCCGTGGTGGCGTGTTCAAGCCGGGCGATGCGTACGGCAAGGAAGTCGATTCGTACATGCACCGCGCGTTCATCGACGTGATCTGGCGCTTCTGATGCACATTGCGAAGGGAGTCTCCCAGATGAATCATCCAGCCCGAAAAGGCTCGATCAGCCTGTTGGCCGGCGCGATGCTGCTGGCCAGCACGACTGCCTTCGCCAATGTGGAGCCGGCCAAGCCGGCAACCGTGGCCAAGGAACTGCAACAGGCCAAGACCTATACCGTCAGCAGCGCACCGACCGCGCCGCTGGAACTGGCCAAGCCGAAACTGCCGGACGTTTCCGGCTACACAGCCGAGGCTATCGCCGCGAAAATCGTGCGCAGCAAGGCCGGCAAAATCAGCGTGCGCCGGATGATGCAGGAAGACGCCCTCAAGGACTTCATCGGTGGCGACAACAAGATGGCCGAGTGGGTGGTGCGTCAGCACGGCATCCCCCAGGCGATCTTCGTCGACGACGGCTACATGAACCTCAAGGACCTGGCGAAGAAGGTCCCCAAGCAGTACTTCAGCGAAACCTCGCCGGGTGTGTTCCTGGCGAAGTTGCCGATCGTGGTCGGTCGTCACGGCATCCTGGAAATCGACAAGCAGACCCAGGAACTGCGCCTGTCCCAGGAGGCCGGTGCGTTCCTGGTCAACGACGGCCAGCTGTTCGTTCGCGATACCAAAATCACTGGCTGGCGCGAGAAGGACAACGGCCCGGCGACGTTCAACTCGCCGAAAGAATTCCGTCCGTTCCTGCTGTCCTGGGGCGGCACCGAGACCTACATCGCCAACAGCAAGATCGCCAGCTTCGGCTACGCCAACAGTAAGTCCTACGGCGTGAGTATTTCCCAGTACACGCCGAACATGGCCAAGGTGCTCAAGCGTCCCGAGCCGACCGGCTGGATCGTCGGCTCCGAATTCTCGGACATGTGGTACGGCTTCTACTGCTACGAAACCCGCGACTTCGTGGTCAAGGGCAACACCTACAAAGACAACATCGTCTACGGCATCGACCCACACGACCGTTCCCACGGTCTGATCATTGCCGACAACACGGTGTTTGGTACGAAGAAGAAGCACGGGATCATTATTTCCCGAGAGGTCAACGACAGCTTCATCTTCAATAACCGCAGCTACGACAACAAGTTGTCAGGCCTGGTGATCGACCGGAACAGCGTCAACAACCTGATCGCCCACAACGAGATCTACCAGAACCACACCGACGGCATCACTCTCTATGAGAGTGCCGACAACCTGCTGTGGGGCAACCGTGTGTTGAGCAACCGCCGCCACGGCATCCGCATTCGTAACAGCGTGAACATTCGCCTGTACGAAAACGTCGCCATGGCCAATGGCCTGACCGGTGTCTACGGGCACATCAAGGACCTGAGCAACACCGACCGTGACATCAAGCTCGACCCGTTCGACGCCCAAGTGTCGCTGATCGTGGTCGGCGGTGAGCTGGCGGCCAACGGCAGCGGCCCGCTGTCCATCGACTCGCCGTTGAGTGTCGAGTTGTATCGCGTGTCCATGCTCGCACCGACCAAATCCAGCGGCATCAGCTTCACCGGCATTCTTGGCGAGCGCCAGGATGAAATTCTCGACCTGCTGGTGCGCCAGCAGAAAGCCGTGCTGATCGACCCCGTCGAACGCCAGACCGAAATGCGGGACTGAGGACAATCTTATGCACCCACACTTGATCAAATTACTCAGCCTGTCGGCCCTGACCGCCGGCATTCTCGCGGCCAGCGGCGGCGCGCGTGCCGACGAGGTCCAGGCACCGAAGTTCACCGCCGAACCCTGCTGCAGCCTGTGTCCTGCCGCCCACGATCCGAAGAACTACACCACCCGTTATCAGCAGAACTTCACCACGCTGGTACAGGCCCAGGGTGACTGGCTGTTCCGTACGCAAGAAGACTTGCGCACCGAATTCGACACCACGCCCGCCGGCTACAAACGCATGAAACAACTGCACGATGCGTTCAAGAGCAAAGGCGTGGAACTGGTTGTCGTGTACCAGCCGACCCGTGGTCTGGTGAACCGCAACAAGCTCAACCCGGCGGAGAAAGCCAGCTACGACTTCGACAAGGCGCTGAGGAACTACAAGTCCATGCTCGGTCGTTTCGCGCAGATGGGCTACGTCGTTCCGGACCTGTCGCCGCTGACCAACGAGTCGTTGCCCGACACCCTGCCCGCCCACGATTTCTACTTCCGCGGCGACCAGCACTGGACGCCGTACGGTGCCCAGCGCACGGCGAAAATCGTCGCCGAGAAGGTCAAGCAATTGCCTGAATTCGCCGACATTCCCAAGCGCGAATTCGAGACCAAAAAATCGGGTCGCATGGGCAAGACCGGAACATTGCACAACATGGCCGGTCAACTCTGTGGCACCAGCTACGCGATCCAGTACATGGATCAGTTCACCACCGAGCCGAAGGGCGAAGCGGGCGATGGCGACTTGTTCGGCGAGTCCGGTAACCCGCAAATCACCCTCGTGGGGACCTCCCACAGTGGCAAGAACTACAACTTCGCCGGTTTCCTCGAAGAGGCCATCGGCGCCGACATCCTCAACGTAGCGTTCCCCGGCGGCGGCCTGGAAGGTTCGATGCTGCAGTACCTGGGCAGCGACGAATTCCAGAAGAACCCACCGAAGATTCTCATCTGGGAATTCTCGCCGCTGTACCGCCTCGACCAGGAAACCATCTACCGCCAGATGATGGCGCTGCTGGACAACGGTTGCGAAGGCAAGGATGCGCAGATGGCCGGCAGCGCCACGCTCAAGCCGGGCAAAAACGAATTGATGGTCAACAGCAAGAACCTGGACCTGCGCAACGGTAGCCACCAGGTCGACATCCGCTTCGCCGACACGTCGGTGAAAACCTTGCAAGCCACCCTCTGGTACATGAACGGTCGCCACGAGGACATCAAGATCGACAAACCGGAAACCTCCGAAACTGACGGGCGTTTCGCCTTCGAGTTGCGCACGGACGAAGACTGGGCCTCGCAGAACCTGCTGGCCGTCGAAGTCCAGGGCCCGGAACAAGCGGGTGCCGCGCCACAGAAAGTCGAAGCGAAAATCTGCAAACGCAACGTATTCCCGGGCGCCGAACAGCGTACTGCTTCGGTCGGGCAATGAGGTCTGCCATGCGCAATCCGAAATTTTCAACACTGTTGGCACCGACGCTCTTGAGCCTGGCGATGTTCGCCGGGGCCACGCAAGCGGCTGCGCCACTGCGTCCACCCCAGGGCTATTTTGCGCCTGTGGATAAATTCAAGACGGGCGACAAGAGCGAAGGCTGCGATGCGATGCCGACGCCGTACACCGGCTCGTTGCAATTTCGCAGCAAGTACGAAGGTTCGGACAAAGCCCGCGCGACCCTGAACAAGCAGTCGGAAAAAGCCTTCCGCGAAAGCACCGCCGACATCACCAGGATCGAGCGCGGCACCAGCAAGCGCGTGATGCAGTTCATGCGTGACGGTCGCCCGGAACAGCTGGAATGCACGTTGAACTGGCTGACGACCTGGGCCCAGGCCGATGCCTTGATGTCCAAGGACTTCAACCACACCGGCAAATCGATGCGCAAATGGGCGCTGGGCAGCATGGCTTCGGCGTATATCCGCCTGAAGTTTTCCGACTCTCACCCGCTGGCCACCCATCAACAGGAAGCCCGGTTGATCGAAGCCTGGTTCAGCAAGATGGCCGACCAGGTGGTCAGCGACTGGGACAACCTGCCGCTCGAGCAGACCAACAACCACTCGTACTGGGCCGCCTGGTCGGTGATGGCCACTTCCGTCGCCACCAACCGTCGCGACCTGTTCGACTGGGCCGTGAAGGAATACAAGGTCGGCGCCAACCAGATCGACGCCGATGGCTACCTGCCCAACGAACTCAAGCGTCAGCAACGGGCCCTGGCCTACCACAACTACGCCCTGCCGCCACTGGCGATGATCGCCAGTTTCGCCCAGGTCAACGGCGTGGACTTGCGCCAGGAAAACAATGGCGCACTCAAACGCCTGGGTGACCGGGTACTGGCCGGGGTGAAAGACCCGGATGAGTTCGAGGAAAAGAACGGCAAGGAACAGGACATGACCGACCTGAAAGAGGACATGAAATTCGCCTGGCTCGAACCGTTCTGCTCGCTCTACGTCTGTACGCCGGACGTGCTGGAGAAGAAGCACAAGATGCAACCGTTCAAGAACTTCCGCCTCGGCGGTGACCTGACCAAGGTCTACGACCCGGCCAATGAAAAGGGCAAGGGTTCCTAGGACAAACACAGATCCCTGTAGGAGCGAGCCTGCTCGCGAAGCGGTGTATCAGTCGACATCAACGTTGAATGTCAGACCGCAATCGCGAGCAGGCTCACTCCTACAGGTTCAGTGTCGAGTTTGAGATTTGTGAGTTAGCCCCCCGGATTTCCGTGGGGGGTTTGGGGGGGCCGTTGGCCCTTGACTGTTGGTTCAAACAAGGAGAGACCGGGATGGTTTTTTCATCCAACGTGTTCCTGTTTTTGTTCTTGCCGATCTTCCTCGGCTTGTACTACCTGAGCGGGCAACGCTATCGCAATCTGCTGCTGCTGATTGCCAGTTACGTGTTCTACGCCTGGTGGCGTGTGGACTTCCTCGCACTGTTCGCCGGCGTCACGCTGTGGAACTACTGGATCGGCCTGAAAGTCGGGGCCGCCGGGGTCAGGACCAAACCGGCGCAGCGCTGGCTGCTGCTCGGCGTGGCCGTCGACCTGTGCATTCTCGGCTACTTCAAGTACGCCAACTTCGGCGTCGACAGCATAAACGCGATGATGACGTCGGTGGGCCTTTCGCCCTTCATCCTGACCCACGTGCTGCTGCCGATCGGTATCTCGTTCTACATCTTCGAGTCCATCAGCTACATCATCGACGTCTACCGTGGCGACACTCCGGCGACCCGCAACCTGATCGACTTCGCGGCGTTCGTGGCGATCTTCCCACACTTGATCGCCGGCCCCGTATTGCGTTTCCGCGACCTGGCCGATCAGTTCAACAACCGCACCCACACCCTCGACAAGTTCTCCGAGGGCTGCACGCGGTTCATGCAGGGTTTCATCAAGAAAGTCTTCATCGCCGATACCCTGGCGGTGGTGGCCGACCATTGCTTCGCCCTGCAAAACCCGACCACGGGCGATGCCTGGCTCGGCGCCCTGGCGTACACCGCGCAGTTGTATTTCGACTTCTCCGGTTACAGCGACATGGCCATCGGCCTGGGCCTGATGATGGGTTTCCGCTTCATGGAAAACTTCAAGCAGCCGTATGTCAGCCAGTCGATCACCGAGTTCTGGCGGCGCTGGCACATCAGCCTGTCGACCTGGCTGCGTGACTATCTGTACATCACCCTCGGCGGTAACCGTAAGGGCACGCTGATGACCTATCGCAACCTGTTCCTGACCATGTTGCTTGGTGGTCTGTGGCACGGCGCGAACATCACCTACATCGTCTGGGGTGCGTGGCACGGCATGTGGCTGGCGATCGAGAAAGCCATCGGCCTGAACACCTCGCCACGCAGCTTCAACCCGATCCGCTGGGCACTGACCTTCCTGCTGGTGGTGATGGGCTGGGTGATCTTCCGCGCGGAAAACCTGCACGTTGCCGGGCGCATGTATGGCGCGATGTTCAGCTTCGGCGACTGGTCGCTGTCGGAACTCAACCAGGCCAGCCTCACCGGTCTGCAAGTAGCAACGCTGATCGTGGCCTACGTGACCCTGGCGTTCTTCGGCTTGCGGGATTTCTACACCAATCAGCCTCCGGTCAAGACCAAGCCAGTCGTGAACGTCGACGCCGACGGCCCGGCCGCTGCAACACCGGGAACGATCAAGGCCGTGCCTGGGGATAACCCGGCGAGCATCCATCAGCCTGGCTACACCGTCGGCGTTGAAGCCCAGGTGCAGCCGGCCTACTGGACCGCTGACTGGTCGCGCTATGTGATGCGCGCCCTGGTGCTGCTGCTGTTCATTGCCTCGATTCTCAAACTCTCGGCGCAAAGCTTCTCGCCGTTCCTTTACTTCCAGTTCTGAGGGATCTGACCATGACCCGCTCATTACGCATCTTCTACATCGCGCTGTTCCTGGTGACCCTGCTGGTGCTCGGTCTGTGGTCGGTGCGCAGCTTCTTCGGCTTCAGCACCAACGCCGATGCGACAGTGCTCAACGGTCGCTGGACCAAGGCTGTGGAAACGCACTACGACGACGAGTTCCCGATCAAGCGCCTGGGCACCAACCTCTGGGCCGCGCTGGATTTCAAACTGTTCAACGAAGGTCGTCCGGGCGTGGTGCTCGGTCGCGACCAGTGGTTGTACAGCGATGAAGAATTCCACCCGGTGGTCAACGAAGAGCTGAACCTGCAAGGCAACTACGCGCTGGTCGAAGGCGTGCGCCAAACGCTGAAAGCCAAAGGCGTGCAACTGGTGATGGCGGTGGTGCCGGCCAAGGTGCGCCTGTACCCGGAACACCTGGGTGAAGTGAAACCGGCGAGCATCCACGCCAACCTCTACAAGGACTTCCACCAGCGCCTGGCCGCCGCCCGGATTCCGGCCCCTGACCTGCTTGGCCCACTGCAACAGGCCAAGCAGGATGGCCAGCAAGTGTTCCTGCGCACCGACACCCACTGGACGCCGCAAGGCGCCGAGATCGCCGCCAACCGTCTGGCCAGGACCATTGCCGACAAGTACCCGCTGAGCGGCGAACCGCAGCGCTTCGTCACTGAACCGGCGGAGACCATCACCCACAAGGGCGACCTGCGTCTGTTCCTGCCACTGGACCCGCTGTTCGAAAACCTGATGCCTAAGCAGGAGCAATTGCAAAAGCGCAATACGGTCGCGGCGCAAGATCAGCCAGCCGGCGACGACGCGCTGTTCGCCAACAACGAAGTGCCGGTGGCCCTGATCGGCACCAGCTACAGCGCCAACCCCAGCTGGAATTTTGTGGGTGCGCTCAAGCAAGCACTGAACAGCGACGTGGTCAATTACGCCGAAGACGGTCACGGCCCGATTCTGCCGATGCTCAGCTACCTCAAGAGCGATGCCTTCAAGAACAGCCCGCCACAGGTGCTGATCTGGGAGTTCCCTGAACGATATCTGCCTGTGAATAACGAAATCGGCGACGCCGACCCGCAGTGGGTCGCAGAGCTTAAACAAGCCGGCGCCCGCCAACAAAACGTAGCTGCAAACACTAAATCCGAGACGCCCGACCGGGCGCAAAACTGAAAGAGAGGTACACCATGACTTTCACTACAACTCCTCGTCGTCTCGCTAAAAGCTTTGCCCTGGTTGCCGGCCTCAGCGTGCTGTCGGTACAGGCTTTCGCCGCTGGCGACGCCGCCCTGTACGGCCCGGTCGCGCCGAAAGGCTCGACCTTCGTGCGCATCTACAACGCCAGCAACGCCGAAGTCAGCGCCACCGTCGGCAGCACCAACCTGAGCGATGTCGCGCCACTGTCGAGCACTGACTTCAGCTTCATGCCGGGCGGCGACTACAGCGCCAAGGTCGGTAGCCAGAACCTGCCGGTGAAACTGGCCGGCGACCACTATTACACCCTGGTCAACAACGCCAGCGGCGCACCGCAACTGATCGAAGAGCCGCCGTTCAAGAACAAACAGAAGTCCCTGGTACGTGTGCAAAACCTCAGCGACAAGGCGCTGACCCTGAAGACCGCCGACGGCAAGACCGACGTGGTTCCGAACGTTGCGCCCAAGGGTCGCGGCGAGCGTGAAATCAACCCGGTGAAGGTCAGCCTGGCCTTGTACGACGGCACCACCAAAGTCGGCGACGTGAAACCGGTCGCCCTGGAACGCGGTGAAGCCGCGGTGCTGTACGTCACCGGCAGCGGCAGCAGCCTGTCGCCGGTCTGGGTGAAACGCCCGGTGTCGACGCGCTAACAAATTATCCGGACTGGCGCATGTCCCCCCTGTAGGAGCGAGCCTGCTCGCGAAAAACGTCAGGGCAACGCGTTTAGCCAGACAGAACGCGTTTTCGTTGACGTCCATCGCGAGCAAGCTCGCTCCTACAAAGGCCAGCCGGACACGGAACAAAAACAAGAGTGAAACGACAGAACGCAGTAGCTCTAACCAATCGATATTCAAGGAGTAACAACATGATTCCGGTGATCTTGTCAGGTGGTAGTGGCTCACGTCTTTGGCCGCTTTCCCGCAAACAATTCCCTAAGCAGTTCCTGGCCCTGACGGGCGAACACACCCTGTTCCAGCAAACCCTGGAACGCCTCGTGTTCGAAGGCATGGACACGCCGATCGTGGTCTGCAACAAGGACCACCGCTTCATCGTCAACGAGCAATTGGCAGCGCGCAAACTGGAATCCCAGCGCATCCTGATGGAGCCGTTCGGTCGCAACACTGCGCCGGCCGTGGCCCTGACCGCGATGATGCTGGTCAATGAAGGTCGCGACGAGCTGATGCTGGTGCTGCCGGCCGACCACGTACTGGAAGACCAGAAAGCCCTGCAACGCGCCCTGGCCCTGGCCACTGTTGCCGCCGAAAACGGTGAAATGGTGCTGTTCGGTGTGCCGGCCACCAAGCCGGAAACCGGTTATGGCTACATCAAGTCGACCAACGACTCGCTGCTGCCTGAAGGCGTCAGCCGCGTCTCGCACTTCGTCGAAAAACCCGACGTGAAGCGCGCCACCGAGTTCGTCCAGTCCGGCGGTTACTTCTGGAACAGCGGCATGTTCCTGTTCCGCGCCAGCCGCTTCCTCGAAGAGTTGAAAAAGCACGATCCGGACATCTACGACACCTGCCTGCTGACCCTGGAACGCAGCCATCAGGATGCCGACACCATCACCTTCGACGAAGCCACCTTCGCCTGCTGCCCGGACAATTCCATCGACTACTCGGTGATGGAAAAAACCCAACGCGCCTGCGTCGTGCCGCTGACCGCTGGCTGGAGCGATGTCGGCTGCTGGTCGTCGCTGTGGGAGGTCAATGAAAAGGACGCCAACGGCAACGTCACCAAAGGCGACGTGGTGATCCAGGACAGCAAAAACTGCATGATCCACGGCAACGGCAAACTGGTGTCGGTGATCGGCCTGGAAAACATCGTCGTGGTCGAAACCAAGGACGCCATGATGATCGCCCACAAGGACAAGGTCCAAGGCGTGAAGCAGATGGTCAATACCCTCAACGAACAGGGCCGCACTGAAACCCAGAACCACTGCGAGGTCTACCGTCCGTGGGGCTCCTACGACTCGGTGGACATGGGCGGTCGTTTCCAGGTCAAGCACATCTCGGTCAAGCCGGGCGCTTGCCTGTCGCTGCAGATGCACCACCACCGCGCCGAGCACTGGATCGTGGTCAGCGGCACCGCCGAGGTGACCTGTGACGAGAACGTGTTCCTGCTGACCGAGAACCAGTCGACCTACATTCCGATCGCTTCGGTTCACCGTTTGCGCAACCCCGGCAAGATTCCGTTGGAGATCATCGAAGTTCAATCGGGCAGCTACCTGGGCGAAGACGATATCGAGCGGTTTGAAGATATCTACGGGCGCTCGACGCCGGTTGAGCGTGGCGTGTCGGTGAAAACCATCGCGCAGTAAGCATCTGTAAACTTAAGCCCCCGCTCAACTCGCTGCGTTCCCTATCCGCAGCGGGTTGGCCGGGGGATTTTTTTGCACTGAGTTTTTTAGTGCCTTGGCTGGCCCCTTCGCGAGCAGGCTCGCTCCTACAGTTGACCGAGTTCTACCTGGAGAAACGCAATCAAATGTGGGAGCGAGCCTGCTCGCGATGAGGCCATCACAGGCTCCACAAAAATCTCCCCCATCGCCAACCCCACCTACGCTTAGGTAGGATGACCCTCTCTACTCCCGAGATTTCACGTCATGTTCATCGGCGTCCTGCTGGTCATCACCTGGCTGGTCCTGTTGCTGCGCTATCCGGCCAAGGCCTTGCCCGTATCCGTGGCCGCCGCCGTGGGGCTGGGCATCGTCGCCACCTGGGTCATCTGGATGGACCACCGCGAGCTCAAGCAACTGCAACGCCTGGAGTTGCGCATCAGTTACGCGCCTCAACAATGCCCCGCCGACCGCCCGTTGCAATTGACCCTGAACAACGGCAATGACGTGCCGCTCACTGAGTTGCGCTGGCGGGTCACGGCTTATGCACCGGGCGATACGGTGAACCTGGCCGACAATCAATACACCGCCCCGCGCTATCGTGGCCCCGGGGAACTGCAGGCCGGTGGCAACTGGGAAGATTGCTTGCCGATGCCACCACTGCGCCCCGGCTACCGTCCGGAAACCCTGGAGTTTCGCGCCGAGCGATTGCAGGGTAGTTTTTCCGACTGACCCCTCCCCCATTTTTTGCACAAGGAATGCGCCATGCCCGTTGCGTTGATTACCGGTTGCTCCAGCGGCATTGGCCGTGCCCTTGCCGACGCATTCAAGGTCGCCGGCTATGAAGTCTGGGCCAGTGCGCGCAAGGCTGAAGATGTCGCCATGCTGAGTGCTGCCGGATTTACCGCCGTGCAACTGGACGTAAACGACGGTGTTGCCCTTGAGCAGTTGAGCGACCGCATCAACCAGGAGCGTGGTGGTCTCGACGTGCTGATCAACAACGCCGGTTATGGCGCCATGGGACCGCTGCTCGATGGCGGCGTGCCGGCCATGCAACGCCAGTTCGAAACCAATGTGTTCGCCATCGTCGGCGTCACTCGCGCAATGTTTCCCGTGCTGCGTCGGACCAAAGGACTGGTCGTGAATATCGGTAGCGTTTCCGGGGTGTTGGTCACACCATTCGCCGGTGCCTACTGCGCCTCGAAAGCCGCCGTGCATGCCTTGAGCGATGCCTTGCGCATGGAACTGGCGCCGTTCGGCGTACGGGTCATGGAAGTCCAGCCGGGGGCCATCGCTTCCAGCTTCGCCAGGAATGCCGGGCACGAAGCCGAGCAACTGATCAGCGAACAATCCCCATGGTTTCCGCTGCGCGAAGGTATACGCGCCCGGGCCAAAGCCTCTCAGGACAACCCGACCCCGGCCAATGAATTCGCCGCCGGCTTGCTCAAGGCCGTGCAGCAGGACAAGCCACCGCGACTGATTCGCCTGGGCAATGGCAGTCGTGCGTTGCCGCTGCTCGCCGGGTTGTTGCCCAAGGGGCTGCTGGAATCAGGGCTGATGAAGCGGTTCGGGTTGCGTGGGCAGCTCTGAGACCGATTCGGTCGAGCGCGACCCCGGCCCATCGCGAGCAGGCTCACTCCTACATTGAAATGCGTTTCCCTGTAGGAGCGAGCCTGCTCGCGATGGCGCCAGAACAGACACTGCAAATTTTCAGGAATGACTTCCATGACCGACTACACCGAGTACTTCGACGAAGTGATCCAGGCCCACGTGGCCATCGAACAATGGCTGGCCGAAGAGCGCGACGCATCCGAGCTCGAAAAACTGCTAATGCGCTTTTCGCCGCAGTTCTCCATGGTCTCGCCGCTCGGTCGGGTGCTGGATTTTGACGCGCTGAGCGAATTGTTCACGCTGGCGGGCGGCAAGAAGCTCGGGTTTCGCATCGAGCTGAGCGAGTTACGCGGCATTGCGCTGCACGACGGCGGCGCAACCGTGAGTTACCGCGAGCAACAGACCGATGCGACCGGGCTGCACTCGGATCGGCGCTCGACTGTGGTGTTCGAGAAGGTGGAAGGCAGAATTCTTTGGCGGCATCTGCAAGAGACCTTCTGCTGAACACGACGACGATCAACTGTAGGAGCGAGCCTGCTCGCGATGGACGTCAACGATAACGCGTGCATTCTGAATACACGCGGCGCGCTCTGGTTCATCGCGAGCAGGCTCGCTCCTACAGGGGAATGGGTTATGCGCCATCACCTTGCTTGACCACCACCGTACACGTAATCCCCGCCGCCAACAGCACACCCTCCGGCACCTCATCGATGTGAATCCGCACCGGCACCCGCTGTGCCAAACGCACCCAGTTAAACGTCGGGTTCACATCGGCGATCAGTTCACGGCTCTCCGGGTTGTCGCGGTCGTAGATACCGCGCGAGATGCTTTCCACGTGCCCCTTGAGCACTTCGCCGCTCATCAATTGCATGTCGGCCTTATCACCCACGCGCACATGGGGCAGCTTGGTTTCTTCGAAGAAGCCGTAGACCCAGAACGAGTTCATGTCGACCACGGCCATTTTCGCCTCGCCGATGCGCGCATAGTCGCCGCGATGTACGTTGAGGTTGGTGACGTAGCCATCCACCGCCGCGCGCACCTCAGTGCGCTTGAGGTTGAGTTCGGCGGCTTCCAGTTGCGCCTGGGCCTGCTGGTAATCGGCCAGGGCCGAATCGGCGAGGTTGCTGGCGTCGTCACGGTTTTCCCGGGAGATCACCAGGTTGTCCATATCGGCGCGACGATGGGCGTTGACCTTGCGCATCTCCCAGGTCGCCTTGCGCGATGCCACCAGACTCTGTGCCTGTTTCACCGCGAGACGGTAGTGCTCAGGGTCGATCTGCATCAGCAAATCGCCCTTCTTCACCAGCTGGTTGTCGCGTACCGGCACGTCCACCACTTCACCGGTGACGTCGGCGGCGACGTTGATGATGTCGGCCCGCACGCGGCCGTCGCGGGTCCAGGGTGTGTTCATGTAGTGCTCCCACAAGGAGCGGCCGATCCACAGCGCGAGGGCCAGCACCAGCAAGGTCGCGAACAGGCTGAAAAACTTTTTCATCGGGGCATTCTTCAGAGATAGAGAGTCAGTGATAGAGAGTCAACGGTAGACAGTCAGCGCCAACGCGCCGAACAGACAGGTAAACAGGCTCAAGCGCAGCAACGCCGGATGCCAGAAAAAACGGTACAGGTCGAACCCGGACAGGAACCGGTCCAGCGCCCAGGCAAGCAGAGCCGCGATGAAAAACATCAGTGTCATGGTCGGCATGTACACGCCGTGGAAGGCGATTTCACGAGGCATGTTCAAGTCCTTGGGGCTGGCTGTTTGCGAAGGCGGCCAGCGGTGATTGCGGATCGAGCAGCGAGGTGCGGATGAAGTGCAGGTAGCTCTTCACCCGGCGCAACGCCGAGGTATCGAAGTGCGGGGCGAAGGGTTCGTCGGTGGACTGCACACGGCTGATCGCGTGATCGACGGCAATCAGCGCGCGTTCCAGGTTGCTGCTGTTCGGTTGCAGGAACAGCCGCACCAGCGCCCGCCCCATCACCCGGATCGCCTGGCGCCATGGCTGTGATTCGGCATAGGCCGGATGCACCGGCAGAATCGCCTGTTCCTTGCGCAGTTCGATGATCGAGTGACCGACTTCCAGCACCACGAACATCCAGCGCAGCAAGTCCCGCTGTACCTGCGGTTGACCGGCCGCGAAGCCGTAGGCCTGATGCACCAGATCGCGGGTGCGGCTTTCGAAACTCGACGCCAGCCCCTTGAGCTTGCCGCTGATGGCGTACACCACCTGAGCGCGCAGGTCCTGCTCCAGCCGACGCCACAGCCAGCGGCTGTTGGGCGGCAGAATGATCGCCCCGGCCGCCGCGCACACCAGCATGCCCAGCACCATGGCGATGTAGTCGTTGATGAAGGTGTAGGGGTTGTAGACCGTGAGGTTGTCCGGCACTGAACCGGTGCTGAAGAAGATCAGCAGGCCCAGGCCGACGCCGACGTATTGTGGCCGCGAGGTCAGGAACGAGCCGAGCACGATCACCGGCGCGAGCATCACGCACAGCAACGCAAATCCGTCGATCCACGGAAAAATGAAAAACATCTCGACGAAACCGATCAACGCCCCGAGCAACGTCCCGCACGCCATCTGAAAGGCCATGCGTTTCGGGTTCGGGGTGGCGGCGGACAGGCCCACGGTCGCGGCGGCAATCAGGGTCATGGTCGCGCCGCTCGGCCAGGCGGTTGCCACCCAATAGCTGCCCAATACCACCAGAATGAACGCCGCGCGAATCCCCGATGCCGCCGCTGCCATCCAGTTGGTTTGCGGAGTGAACGGCTCGTCCCAGCGCTCCCGTTCGTGACTGTGATCGGCCAGGGAAGCGTGGGTCTGTGCATAACTGTGCAGGTCGTCGACGAAGCGATAGAGCAGTTCGTACGCCGTATGGAAGTCCAGCAGTTCGTCATCGCTCGGTTCGCTCTCCTGAAAGATCGCCCGCAGGCTGCGCACCCGTGCCGGCAACCCTGCCTTGTATGCGCTCAGCGCCGTAACCAGACGCGCCGCATCGGCGCTGGTCAGGGCACGACCGCTGAAGCCGTCGAGCAGTTCGGCGAGGTCTTGCAAACCCGGTTTTATCGCTGCCACGGCATGGTCCGTATTGTTGTTGCGCAAGCGTTCGAGCAACTGATGCAGGGCATTGAAGCGCGTGGTGATGCCCATGAACTCACTGTTCAGGCGACTGAGCCGGCCATTGCGCCGACGCATGTGCGGGTCTTCGAACACGGTGACGCTGCGCAAACCTTCCAGGCCCACGGCTTCGGCGATGAAACGCACGTTGCCGGCCTCGAACGCGTCGCGCTGACTGCGGCCACGCAAGCCGTCGGTGACGAACAGGGCAAACACGCCGAAGCGCTGATACAGGGCGTTGCGCATGGCGGCACTGGCAGTTTGCGGCAGGATGGCTGCACTGATCAGTGTCGAACAGAGAATGCCCAACGAGATTTCCAGCACCCGCCAGACTGCCGCCATGAATGCGCCGTCCGGGTGGGCCAGCGCGGGCAAGCCGACCATCGCCGCGGTGTATCCGGCGAGTACGAAACCGTAGGCGCGGAAGTTGCGGCAGCGGGCGGCGCCGGCCGTGCAGATACCGACCCAGATCGCCAGCGAACCGAGGAACAGTTCAGTGTTCTGCGCAAACAGGGCGATCAGCGCGACCATCGCCGCCGACCCGGCCAGGGTGCCGAGAAAACGATAGAAACTCTTGGCGAACACCTGGCCGCTCTGCGGCTGCATGACAATGAACACGGTGATCATCGCCGTGCGCGGTTGCGGCAGCTCCAGGCGCATGGCCAGCCACAGTGTCAAGAAAGCCGCGAACAGCACCTTGAAGATATAGACCCAGGTCACGCCGTCGCTGCGTGCCCAGTCGAAGAAACCCCGACGCCATTCCAGGGAGTACAGCCAGCGCAAGGGTGCGGGCAAGGGAGTCATTTATTCCTGCTCAACAAGATTCGATGTAAACCCGGAACCTGTGGGAGCCAGCCTGCTGGCGATAGCGGAGTATCGGTCGACACCAATGTTGAATGTGCCGCCCTCATCGCCAGCAGGCTGGCTCCCACAGGAATTACATTCACCTCAGCAGAACCGGGGTTTTCGGTGCCTGGGTCTGTTCGGCTTTCGGCACGTCGTTGCCCGCCCCCAGGCCACCGCCCAGCGCCGTCACCAGTTCGGCATGGGCACTCAAGCGCGCCGCCTGAACCTGCTGCTGCACTTGCTGCTGCTTGAACAGCAGGGTCTGCGCGTTAAGCACGTTGAGGTAATCGGTCAGGCCACGCTGGTAGGCGATCATCGCGATGTCGTAGGTCTTCTGCGCAGTGGCCACCGACTCGGCGGCGAAAGCCTGCTGCTTGTCCATGGATTCGCGACGGATCAACTGATCGGAAATGTTTTTCAGCGCATTGACCAGGGTCTGGTTGTACTTGGCCACGGCGATGTCATAACCCGCCGAGGCTTCACCCAGCTCCGCACGCAAGCGTCCACCATCGAGGATCGGCAACGAAATCGCCGGACCCACGCTGTAGTTGAGCTTCTTGCCAGTCAAGAACTCCAGGGCCCCGCCCCCGGTGGCCATGTAGCCGAGGCTGCCGACCAGGTCTACGTTCGGGTAGAAACCGGCATGGGCGACATCGATGCCCCGCGCCTGCGCCGCCACTTGCCAGCGGCTGGCGACCACGTCCGGGCGTTGGCCGAGTAATTGCGCCGGCAGCGACGACGGCAGTTTCAGCGGTGCACCCAGCGACAGCGTTGGCCGCTGCAACTGCGCGCCTTCCCCCGGGCCCTTGCCGGCGAGGGCGGCGAGCTGGTTGCGGCTCAAGGCGATTTCTTCGTCGAGGGCGTCGATCTGGCGATGGGTTTCCGGCAGCGGCGTCTCGGCCTGGCTGACTTCGAAATGGGTGCCGATGCCACCGTCCAGGCGTTTTTGCGCCAATTCGAGAATCTGCTGTTGCTGATTCAAGGTCGCTTCGACGATATCCCGCTGGGCGTAATGCAACGACAACTCGATGTAGACCCGTACGATGTTGTCCTGCAATTCGAGCTGCGCCTGGCGCGCTTCGGCGACGCTCATGTGCGCCATGTCCACGGCGCGCTCGGTGGCATTGCTTTCGCGGCCCCAGAGGTCTAGGGCATAGCTGAAACCCAGCGCCGCGTTATTGTCCCAGGTGGTGCTGTTGGCCAGCTCGCCGGGGCCATAGAACTGGTCGGTGGGCCAGTTGTGGCGCTTGAGGGTCGAATCACCATTGATCTGCAGCGACTCGGCCGCTTCGGCCACGCCGGCCATGGACCTGGCCTGACGCACCCGGGCAGCGGCCATGGCCAGGGTCGGGCTGCCTTGCAGGGCGAGGTCGATCCAGCGATTCAACTGCGGGTCGCCGTAGGCTTGCCACCATTGCGAGGTGGGCCAGTGCGCATCCTGCGCGGCGCTCTGGATCGCGTCGTCGGTGGCCAGTGAATTAGCCTCCAGCGCCTTGCCCTGCGGGGCAATACCTCCGGTTCCGATGCAGCCGCTGATAGCCAGGCTTAAAACCAAAACACTGAGCGGCTGGAGCGCTCTGCTGATGCGACGCGGCACTGCTGCGATTTCCTGAGGTGGGGAGTTCTTGAGGTGAACGCAATTCTATGGGGCGGCCTGAAAGGCGATAAGCTGGGATTCCTGTGAATCTTTGTTACCGTTAACGAGATAATCCGTTGGTAGATCTTTAGTCGCCTGTAAATAAACAGAAACTTCGTGTCACAATTTGCCATCGCACCCGAGAGCACCCCATGGACACTTTGCAAAACATGCGCGCCTTCAGTTACGTGGCCGAAGCCGGCAGCTTCACCGCCGCCGCCGTGCAACTGGACACCACCACGGCCAACGTCTCGCGCGCGGTCTCCAACCTGGAAGCCCACCTGCAAACCCGCCTGCTCAACCGAACGACCCGCCGCATCGCCCTGACCGAAGCCGGCAAGCGTTATCTGTTGCGCTGCGAACAGATCCTGGCCTACGTCGAAGAAGCCGAAGCCGAGGCAAGCGACGCCCACGCCCGCCCGGCCGGGCAACTGAAAGTGCACACCATGACCGGCATCGGCCAGCACTTCGTGATCGACGCCATCGCCCGCTACCGCAAGACCCACCCGGACGTGACCTTCGACCTGACCATGGCCAACCGCGTGCCAGACCTGCTCGACGAGGGTTACGACGTGTCCATCGTCCTCGCCAGCGAACTGCCGGATTCGGGGTTCGTCTCCCAGCGCCTGGGCATCACCTACAGCATCGTTTGCGCCTCGCCGGCCTACGTCAAAACCAACGGCTGCGCACAAAAACCCAGCGACCTGCTCAACCACGCCTGCCTGCGCCTGGTCAGCCCGGTGATTCCACTGGAAAAATGGGCCTTCGACGGCCCTGATGGCCAGGAAATGGTCACCATCAACAGCTCACCGTTCCTGGTGAACTCCGCCGATGCAATGAAATCCGCGATCATCAGCGGCATGGGCGTTGGCGTGCTGCCGCTGTACGCCGCGATCGAAGGCTTGCGCAACGGCACGTTGGTCCGGGTGATGCCCAAGTACCGCTCGCAGGAGCTGAACCTGTATGCGATCTACCCGTCACGCCAGTACCTGGATGCGAAGATCAAGACCTGGGTCGAGTATTTGCGTGGATCCTTGCCGGAATTGCTGGCGGCGCACCAAGCGGAACTGGCGGCGTATGAATTGAGCGGAAGCCTGGGTGGAGTTCGGGTGGCGAATTGACGCGCATACCCGTAGGAGCAACAGCAGATCGGCGTGCATCTCCGTAGGAGCGAGCTTGCTCGCGAAAAACCTGAGTGCGCCGGGGTGAATCTGGTTTCCCACGTTATCGTTGTCGTCCATCGCGAGCAGGCTCGCTCCTACAGAGGAGCACCAGCCTCCCAGCCAAACTGACAGCGCCGTCAGTTAGCCGTCACCCTCCTGACCGGCAAACAGGTTTATAAAGGAAAATACCAACCGTCTACCCAGCCCCGGCGCCCCACTCGCATGCGAATCCAGAAAAAACCCGCCCTGCTCGCCGCCCTTCTGATCGTTCTGGCAGCGCTGGGCCTGTGGTACGCCAACAAACCGGTCAAGGCCAAACTCGCCACCCCCACCGCCATCCCGGTACGCGTGGTCGCCGTCGCCGAAAAAGACGTGCCGCGCTACCTCAGTGGCATCGGTTCGGTGCTGTCCCTGCACAGCGTCGTGGTCCGCCCGCAAATCGACGGTATCCTCACCAGACTGCTGGTCAAGGAAGGCCAACTGGTGAAAAAAGGTGACCTGCTGGCCACCATCGACGACCGGTCGATCCGCGCCAGCCTCGACCAGGCCCGGGCACAACTGGGCGAAAGCCAGGCGCAACTGCAAGTGGCGCAGGTCAACCTCAAGCGCTACAAGCTGTTGAGTGTCGACGACGGCGTGTCCAAGCAGACTTACGACCAGCAACAGGCCCTGGTGAACCAGCTCAAGGCCACCGCCCAAGGCAACCAGGCCTCGATTGATTCCGCCGAGGTGCAGCTTTCCTACACACAAATTCGCTCACCGGTCAGCGGCCGGGTCGGTATTCGCACGGTGGACGAAGGCAACTTCCTGCGCATGACCGACACCAAGGGCCTGTTCACTGTCACCCAGATCGACCCGATCGCCGTGGAGTTTTCACTGCCGCAGCAAATGCTGCCGACCCTGCAAGGCCTGATCAACGATCCACAGCACGCCCGGGTCAAGGCCTACATCGGGGCCGACACCGACGGCGAAACCGGCAACCTGCTCGGCGAGGGTCACCTGACCCTGATCGACAACCAGATCAACGCCAGCACCGGCACCATCCGCGCCAAGGCCGAGTTCGACAATCCGGGGCAGAAGCTCTGGCCGGGCCTGCTGGTGACGGTAAAGATTCAGACAGCCCTGGATAAAGATGCGCTGGTGGTGCCGCCGACAGTCGTACAACGCGGCCTCGACCAGCACTTCGTGTACCGGGTCAATGGCGACAAGGTCGAAGCCGTGCAGGTGCAGATGGTCTATCAAGGCAGCGGCCAGGACATCATCAAGGGCGTGAAGCCGGGTGATGTACTGGTCAGCGATGGTCAGTCGCGGCTCAAACCCGGCGCTACTGTGCAAGTGCTGACCGAGCCGCCGCAAGTGGTGCGATCGGAGGCCGCGCAATGAAGGGCCATGGTTCTATTTCAGCCTGGTGCATCGACCATCCGGTGGCCACGGTCCTGCTGACGTTCGCCCTGGTGCTGCTGGGTGTCATCGCGTTTGCGCGCCTGCCGGTAGCGCCGTTGCCGGAGGCCGAATTCCCGACCATCCAGGTGGCCGCGCAACTGCCCGGCGCCAGTCCGGAAACCATGGCGTCGTCGGTGGCCACGCCCCTTGAAGTGCAATTCAGCGCCATTCCCGGCGTATCCCAGATGACCTCGAGCAGTGCACTGGGCTCGACCAACCTGACCCTGCAATTCACCCTCGACAAGAGCATCGACACCGCGGCCCAGGAAGTGCAGGCCGCGATTAACACCGCCGCGGGAAAACTGCCCAAGGACATGCCGAACCTGCCGACCTGGCGCAAGGTCAACCCGGCCGACAGCCCGGTGCTGATCCTCAGCGTCAACTCCTCGTTGATGCCAGGCCCTGAGCTCAGCGACCTGACGGAAACCTTGTTGTCCCGTCAGCTCAGTCAGGTCGACGGTGTAGGCCAGGTCGTCATCACCGGTCAGCAGCGTCCGGCGATTCGCGTCCAGGTATCGGCGGACAAGCTTGCGGCCATCGGCCTGACCCTCGCCGACATCCGCCTGGCGATCCAGCAGACCAGCCTCAATCTGGCCAAAGGGGCGCTGTACGGCGAATCGAGCATTTCAACCCTGTCCACCAACGACCAGTTGTTCCACCCCGACGAATACAGCCAGTTGATCGTTTCCTACAAGGACGGTGCACCGGTTCATCTGCGCGATGTCGCCAAAGTCGTCAACGGTTCGGAAGATGCCTACATCCAGGCTTGGGCGGGCTCACAACCGGGGGTCAACCTGGTGATCTTCCGCCAGCCGGGGGCCAACATCGTCGAAACCGTGGACCGCATCCAGGCCGCCTTGCCGGCGCTGGAGGCGATGCTCCCCGCCTCGGTGCAGGTCAAGACGCTGATCGACCGCACCCAGACCATCCGTGCCTCGCTGCATGAGGTGGAAATCACCCTGCTGATTGCAATCATGTTGGTGGTGGCCGTGATGGCGCTGTTCCTGCGCCAACTGTCGGCCACACTGATCGTGTCGGCAGTGCTCGGCGTGTCACTGATCGCCAGTTTCGCGCTGATGTATGTGATGGGCTTCAGCCTGAACAACCTGACCCTGGTGGCGATCGTGGTCGCCGTGGGCTTTGTGGTGGACGACGCGATCGTGGTGGTGGAGAACATCCACCGGCATCTCGAGGCCGGTGACGGCATGCGCGAAGCGGCGATCAAGGGCGCCGGGGAGATCGGCTTCACCGTGGTGTCGATCAGTTTCTCGCTGGTGGCGGCGTTCATTCCGCTGCTGTTCATGGGCGGTGTGGTCGGGCGACTTTTCAAGGAGTTCGCCCTGACCGCCACCTCCACCATTTTGATTTCGGTGGTGGTTTCGCTGACATTGGCGCCAACGCTGGCAGCGCTGTTCATGCGGGCACCGGTGCATCACGCTCATAGCAAACCGGGCTTTGGTGAACGCCTGTTGGCCTGGTACGAAAAAGGCCTGCGCCATGCCCTCGCCCACCAGAAAATGATGATCGGCGTGTTCACTTTGTCACTGGGGCTGGCTGTTGCCGGCTACATCTTCATTCCCAAAGGTTTCTTCCCGATCCAGGACACCGGTTTCGTCCTTGGCACCACCGAAGCCGCTGCCGATATTTCCTATGGCGACATGGTGAAAAAACACCTGGCGATGGCCGAAATCGTCGCTGCCGATCCCGCAGTCGAAACGTTTTCACATTCCGTCGGCGTCTCGGGCAGCAACCAGACCATTGCCAACGGCCGCTTCTGGATCACCCTGAAAAAACGCGGTGATCGCGATGTCTCGGCCAGCCAGTTCATCGACCGGATTCGCCCGCAACTGATGAAAGTCCCGGGCATCGTGCTGTACCTGCGTGCAGGGCAAGACATCAACCTCAGCTCCGGCCCGAGCCGCGCCCAGTACCAATACGTGCTCAAGAGCAACGACGGTGCGACCCTCAGCACCTGGACCCAACGCCTGACGGAAAAACTGCGCGCCAACCCGGCCTTCCGCGACATTTCCAACGACCTGCAACTGGGCGGCAGCATCACCCACATCAGCATCGATCGCAGCGCCGCGGCACGTTTCGGCCTCACCGCCAGCGATGTCGACGAAGCCCTTTACGATGCCTTCGGCCAGCGCCAGGTCAATGAATTCCAGACCCAGATCAACCAGTACAACGTGATCCTGGAACTGGATACCAAACAGCGCGGCAAGGCCGAAAGCCTCAACTATTTCTACCTGCGCTCGCCCCTGAGCGGGGAAATGGTGCCGCTGTCGGCCCTGGCCAGGTTCGATGCGCCGACCATCGGCCCGCTGTCCATCGCCCATGACGGGATGTTTCCCGCCGCCAACCTGTCGTTCAACCTCGCCCCCGGCGTGGCGTTGGGCGATGCGGTGATCATGCTCAACCAGGCCAAGGCCGACATCGGCATGCCAAGCGCCATCAGCGGCAACTTCCAGGGCGCGGCCCAGGCGTTCCAGAGTTCGCTGGCCAGCCAGCCGTGGCTGATCCTGGCGGCGCTGTTGGCGGTGTACATCATTCTCGGTGTGCTCTACGAGAGCTTCGTGCATCCGCTGACGATCATTTCGACCTTGCCTTCAGCGGGCCTCGGCGCGGTGATCATGCTGTGGATTTGCGGCCAGGACTTTTCGATCATGGCGCTGATCGGCCTGGTGCTGCTGATCGGTATCGTCAAGAAAAACGGCATCCTGATGATCGACTTCGCCCTCGAAGCGCAGCGCAATGGCGGGCTGTCGCCTGAGGAAGCGATCTTCAAGGCCTGCATCACGCGGTTCCGGCCGATCATCATGACCACCCTCGCCGCCCTGCTCGGCGCCCTGCCGCTAATGCTCGGCTACGGCACCGGCGCCGAATTGCGCCAGCCCCTGGGGATCGCGGTAGTCGGCGGTTTACTGGTGAGCCAGGCGCTGACGCTGTTCACCACGCCGGTCATATACTTGTGGCTGGAGCGTCTGTTCCATCGGCCTAAACCTGCGCCAGAACCGGTGCTGGCGACCACAGACTGAGGCGGGTCATGCGCGTTCTGATTATCGAAGACGAAGAAAAAACCGCGGACTATCTGCATCGCGGCCTGACGGAACAGGGTTTCACCGTGGATCTGGCCCGCGATGGTGTGGAAGGTCTGCATCTGGCGCTGGAAAGCGACTACGCGGTGATCGTCCTCGACGTCATGTTGCCGAGCCTTGACGGCTTCGGCGTGCTGCGTGCGTTGCGTGCACGCAAGCAAACCCCGGTAATCATGCTCACCGCCCGCGAGCGTGTGGAGGATCGCATCAAGGGCCTGCGCGAAGGCGCCGATGACTATCTGGGCAAACCGTTTTCCTTCCTTGAACTGGTGGCGCGCCTGCAAGCGCTGACCCGCCGTAGCGGCGGCCATGAACCGGTGCAGGTGAGCATCGCCGACCTGTGGATAGATTTGATCAGCCGCAAGGCCACCCGCGGCGGTACACGTCTGGACCTGACTGCCAAGGAGTTCTCGCTGCTCAGCGTGCTGGCCCGGCGCCAGGGTGAAATCCTCTCGAAAACCGCCATTGCCGAAATGGTCTGGGACATCAATTTCGACAGCGACGCCAACGTCGTCGAAGTCGCGATCAAACGCCTGCGGGCCAAGCTCGACGGACCGTTCGAAGAGAAGCTGCTGCACACCATTCGTGGTATGGGTTACGTGCTGGAGAGCCGTGGTGTCCAGTAACAGCATTGCCCTGCGCCTGAGCGGCATGTTTACGCTGGTGGCGCTGTTGGTGTTTTTGTTGATCGGTTGGGCACTGTACCAGCAGGTCGACAAAGGCCTGGGCCTGTTGCCCGAAGCCGAACTCGATGCGCGCTACAGCGTGCTCGAATCCATGGTCGGCCGTTACGGCACGCCCGAGCACTGGGTGAGGATCAACAACAAGCTCAACCTGCTGAGCGAAGAAGACAAGCGCATCAGTTTCTGGATCATCAGCGGCGATCCACACTACGAATACGGCAACCTGACACCGCATATCCGCACCTTTGCCCAAGGTCCGCTGGGCACGCGCGACATGCATCTGCCGGAGCACCCGTATCCGCTGAAAGTGCTGGTCAGCGAGTTCCCGGCCAAGGACCAGCGCCCACCGCTGCGCTTCATGATCGCCATCGACACCGAAACGTTTTTCCATACCCAGCATCACCTGCTGGTCGCGCTGATCAGCCTGGCGATTGTCGGTGTATTGTTGGCCTCGGCACTGGGTTATTGGGTGGCGCGGATCGGCCTCAAGCCGCTGATCAAACTGTCCCAGGAGGCCCAGCGCCTGGCCCCGCCGTTGCGCTCGGGGCGCTTGCGATTGTCACCCTTGCCGCCAGAACTCGATCAGTTCGTCAGTTCGTTCAACTCGACCCTGGAGCGGGTCGAGCAGGCCTACTCGCGCCTTGAGTCGTTCAACGCCGATGTCGCCCACGAACTGCGCTCGCCACTGACCAATCTGATCGGCCAGACCCAGGTCGCATTGACTCGCGGACGCTCCGCCGAACATTACTTCGAAGTGCTTCAATCGAACCTCGAAGAGCTTGAGCGACTGCGTTCGATCATCAACGACATGCTGTTCCTCGCCAGCGCCGATCAGGGCAGCAAGGCGACCAAACTCACCTCGACCTCGCTGGCCGATGAGGTGGCCACGACCCTGGAATATCTGGACTTCATTCTCGAAGACGCCCAGGTCCAGGTCGAGGTCAGTGGTGACGCACAAGTGTGCATCGAGATCGCCCATCTGCGCCGGGCGTTGATCAACTTGTTGAATAACGCGGTGCAGCACACCGCGCCCGGGCAGGTGATTCAAGTGCGGATCGAAGCCCGGGAGCATCAAGTCAGCATCGGCGTCGCCAACCCCGGCTCGCCGATTGCCAGTGAGCATCTGCCGCGCCTGTTCGAACGCTTCTACCGGGTCGATGCGTCGCGCAGCAACAGCGGCCACAATCACGGTCTGGGGCTGGCCATCGTCAAGGCGATTGCGTTGATGCATGGTGGGGATGTGTTCGTACGCAGTGATCATGGGATGAATACGTTCGGCATTCACCTCCCGGTATGAAACCCTATTCCCTTGTGGGAGCGAGCCTGCTCGCGATGCAGGCAACGCGGTGCAACCCAAGGACCGAGGTGCTGCTATCGCGAGCAGGCTCGCTCCCGCATTGGATCCGGGATGAACACATTTAGGCGGCCAACCCACTATTGCCATAACAGCAACAGTCCTTTCATGAATCCGCTCTTTTTCCCCTCGCCTCATATCCTTATCTTTGCCCGCACCAAACAGCACTTGCCAAGCAAGAAGGTTTTCAAGATGTCCAACACTATGGGTATTGCCAGCGCTTTCGTTTTGTCCTCTTTGTTCCTGTCGCCGTTGGCGATGGCGGAAGAATCGCAGACGTTCGTCGCGCATAACGCCGCGCGCGCTGCGACGTTCGAAGAGCATCGGATCGAGATGACGGCCAAGGCTGTACAAGACTCTCAGGCCCCGCAGGCATCCAGTATCCAGACCCAGCCACTGGTCGAGAAGGACAGCTGACCGGCACCGATCACTCCCGTTTCCCTCGACACTTTTCATCGGCTCTTCCCATTGAAAAGTTGTCTCCAAAGCCGCTGTTGTCAGCGGCTTTTTTTATAGTGGCGACTCGGCCTTCATTGCAATTTCCGCAACGAAAGTCACTGACGCCCACGCCATTGATCAATCGCTCGAGCAACAGGAAGGATTCACTCGGCTGCTACGTTTATGCAACTACGCTTAGAGCGTCCCTTAAGCAGACGTCAGCCCTATGACCGCAAGCCGCACCGCACTTTTTCAAGGCCCGACCGGGCGACCCGAGATCATGGTGATCTTCGGCAGCACCCTGACCGTCATCTCGATCCTGTGCATCGTCACCTTTCTGCTGATCCGCGAACACGCCAACGCCCAGCAGACCGCCACCCGCAGCGCGACCACCATCGCGCAACTGATCGATGCCGATGTCCTGCGTACGGTCGAACTCTATGACTTGACCTTGCAGGGCCTGATCGCCGCCGCCCAACGGGACGACCTTAAACAGGTCGCACCGCAGATCCGTCATCTGGTGCTGTTCGACCGCTCCACCACTGCGCGCTACAAGGGCGATATCCTGCTGCTGGACAAGCACGGCGACGTGCTGGCCGACTCCTCATTGATCGAACCGAAACCGGGCAACTTCGCTGACCGCGATTATTTCCTGGCCCATGTCTTCAATCGCGACACCGGCATGTTTATCAGCCGGCCCTTCAAGCCACGCTGCGACTGCGATGACAGCGACGAATGGCGCATCAGTTTCAGCCGGCGCATTTCATCGCCCACGGGCGAGTTTCTGGGGGTTGCGGTGGCGTCGATGCGCATGAGTTACTTCGATCAGCTATTCAACAGCCTCGACATCGGCAACGGCAGTACGCTGGGCATCATCAATGATGACGGGATTCTCCTGGCACAGAAACCGTACCGTGAGCAAAACGCCATTGGCAAAAGCTTGTCCAGCCGTCCCAACGTCGCACGCATGCTGCACGAGCGCAGTGGTACCTTTGAAAGCGTGTCGAGTGTCGACCATCAACGGCGCCTGTACACCTTTACCCGGGTCGGCAATCTGCCGCTGACCGTCATCGTGGCCCTTTCCATCGACGAAGTGTTCGCTGCCTGGAACCGCACGGCCTATGCGATCAGTGGTGCAACAGGGGTTTTGTGCATCGGCCTGTTGTGGCTGACCTGGATGCTCTGCCGCGAGCTGCGACGGCGCCAAAGTGCCGAGCAGGAACTGGCGCAACTGGCGGCCACCGATGCCTTGACCGGCGTGGCCAACCGTCGCTCCCTTGATCTGACCCTGCGCCATGAATGGTTTCGCGCGCAACGCAGTGGCAAGCCGTTGTCGTTGCTGATGATCGATGCCGATCACTTCAAGGCCTTCAACGACCGGCACGGGCATCAGGCCGGCGACGACGCCTTGCGGGCATTGGCCGAGGTCATCCGCGCCAATGTCCATCGCCCGGCGGATCTGGTGGCTCGTTATGGTGGCGAAGAGTTTTCGGTGGTCCTGGCCGAAACTGAAAGTGAAGGCGCGAAGCAGATCGCCGAGCACATCCGCGAGGCGGTGCAGAAACTGCCACTGGTGGACGCCGGTGAGCCGCCGATGAGCGTAAGTATCGGCATTGCCACCTGGACGTCGGGCAGCGATATCAATCTGGAACAATTGCTGTTCAGCGCCGACAAGGCGTTGTATCAGGCCAAGGAAGGGGGGCGTAACCGGGTTGTTTGTGCCGAATAGGATTTTCATTGGATGGGGGGCCTGCCCAGGCAATACAAAACTCGGGACATAAAAAAAGGCCACCCGAAGGCAGCCTTTAAAAAACTAGAGAGGTTTTTTGCTTACACGGCCGCAACCGGACGCATGTAAGAGATTGGTGCAGTACTGGCGTCTTCGAACGTCACGACTTCCCAGGCATCTGTCTGCTCAATCAACTTGCGCAGCAGCTGGTTGTTCAGTGCATGGCCGGACTTGAAGCCCTTGAACTCACCAATCAGGCTATTGCCCAGCAGGTACAGGTCGCCAATTGCATCGAGGATCTTGTGCTTCACGAATTCGTCTTCATAGCGAAGGCCGTCTTCGTTCAGTACGCCATCGGCGTCGACCACGATTGCGTTTTCAACGCTGCCGCCGAGTGCGAGGTTGTGCTTGCGCAGGTACTCGATGTCACTCATGAAGCCAAAGGTACGGGCGCGGCTGACTTCTTTTACGAACGAAGTGCTGGAAAAATCCACGCTTGCACTCTGGGTGCGGTCCCGGAAAACCGGGTGATCGAAATCGATCTCGAAGCTCACCTTGAACCCTTCGAAAGGGACGAAAGTGGCGCGCTTGTCGCCGTCTTCCACTGTCACTTCACGCAGGATGCGGATGAATTTCTTGGCGGCGTCCTGTTCTTCCAGGCCTGCCGATTGAATCAGGAATACGAAAGGTCCAGCGCTGCCATCCATGATCGGGACTTCGGACGCGGAGAGCTCGACGTAGGCGTTATCGATGCCCAGGCCAGCCATGGCCGAGAGCAAGTGCTCTACCGTGTCCACTTTGACGTCGCCATTGATCAGCGTGGTCGACATAGTGGTTTCACCGACGTTTTCCGCGCGGGCAGGAATCTGCACCACAGGGTCGAGGTCAGCGCGACAAAACACAATGCCAGTGTCGACAGGCGCAGGCTTGAGGGTCAGGTAGACCTTCTCCCCGGAGTGCAGGCCTACACCTGTGGCACGGATAATATTTTTCAGTGTGCGTTGTTTAATCATGGCTTGGGCCGCTTCAGCGCAAATTGCGAACTGGTATCAACAAAGGCTGGCGATGATAGCAGACCGAGCCTTTGCTGAACACCAATCACCTTCATAGCCCTGATACATTCCATCAATCGGCCTGACGACGCAGGAAAGCCGGGATGTCCAGGTAGTCCAGGTCATCTTGCGGATTCATCTTCGCGGCAGTCGCAGCCCCGGCCTGGGCCTGGTTGCGCATGACGGTCGGACGGTCCAGGTCACGGTAGTTCACCGCTGGAGCTTCCTGACGAACAGGGGCCTGTTGTGGCTGTGCTGCCATCGACGTGTGGACGGTGTTGTCGATGACCTTCACAGGCTTCTCGATTTTAGCGCCCAGACCGGTGGCAACGACAGTCACGTGCAGCTCATCGCGCATGTCCGGATCGATAACGGTACCGACCTTGACCATCGCGTGCTCGGAAGCGAATGCCTCGATGATGCTACCCACGTCGGAGTACTCACCCAGGGACAGGTCAGGACCGGCAGTGATGTTCACCAGGATGCCGCGTGCGCCTTGCAGGTTCACGTCTTCGAGCAGCGGGTTGCGGATGGCCGCTTCGGTCGCTTCACGTGCACGGTTCGGACCGCTGGCGCAGCCAGTGCCCATCATCGCCATGCCCATTTCGCTCATCACGGTACGCACGTCGGCGAAGTCGACGTTGATCATGCCCGGACGCTTGATGATGTCGGAGATACCGCGAACGGCACCGGCCAGTACATCGTCGGCCTTGGCGAAAGCCGACAGCAGGCTTGCGTCTTTACCGAGGATGGTCAGCAGCTTCTCGTTGGGAATGGTGATCAACGAGTCGACGCTTTCGGAAAGCATGCGGATGCCTTCGTCGGCGATCTGCATACGCTTGCGGCCTTCGAACGGGAACGGACGGGTCACGACCGCAACGGTCAGGATGCCCATTTCCTTGGCCACTTCGGCGATGATCGGCGCAGCACCGGTACCGGTACCACCGCCCATGCCAGTGGTGATGAACACCATGTTGGTGCCCTGCAGGACTTCGGCAATACGCTCACGATCTTCCAGAGCGGCCTGACGGCCGACTTCAGGGTTGGCGCCAGCGCCCAAGCCCTTGGTCACGCCCGTGCCCAGTTGCAGGATGGTCCGCGCGCCGATGTTTTTCAGCGCTTGAGCATCGGTGTTGGCGCAGATGAACTCGACGCCTTCAATGTTGCTCTTGACCATGTGGTTGACAGCGTTGCCGCCGCCACCGCCGACACCGATAACTTTGATTACCGGGCTTGCGGGGATGTTGTCTACGAGTTCGAACATTTTCCCTCTCCTTTACATTCTCTAGTTTTTTCGCCTACTGCGTGCTTCGGTGTAACGGTATTGCGGTAAATCTTCAGAAATTGCCCTGAACCCACTTCTTCAGGCGGTCCAGCAGCGGAGCCTGTGGTTCTTCGTTGCTATAGCTGTCGCGGCTGCCGATGCCCGAGAACGAGATGCCGTCGGACTGCTTCTGCAGGCCGTACATCAACAGGCCGACGCCGGTGGAATAGATCGGGTTGCGCACCACGTCATCCAGACCTTTCACGCCGTGAGGCACGCCCAGGCGCACCGGCATGTGGAAGATTTCCTCGGCCAGTTCGGTAGCGCCTTCCATCTTCGACGTACCGCCGGTCAGCACGATGCCGGCCGGGATCAGGTCTTCGTAGCCGCTGCGGCGCAGTTCGGCCTGGATCAGCGTGAACAGTTCGTCGTAGCGCGGCTCGACCACTTCGGCCAGGGCCTGGCGGGACAGCTCGCGCGGTGGACGGTCGCCAACGCTTGGCACCTTGATGGTTTCACCGGCACCGGCCAGTTTGGCCAGGGCGCAGGCGTAGCGGATCTTGATTTCTTCGGCGTACTGGGTCGGAGTGCGCAACGCCATGGCGATGTCGTTGGTCACCTGGTCGCCGGCAATCGGGATCACCGCGGTGTGACGGATCGCGCCTTCGGTGAAGATCGCGATGTCGGTGGTACCGCCACCGATGTCCACCAGGCACACGCCCAGCTCTTTCTCGTCATCGGTCAGTACCGAGTACGCGGAAGCCAGTTGCTCGAGAATGATGTCGTCGATTTCCAGACCGCAGCGGCGCACACATTTTTCAATGTTCTGTGCGGCGTTGACGGCGCAGGTGACCACGTGGACCTTGGCTTCCAGACGCACGCCGGACATGCCCAGCGGCTCGCGGACACCCTCCTGGTTATCGATCACGTAATCCTGCGGCAGGGTGTGCAGCACGCGCTGGTCCGCCGGGATCGCCACGGCCTGGGCGGCGTCGAGAACGCGCTCGAGGTCCGCCGAGCTGACTTCGCGATCACGAATCGCCACGATGCCGTGGGAGTTCAGGCTGCGGATGTGATTGCCGGCCACGCCGACGAACGCCGAGTGAATGCGGCAACCAGCCATCAGCTGCGCTTCTTCGATGGCGCGCTGGATCGATTGCACGGTGGACTCGATGTTCACCACCACGCCTTTTTTCAGGCCACGGGACGGATGAGTACCGATCCCGACGATTTCCAGCGTGCCGTCGTCCGCGACCTCGCCCACCAGCGCCACCACCTTGGAGGTGCCGATATCGAGACCGACGATCATTTTGCCGCTTTGCACGTTTGCCATGGGTCCTGCCTCTTCTTAATTCTTCGCGACAGCGGGTTGGGCTGCCGTGGGCGCTACAGGTTCCCGCCAGCCAACAGCGAGGCCGTTGGCGTAGCGCAGATCGATGCGCGCAATGTTCGTAATCTGTTCTTTGAGCGTCTTGTCATAGATGGCGATAAAACGGCGCATCTTTTCCACCTGGTTGCCGCGTCCCAGCAGCAGTTCGATCCCGGGACCCGCACTGCCTGGGCCGGTGGTCAGGAACCAGCTGCCGCGATCACGCAGCTCCAGGCGTGCAATCGAGAAGCCCAGCGGCCTGAGCATCTGGCTCAGCACCTGGTATTGCTGCATCACTTGCTGCTGGGCCCGCTGTGGGCCGAACAGCTGTGGCAGGTGTTCATAGTTCGCCAGCTCGCGCGGAGTGAAGGCCTGGCCCTGGTTGTTCAACAGCGACTCGTCGCCCCAGCGGGCCACCGGCAGTTGTTCTTCCAGGCGGATCACCACTTGATCCGGCCACACCCGGCGCACTTCGGCGTGGGCAATCCATGGCATCGTTTCCAGCTCGGTGCGCATGCTCGCCAGGTCAATGGTGAAGAAGCTCGACGCCACGTACGGGGCGATCCGCTGCTGCACCGCTTGCTGACTGATGTAACTGAGGTCGCCCTGCACGTTGACTTTGGTGATCGGTCTGTCGGCATACGGCAACAACCGCGTCGCGCCTTCATAAGTACCGACCCCCAAAGCCACCAGCAGTACCGGCCAGAACAACGCTTTGAGAAAACCGAAATTGGCTTTCGGCAGGCGCGCGGACATCGGCTCTTTGGCCACCATTCGGCTGGCGCCCCGCGGTACCGGCTTGCGGCCGGTCGGTGCGGTGGGCTGATGTCTGAGCTGAGCGCCTTGCATGGCCTTAACCTCTCGTCGACTCTTGGTTACCGGCAGTGTTGCCGACAACGCTCTCGGCCAGAATGGCCAGAACCAGTTGCTGGAAATCCAGACCGGCGGCACGGGCCGCCATCGGCACCAGGCTGTGATCGGTCATGCCCGGTGCGGTGTTGACTTCCAGGAACCAGAACTGCCCGTCGGCGTCTTGCATCACGTCTGCCCTGCCCCAACCGGCGATCCCCAGCGCTTCACAGGCTTTCGCCGTGAGGTCCATGAGTTCCTTTTCCTTGGCGCTGTCCAGACCGCACGGAATGCGGTACTGGGTATCGTTGGCGATGTACTTGGCGTCGTAGTCGTAGAAGCTGTGCGTCGTGCCCAGGGCAATCGGTGGCAACACCTGGTCACGCAGGGTGGCGATGGTGAACTCCGGACCGTGAATCCATTGCTCGACCAACACTTGCGAATCGTAGGTACTGGCCGCTTTCCATGCGTCGATCAACGCAGGAGAGGAACTCACTTTGGCCATCCCGATACTTGAACCTTCATGGGCCGGTTTGACGATCAAAGGGAAGCCCAGTTCCGTCGCCGCCGAAATACAATCGGCCTCGCTGCAAAGGACCGCGTGACGTGGGGTCGGAATGCCCAGGCTGTGCCAGACCTGCTTGGTACGCAGTTTGTCCATGGCCAGGGCCGAAGCCAGGATGCCACTGCCGGTGTACGGAATGCCCAGGCATTCGAGCAGGCCCTGCATGCTGCCGTCTTCACCGCCACGACCGTGGAGGATGATGAAGGCGCGGTCGATCTTTTCGCTCTGCAGACGCTGCAGCAGGTCATCGCCCACGTCGAGGCCGAACGCGTCCACACCGGCGCTTTGCAGTGCGTCGAGAACGGCGTTGCCGGACTTCAGGGACACTTCTCGCTCGGCGCTCTTGCCGCCGAACAGCACGGCGACACGGCCGAAGTCTTTCGGCGCGATCGTGGAGACCAGGTTGGCGTAGGCAGCACTCATTTCAACTTCCCCTTCTCCGGTGCGGCAACGGCACCGGCGAACAACTCACTTTTCAACAGTTTTGGTGCGAGACCGCCGATATCGCCGGCGCCCTGGCACAGCAGGATGTCGCCGGCACGCAGCAGCGGCTTGACCACTGGCGCGAGGTCGACACCACGCTCGATGTAGATCGGGTCCAGCTGGCCACGCTGACGGATGCTGTTGCACAGCTTGCGGCTGTCGGCCCCTGGGATCGGCTCCTCACCGGCCGGATAGACTTCCATCAGCAGCAGGACGTTGGCGTCGGCCAGCACATTGACGAAATCGTCGTACAGGTCACGGGTGCGGCTGTAACGGTGCGGCTGGTAGACCATCACCAGGCGGCGCTCCGGCCAGCCACCGCGTACGGCCTTGATCACGGCCGCGACTTCCGTCGGGTGGTGACCGTAGTCATCGACCAGCATCACATTGCCGCCGTCCACCGGCAGTTCGCCGTAGACCTGGAAGCGTCGGCCGACACCCTGGAACCCGGACAGACCCTGGACGATGGCTTCATCGCTGACGCCTTCGTCAGTGGCGATGCAGATGGTCGCCAGTGCGTTCAATACGTTGTGGTTGCCCGGCATGTTGACCGAAACATCCAGCGGCTCGCGGTCAGGGCGCAGCACGGTGAAGAAGGTCTGCATGCCTTGCTGGCGCACGTTGATGGCGCGCACGTCGCAGTCTTCGCCGAAGCCATAGGTGACCGTCGGGCGTTTGACCTGCGGGAGGATTTCACGCACCACCGGATCGTCCAGGCACACCACCGCCAGACCGTAGAACGGCAGGTTGTGGAGGAACTCGACGAAGGTTTTCTTCAGCTTGTTGAAGTCGCCGTCGTAGGTCGCCATGTGATCGGCGTCGATGTTGGTGACCACGGCCACCAGCGGTTGCAAGTGCAGGAAGCTGGCGTCGCTTTCGTCGGCTTCGGCGATCAGGTAGCGGCTGGTGCCGAGCTGGGCATTGGTGCCCGCGGCATTCAGGCGTCCACCGATCACGAATGTCGGGTCCAGGCCACCGGCGGCGAACACCGAAGCGATCAGGCTGGTGGTGGTGGTTTTGCCATGGGTACCGGCAACGGCAATGCCGTGGCGATAACGCATCAGCTCAGCCAGCATCTCAGCACGCGGCACCACCGGGATACGGCGTTCCAGCGCGGTAGCGACTTCCGGGTTGGAGGTGTTCACGGCGCTCGACACCACCAGAACGTCAGCGGCCGCGGCGTTCTCGGCGCGATGGCCGATGAAGATCTGCGCCCCGAAGGACTCCAGACGCTCGGTCACCGGCGAAGCCTTCAGGTCGGAACCGGACACGGCATAACCCAGGTTCAGCAGCACTTCGGCAATCCCGCACATGCCTACACCGCCGATGCCGACGAAGTGGATACGGCGGATGCGGCGCATTTCCGGTTGCGGCATGGCTTTCTGACTCTCAACCATGGGCCACCTCCAGGCAGCTATCGACCACGTTACGGGTGGCATCGGGTTTGGCCAGGCGGCGTGCCGCGGTAGCCATTTCGTTGAGTCGTTGTGGTTGCATCAGGACCTCTGTCAGGCGAGCGGCAAGATCCGCTGCGCCAGTCGTTCTTTGTGGCATCAGGAAGGCTGCGCCTTCACGGGCCAAATATTCGGCGTTGCGGGTCTGGTGATCGTCGATGGCGTGAGGCAAAGGCACCAGCATCGAGGGCAGACCGGCGGCGGCCAGTTCACTGATGGTCAGCGCGCCTGCGCGACATACCACCAGGTCGGCCCAGCCGTAGGCTTGGGCCATGTCTTTGATGAAGGGCTGCACTTGCGCCTCGACGCCAGCCGCGCGATAGCGCTCTGCAGTCACTTCATCGTGGTTTTTGCCGGCCTGATGGAACACTTCCGGACGCAAGTCGGCAGCGACTTGCGACAGGGCTTCAGGCAGCAACTTGTTCAACGGCTCTGCGCCCAGGCTTCCGCCCAGGATCAGCAAACGCGCCTTGCGACCGGCCAGGGCAGGTCGCGATGTCTCGAGGAACAGCTCAGTGCGCACCGGATTACCGGTGGTCCGGCGGCTGTCCGACAGGGTAAAGGTGTCGGGGAACGCTTCACAGACTCGGGCGGCAAACGGCACCAGCAACCGATTGGCGGTACCGGCCACGGCGTTCTGTTCGTGAACGATCACCGGCACGCCGGCCAGTTTGGCCGCGACACCGCCAGGACCGGTCACAAAGCCACCAAAGCCCACGACACAGACCGGTTGCAGACGACGAATGATCGCCCGCGCCTGCCAAACCGACTTGAGCAACATGAACGGTGCCTTGAGCAGGGACAATTTGCCCTTGCCCCGCAGACCGCTGGCGTTGATCCGATGCAACTCGATACCGGCCATCGGCACCAGATCGTTCTCGATCCCTCGGGGTGTGCCGAGCCAGTGCACGGTATAGCCGCGCGCCTGGAATTCGCGGGCACAGGCCAGCGCCGGGAACACGTGGCCACCGGTGCCGCCGGCCATGATCATGACGTTAGCGCCCATGGTTCGGCTCCTCGGCGAAGTCGCTTTCATGGAACTCCATCTCTTCACTGCCCAGGTGGGTACGACTTTCCCACTCGATGCGCAGCAACAAGCCGAGACAGGCACAGCAGATCACCAACGAACTGCCGCCATAACTGAGGAACGGCAGGGTCAGACCCTTGGTCGGCAGCAGACCGACGTTCACGCCGATGTTGATCAGGAATTGACCGATCCACAGGAACGACAGGCCATATGCCACGTAAGCTGCAAAAAACTGCTTGGCCTTTTCAGCCCACAGTCCGATGTACATGCCACGAATACACACGAAGACGAACAATGCCACGGTGCACAACGAACCCACCGCACCCAGCTCTTCGGCCAGGACCGAGAACACGAAGTCGGTGTGGGCTTCCGGCAGGTAGAACTGTTTTTGCACGCTGTTGCCCAGGCCGACGCCCAGCCATTCTCCGCGACCGAAGGCGATCAACGCCTGGGACAGCTGATAGCCGGCGCCGAACTGGTCGGCCCACGGGTCGGCAAAGTTGGTCAGGCGCGCCATTCGATAGGGCTGCATCTGAATCAACAGCACCACCGCGCCGACAGCCAGCACCACCATCAGGGAAAAACGGAACAGCCCGACGCCGCCCAGGAACAGCATCGCCGCAGCGGCCCCCATCATCACGACGGTGGCACCGAAGTCCGGCTCCATCAGCAGCAGACCTGCCATCGGCAGCAGCACGATGAACGGCTTGAAGAAGCCCATCCAGCTTTCACGCACTTCTTTCTGGCGGCGCACCAGATAACCGGCGAGGTAGATCACCACGAACACCTTGGCGATCTCGGAAGGCTGGACGTTGAAGAAACTGAAGCCGATCCAGCGCATTGAGCCGTTAACTTCACGGCCGATCCCCGGAATGATCACCATCACCAGCAAGCCGAACGCACCCAGCAGCATCAGCCAGCCCAGGCGTTGCCAGGTGGCGATCGGGATCATCATGGTGACGATGCAGGCACCCAGGCCCAGCACCACGTAAATAAGGTGGCGAATCATGTAATACAGGGCGCTGCCCGACTGCACGGCCGCCACTTCGGTCGATGCCGAGGCGATCATGATCAGCCCCAGGCCGAGCAGCGTCAGGCAACCGGCGAGCATCGGGAAATCAAGGTCGATACCCCGCCCGGTGATGAGTGGCGATGGATACGGCTTGATGATGCCTTTGAGGCTCATGCCAGATCCTCCACGGCTTGGACGAACTGGTGACCACGGTCTTCGTAGTTCTTGAACATGTCGAAACTGGCGCAGGCTGGCGACAGCAGCACTACGTCGCCCGGTTGGGCTGCGGCACGGCATTGTTCGACGGCTTCGACCAGGGAGCCGGCGCGGATCAGCGGTACGGCATCGCCGATGGCCTCGCCGATCTTGTCGGAGTCGCGGCCCATCAGGACCACGGCGCGGCAGTTGGCCGCCACCGGATCGCGCAGGTCCTTGAACTCGGCACCCTTGCCGTCGCCACCGGCGATCAGCACGACCTTGCCGTCGATGTCTGCGCCCAAACCTTCGATGGCCGCCAGGGCGGCACCGACGTTGGTGGCCTTGGAATCGTTGTAGTAGCCCACGCCGTCGAGGTCGCGGACCCATTGGCAACGATGCTCGAGACCGGCGAAGGTGCGCAGGCTCGACAGCATGGCGTCGAACGGCAGGCCGACCGCATGGCCCAGGGCCAGGGCCGCCAGGGCGTTGGACTGGTTGTGGGCGCCGCGAATCTTCAATTCGCGCACCGGCATCAGGTTCTGGAATTCGAAGGCCAGGTATTTCTCGCTGCCTTCTTCACGGATACCAAAGGCCTTGAAATCAGGTTTGCTCAGGCCGAAGGTCCAGCAAGGCTGACCTTCGCCCATCAACGGACGACTCAGGGCATCCTGGCGATTGACCACGAACTGCCTGGCGCCCCGGAAGATCCGGTGCTTGGCCAGGTGATAGGCCGGCAGACCGCTGTAACGGTCCATGTGGTCTTCGCTGATATTGAGCACGGTCGCCACTTCGGCGTTGAGCTGATCGGTGGTTTCCAGCTGGAAACTCGACAGTTCCATCACGTACAACTCGATGTCGTCACTGAGCAAGTCCAGCGCCGGCGTACCGAGGTTGCCACCGACGGCAACTCGCTTGCCGGCCGCAGCCGCCATCTCGCCGACCAGGGTGGTCACGGTACTTTTCGCGTTGGAGCCGCTGATGGCCACGATCGGCGCCTTCGCGTTACGCGCGAACAGCTCGATGTCGCCGGACAACTTCACGCCACGGGCGGCGGCAGCCTGCAGGGCCGGGGTCGCCAGCGCCAGGCCGGGGCTCACGTAGAGCTCGTCGGCACGGCACAGGAATTCGACGTCCAGCTCGCCACAACGCACTTCCACGTGGGGATAGTCACGCTTGAGCGTGGCCAGTTCCGGTGGATTTTCCCGCGTATCGGCCACGGCAAACGCCACGCCCTGGTTCGCCAGGAAGCGAACCAGGGACATGCCGCTCTTGCCGAGGCCGACAACGATGCGGAAGTGGTCAGAAGCGATCAGAGACACGTGTTTCTACCTCAGCTTCAGGGTGGCAAGGCCGATCAGCACGAGAATCACGGTGATGATCCAGAAACGGACGATCACGCGCGGCTCGGGCCAGCCCTTGAGTTCAAAGTGGTGGTGAATGGGCGCCATGCGGAAAACACGGCGACCGGTCAGTTTAAAAGAGGCAACCTGAATGACGACTGACAGGGTTTCCATCACGAACACGCCGCCCATGATGAACAGGACGATTTCCTGACGGACGATCACCGCGATGGTGCCCAGGGCCGCGCCCAGCGCCAGTGCGCCGACGTCACCCATGAAGACCTGTGCCGGATAGGTGTTGAACCAGAGGAAGCCCAGGCCTGCTCCGATCAGTGCGCCACAGAACACGATCAACTCACCGGCGCCCGGTACATAAGGAATCAGCAGGTATTCGGCGAATTTCACGTTACCCGACAGGTAGCAGAAAATGCCCAGGCCACCACCAACCATCACGGTCGGCATGATCGCCAGGCCGTCGAGGCCGTCGGTCAGGTTGACCGCGTTGCTCGAACCGACGATCACGAAATAGGTCAGGACGATGAAACCGGCGCCCAGCGCAATGCTGTAGTCCTTGAGCATCGGCAGGATCAGGGTGGTTTCCACCGGCGTGGCGGCAGTCATATAAAGGAAGATCGCCGCGCCCAGACCGAACACCGATTGCCAGAAATATTTCCAGCGGCTCGGCAAGCCACGGGAGTTTTTCTCGATGACCTTGCGGTAGTCGTCGACCCAGCCGATGGCGCCGAACAGCAGGGTCACCAGCAGTACGACCCAGACGTAGCGATTGCTCAGGTCAGCCCACAGCAGGGTGCTGACACCGATGGACGACAGAATCAGCGCGCCGCCCATGGTCGGCGTACCCGACTTGGACAGGTGCGACTGCGGGCCGTCGTTGCGCACGGATTGACCGATCTGCCGGTTCTGCAAGGTGCGGATCATCCATGGGCCATAGCACAGCGACAAGACCAGCGCGGTCAGTACACCGAGAATCCCGCGCAGGGTCAGGTACTGGAAGACCGCGAAGCCTTTGTAGAACTGTTGCAGATACTCCGCTAGCAGCAGCAGCATTAATGTTTCTCCAGACTGGACCCGCACAAGGCGGCGACGACGTTTTCCATCGCAGCGCTGCGCGATCCCTTGATCAAAATGGTGGTGTTTGTGTCTTGCTCGGCCCCCAGGGCCTTGATCAGTTCAGCCTGCGTGCTGAAGTGAAGAGCCTGTGGACCGAATGCGTTCACGGCGTGAGCCATCATTGGCCCGACGGCGTACAGCGCAGAAACCTTGCCACGGGCGTACTCGCCCACGTCGCGGTGCCCCTGCTCCGCCCATTCGCCCAACTCGCCGATATCCCCGAGCACCAGGACGGTGCGACCGGAAAAGCCGGCCAGTATATCAACGGCAGCGCACATGGAGGTGGGGTTGGCGTTATAAGTGTCATCGATCACGCGCATACCGTTGGTGGCCAGCTGCGCAACGGTGCGACCCTTGACCGGCTGCACCGCGCCAAGGCCGGTGGCGATACCGAACAGCGACACGCCCAGGGCATGGGCGGCAGCGGCGGCGGCCATGGCATTGGCGACGTTATGGGTGCCGAGCAGGTTCAGTTGCACGCGCTCCACACCTTCAGGGCAGTGCAGGTTGAACGCCGGGCAGCCGCGGGCATCGGTAGCCAGGTCACTGGCATGGAAATCGGCGCTCGAATTGCTCAACGCAAACGTCAGCACTTTGCGATCACCGGCGCGGGCCTTCCAGATACCGAATGCCTTGTCGTCGAGATTGAGAACGGCGATGCCATCGGCATCCAGCCCTTCGATGATCTCGCCCTTGGCTTCGACGATTTTTTCCGGACCGCCGAACTCGCCGACGTGGGCGGTCCCGGCATTGTTGAGAATGGCCACGTGCGGCCTGGTAAGGCCGACGGTGTAGGCAATTTCACCCAGGCGCGAAGCACCCAGTTCGATCACGGCAGCGGAGTGTTCCGGCGCCAGTTCGAGCAAGGTCAAAGGCACGCCGAGATCGTTGTTCAGGTTGCCACGGGTGGCGAGTACTGCGCCGCGCGTACGCAGGATGCTCGCAAGCATCTCCTTGACCGTGGTCTTGCCGCTGGAGCCGGTGACGGCCGCGACCGGATGGGTGTAGGCGGCGCGATTCAGTGCGCCCAACTGGCCCAGGGCCTGGCGGGTGTCGCTGACCAGCAACTGCGGCAGCGTGCTGCCGGCGACTTCACGCTCGACCAGCGCAGCCACGGCGCCCTTGGCGGCGACTTCATTGATATAATCATGACCATCGAAGCGCGGACCGGCCAACGCGATAAACAGTTGACCCGGCTTGATTGCACGACTGTCGATGCTGACACCGTCAAAGCTGGCATCGGCGGACACCAGGCGAGCATTCAGCGCACCGGTCAGTTCACTCAGTTTCAATGCCTTAAGCATGGGCCACCTCCCACGCAGTCAAGGCATGATCGGCCTCGACCAGATCGGAAAAGGCATGGCGTTCGCCGTTGATTTCCTGATAGTCCTCATGACCTTTACCGGCCAGGACAATCACGTCATCCACCGAGGCACTGGCGATCAACCGGGCAATCGCCTGACCACGGCCGGCAATGAATTCCACTTTATCCACAGCCGTGAAACCGGCACGGATGTCATCGAAAATCACTGCTGGGTCCTCAGTACGCGGGTTGTCGTCGGTGACCAGCACGCCATCGGCCAGGCGCTCGACCACTTCGGCCATCAATGGTCGCTTGCCGCGATCGCGGTCGCCGCCACAGCCGAACAGGCACAGCAACCGGCCCTTGGCGTGTGGACGCAGGGCCAGCAGTACTTTTTCCAGGGCATCCGGGGTGTGGGCGTAATCGACCACCACCAGCGGCTGCGAGCCTCCGCCCAGACGCTGCATGCGACCGGCAGGGCCTTCCAGCTTCGGCAGCACCTCGAGAATTTCGTCCAGGGCGTAATCCAGACCGAGCAACGCGCCGACCGCCGCCAGGACATTGCTCAGGTTGAAGCGACCGAGCAAGGTGCTGCGCAAGTGGTGCTCGCCCTGTGGCGTGACCAGCGTGGCGCGCACGCCTTCGTCGTCGAATTGCGCCTGGCGGCAATACAGATAAGCACTGGAGTCTTCCAGGCTGTAGGTGATCAATCGCGATTCAAGCTTGTCGGCAGCCAGTTGCCGGCCAAACTCGTCGTCGAGGTTGACCACACGACATTTCAAGTCATTCCAGGCAAACAGCTTGCCCTTGGCTTCGCCGTAAGCCCGCATGGTGCCGTGGTAATCCAGATGATCGCGGGACAGGTTGGTCATCACTGCCACATCGAACGCCAGTGCAGTCACGCGACCCTGGTCCAGACCATGGGAAGACACTTCCATCGCCACGGCTTTGGCCCCGGCCTTTTTCAGGTCTGCCAGGGTCGCTTGCACGGCAATCGGATTCGGCGTGGTATGCAGGCCGCTTTCCAGCGCGCCGTAGAAACCGGAACCGAGCGTACCGACCAGGCCGCAGTGCTGGCCGAGCAGGTCCAGTGCCTGGGCAACCAATTGAGTCACGCTGGTCTTGCCGTTGGTGCCGGTCACGCCCACCAGGTTCAGGTGATGGCTTGGCTCGCCATAAAAACGCCCGGCGATGTCCGACAGCTGAGCCGCCAGACCTTTGACCGGAATCAGCGGCACTTCAGTGATCGGCAGGACCGTGGCGCCTTCTACTTCATAGGCCACCGCGGCAGCTCCGCGCTGCAAAGCGTCGGCAATATGCGCGCGTCCATCGAACTTCCCGCCCGGCACGGCGAGGAACAGATCGCCCGCGCGCACTTTGCGGCTGTCCAGGGCGAGCTCGCGAATCAGCAGATCGTGACCGGCGTGAGGGAAAATCTTGTTCAGGCTCAGAGACATCAGCCGCGCCCTCCATTGGCTTTCAGCGGAACGACCGGTGTTGCGTTCGCTTGTTGAGTAGGTGGCAGGTTGTCCGGCGTAATGTTCATCAGACGCAGGGTGCCCGACATCACACGGCTGAACACCGGCGCGGAAACCAGGCCGCCGAAGTAACCGGCCTTGGTCGGCTCGTCGATTACCACCACTATGGCGTAACGCGGATCGCTCATCGGACCGAAACCGGCAAACAACGAACGGTAGGAGTTCTCGGCATAACCCTTGGTGCCGACCGAGGTTTTACGCGCAGTGCCCGACTTGCCGCCCACGTGATACGCCGGCACCTGCGCACGGAATACACCGCGCGGGGCTTCGATCACTTGTTGCAGCATGCCTTGCATGGTTTTCGCGACGGCTTCCGGCAGCACCTGGGTGGTCTGCGGCGCCTTGTCGGTTTTGATCAGCGTCAGCGGTGCAAGGCGACCGTTGTTGGCCAGGGCCGAGAAGGCGTGGACCAACTGGATCGCCGTCACGGAAACACCGTAGCCGTAGGACAGCGTGGCGGTTTCAGCCTTGCGCCAATCGCGGTAGTTCGGCAGGTTGCCGACACGCTCACCCGGGAAGCCGAGGCCGGTATCCTGGCCAAGACCGACTTTCTGGGCGAGGCGGAAAATCGTCTCGCCGCCGATATCGAACGCGATCTTGCTCATGCCGACGTTACTGGAATTGATCAGGATGCCGGCCAGGTCGAGCACTGGACCTTCGCTCTTGGATACGTCCTTGATGGTGTACTTGCCAATCTGCAAGGAGCCCGGATACACCTCGACGGTATCGGTCGGTTTCCAGCGCCCGGTTTCGATGGCCGCGGCCATCGAGATCGCCTTCATGGTCGAACCCGGCTCGAACACGTCGATCATCGCGCGGTTACGCATCATCGCCGGCTGCAGGTTGCGACGGTTGTTCGGGTTGTAGGTCGGTTGGTTGACCATCGCGAGAATCTCGCCGGTCTTCACATCCATGATCACCAGGCTACCGGCCTTGGCACCGTTCTCGATGATCGCGTTGCGCAGTTCGCGGTTGGCCAGGTATTGCAGGCGCAGGTCAATGGACAACGCCAAGGGCTTACCGGCCTTGGCGTTTTTGGTGACCTGCACATCCTTGATCAGCCGGCCGCGCCGGTCCTTGATCACCTGACGCTTGCCGGGGACCCCGGCCAGCCATTCGTCGTAAGCCAGTTCGACGCCTTCACGACCATGATCGTCGATGTCGGTAAACCCGACCATATGGGCAGTGACTTCACCGGCAGGATAAAACCGCCGGAACTCTTCGATGCCATAGACACCCGGCACCTTCAGGTCGAGCACAGCCTGGCCCTGCTCCGGGGTCAACCCGCGCACCAGGTAAATGAATTCTTTGTTGGCCTGGGCTTCGAGACGTTCGGCCAGGGCTTTCGGGTCCTGCCCCAAGGCTGCCGCCAGTGCCGGCCACTTCTCTTTGGCCGTTTGCATTTCCTTGGCATTGGCCCAAAGGGTGGTGACCGGCGTACTCACGGCCAAAGGCTCGCCGTTTCGGTCGGTGATCAGACCACGGTGAGCCGGAATTGGAATATGACGAACACTGCGGGCATCGCCCTGACCTTTGAGGAAGGCACGGTCGACCACTTGCAAATCGATGATGCGCCAGGCAATCGCAGCCACCATGATGCCGAGCAAACCCAGCACCACGCGGAACCGCCAGGGAAAGAGTGCACCTTCGAGTTTCATCATGGCGCCACCATCTTCACGTCAGCGGCACCGGGGATGTGCATTTTCAATTGTTCGGTGGCCAGCACTTCGATACGGCTGTGAGCGGTCCAGGTGCTCTGCTCCAGAATCAACCGCCCCCACTCCGCCTGCGCCTTGTCGCGCACGCTCAATTCGTTGTACAGCGAATTCAATAGCTGACGGTTCCAGTGGGCACTGTAGGACACGCCGATGGCCGAAATGAGCACGCCGACAAACAGCAGCAGCATGAAGAAGCTTCCGCCGGGCAATGGCTTGGCGAAAAGCCTGCTCACCGCAGCTTCTCCGCCACACGCATGACAGCGCTACGGGAACGTGGGTTGGCTTTGAGTTCGGCGTCGGAGGCCGTCTGCGCTTTGCCATGGATTTTGATTTTCGGTTCGAAGGCGACATGCCGAACCGGCAGGTTGCGCGGCAGGTTGTCGGCTTCGCCTTTGACCAGCTTGCGCATGAACAGTTTGACGATACGGTCTTCCAGCGAATGGAAGCTGATCACCACCAGGCGACCGCCCACTTCCAGGCATTCCAGCGCGGCTTCGAGGCCGGTTTCCAGGTCACCCAGTTCGTTGTTGACGTGAATACGCAACCCCTGGAAGGCGCGGGTTGCAGGGTTCTTGCCCTTTTCCCACGCCGGGTTGGCGACCTTCAGGACTTCTGCCAGGTCACCGGTGCGTTCGAATGGCTTGATGTCGCGGCGCTCGGCCACGGCACGGGCCATGCGGCCGGAGAAACGCTCTTCGCCGTATTCCTTGAACACCCGGGCGATTTCTTCCACGGGCGCGGTGTTGACGAATTCGGCGGCGCTGATGCCACGGGACGGATCCATGCGCATGTCCAGCGGACCGTCGTTGAGGAAACTGAAGCCGCGCTCAGGGTCGTCGAGCTGTGGCGAAGACACGCCCAGATCCAGCAGAACGCCGCTGACCTTGCCGGCCAGACCGCGTTCGGCGACTTCCGAACCGAGCTCGGCAAAGCTGCGCTGCACAACGACAAAGCGGCCGTCTTCGGCCGCTAGCGTCTGCCCGGTGGCAATCGCTTGTGGATCTTTATCGAATCCGAGCAACCGACCATCGGGACCGAGCTGGCTGAGGATCAACCGGCTGTGTCCGCCGCGCCCGAACGTGCCGTCCAGATAGCAGCCATCAGGACGTACGGCGAGAGCCTCGACAGCTTCGTCAAGCAGTACGGTGATGTGGTTAAAGCCGCTATCAATAGTCACAGGATCAAATCACGCAGTTCATCAGGCATAGCGCCCGGTTGTTGAATGGCAGCCAGGTCAGCGGCAGAAACCGCGTTCCAGGCATCTTCGTCCCACAGTTGGAACTTGTTCAGTTGGCCTACCAACATCGCGCGCTTATCCAACTTGGCATATTCACGAAGACGCGGCGGAACCAGAAAACGACCACTGCCATCGAGCTCGAGGTCGACGGCATTACCAATCAGTAAACGTTGCAGGCGGCGGTTCTCTTCGCGAAGCGAAGGCAATGCGCGCAGTTTGGTTTCAATAATTTCCCACTCATCGAGCGGGTAAACACATAAACAAGGATCAACGGCATCAATTGTCACGATCAACTGACCGGAGCTGCGCGAATCGAGCTCGTCACGGTACCGGCTCGGCATTGCGAGACGGCCCTTTGCATCGAGACTGATAGCGTTGGCTCCGCGAAACACGTCAGCGCTTCTCCAAATTCTAGCGTTTTGAGTTCAAAAAACCCACTTCATGCCACTTTCCGCCACTTGTGCACACTATAGGAATGCGCCCACCACACCGTCAAGGCGCGGATTAAAGGAAAACCCTTACAGAACTGAGATTTAGGAGCATTAGCGGAGGGGTAACGAGAATCCGGCAGATGAAACTGACCGATAACTTGAATCAGCACAGAAGGCTGCGTTCGAAAGTTAAAGTAATTTATTAAGAGTAAGATTTTTTTGGTATTACAAAAGAGGTTCTGCGGATGAATGTGTAAGGAGGGAAATTGCTATCACCCACCCCCTGCCCGATGATTCAAGCAGAGGAAAGAAAAAGGTGGAGAGTCGATCTGTAAGCCGGGTTCTGTCTTGAACAGTCATTCGTCTACGATGGCCATCACTGGACATCTTTAGCAACCTACCCGGTCCCAGCGCGGGCCACGCCTTGGGACCCTATTTGGTCTTGCTCCAAGTGGGGTTTACCTAGCCACGAACTGTTGCCAGACGTGCGGTGCGCTCTTACCGCACCTTTTCACCCTTACCGGCGCCGAAGCGCTTAGGCGGTTATTTTCTGTGGCACTTTCCGTAGGCTCGCGCCTCCCAGGCATTACCTGGCACTTCGCCCTATGGAGCCCGGACTTTCCTCCCCCCCCTAATTTTCATAGAGGGCAGCGACTGTCCGATCGACTCTCCGCCGCGAAGGTTACCGGCACAGCGCCCGAAGAACAAGCGCCAAGCGCCATTGAGCACGCCTGTGCGTCGGGTTTTACTCGCCCTTTTGCTGATCCAGCGCGATCTGGTACAGCACATTCTTTCGCTCGCCGGTGATTTGCGCCGCCAACGCCGCCGCACGCTTGAGCGGCATTTCTTCGAGCAACAGGTTGAGGATGCGCATCGCTTCGCTGCTGACGGCCCCCTCTTCCTCGGGCGCGGACCAGCCAGCCACCAGTACCACGCACTCGCCGCGCTGCTGGTTGCTGTCCGACTCGACGAACTCGCGCAACTCAGCCAGCGGCAGCCCCTTGAGGGTCTCAAACGTCTTGGTCAGCTCACGGGCAAGCAGCGCCGGACGCTCGGGGCCGAACACCAGCTCCATGTCTTGCAGGCATTCCAGAATGCGATGCGGAGCCTCATAGAAGATCAAAGTACGAGGTTCTTCCTTTACCTGCTCCAGACGCGCACGCCGCCCCACTGCCTTGGCCGGCAGAAAACCTTCGAAAATGAAACGATCGGAAGGCAGCCCCGCTGCCGACAGCGCTGCAATCAATGCGCAGGCACCCGGAACCGGTACTACATTAATGCCCGCTGCCCGGGCCTGCCGCACCAGGTGATAACCCGGATCGGAAATCAGCGGCGTCCCGGCATCGGAAATCAACGCCACGTTGTCACCGGCAAGCAGGCGCGTGATAAAGCGACTACCTTCATCCCGCTCGTTGTGCTCATGGCAGGCCGCCAATGGCGTCGAGATGCCGAAGTGCTGCATCAAGCGCTGGGAATGACGGGTGTCTTCCGCAGCGACCAGGGCCACTTCACGCAGAATCTTCAGCGCCCGCGCACTGATGTCATCCAGGTTGCCGATGGGCGTCGCCACCACATAAAGCGAGCCAGCAGCGGAATTCAAAGCACCTGGAGCAGTCAAAGCGCACACCTCATGATCGGTAAAAGTCGCCATTGTAGCGCGTAGCGAGACTCACGATACCCGCAAGCAAACGAGGTATCGGCGACTGTTTGTGCGCTGGAGCAACATTTACACCAGCTAAATTGATCGATTCACGCCAGTAACATCGCGCCCCGGCCAGTGCTTGGGTACAATTCCACGCTAATTTGATCGAGTATCAGGAACGCTTACATGATCGCTTGCCTGCGGCTGTTATCTGCCCTCTGCCTCGCTGCCTTGTTGACGGCTTGCGCCAGCTCGCCCTCCTCCAGCCTTGGCGAGCTTCCACGGACACCGGACGCCAGTATCGAGCAACTGCTCGAGAAGGCCTCCCAAAGCAAATCACCGGAAGATGCCGCCCTGCTGCGCTTGAGCGCTGCCGACCTGGCCTATCGCCAGGGCAATGCCGGCCAGTCCGCGCAAATCCTGCAACAGGTTCCTGTCGAACAACTCAAGCCGGGCCCGCAGGTTTTCGCCAACACCCTGGCGGCTGAACTGGCCATGACCCGCAATCAGCCCAAGGCTGCATTGGCCGCCTTGAGCCACCCAAGCCTGCAATACTTGAGCGAACTGCCCGACGAACAACAGGTCCGCACCGGCACCGTTCACGCCCGCGCACTTGAAGCCGATGGCCAGACCCTCGCCGCCGCTCGCCAGCGCATTTTCATCGCCCCGATGCTCGAAGGCGAAGCCGCGGGCAAAAACCACGAAGCCATCTGGACTCTGATCGCTTCGCTGCCGACCGATCAGTTGCAACCAAACACCACCGACGATCTCGGCGGCTGGATGGCCCTGGCGCTGGCCGTGAAATCCGCCGGCACCCTGGAGCAGCAACAGGCGGCCATCGACAACTGGCGCGCACAGAACCCGAAGCACCCGGCAGCCGTTCAATTGCCGCAGCCACTGACCCAACTCAAGGAGCTGGCCAGCCAGCCCCTGAGCAAGATCGCCCTGCTGCTGCCTCAGGACGGCCAGTTGGCCTCGGTTGGCAGAGCACTGCGCGACGGCTTCATGGCCGCTCACTACCAGGCCCAACAGGCCGGGCAGAAACCACCGGCCATCGAGTTCTATGACAGCTCGCGCCTGACTTCCATGGACGAGTTCTACCGCAAGGCCCAGGCCGATGGCGTGCAACTGGTCGTCGGCCCGCTGGAGAAGCCGCTGGTCAAACAGCTGAGCACTCGCCCGCAGCTGCCGATCACTACCCTGGCACTCAATTACAGCGAGGGCGATCAAGGCCCGGCGCAGCTGTTCCAGTTCGGCCTTGCCGCTGAAGACGAAGCCCGCGAAGTGTCGCGCCGCGCTCGCGCCGACGGCCTGCATCGCGCAGCCATCATGGTGCCGAAAGGTGAATGGGGCGACCGCGTGCTCAAGGCGTTCAGCCAGGACTGGCAGGCCAATGGCGGCACCATTGTCGCCACCGAACGTGTTGATCAACCGGTCCAGTTGGCCCAGCAGATTGCCGACATGTTCCAGCTGCGCCAGAGCGAAGGTCGCGCCAAGAGCCTGCAAAGCACCGTTGGCTCGCAAGTCGCTGCCCAGCCATCGCGCCGCCAGGACATCGAGTTCATTTTCCTCGCCGCAACACCGCAACAGGCCCAACAGATCAAACCGACCCTGAACTTCCAGTACGCAGGCGATGTTCCGGTCTACGCCACCTCCCACGTGTTCAGCGCCAGCGGTGACGTCAATCAGTACAACGACATGAATGGCATTCGCTTCTGCGAGACGCCATGGTTGCTGGACGCCAATGACCCGCTGCGCCGCCAGGTCACCGCCCAGTGGCCACAAGCGGCCGGCAGCCTGGGGCGCCTGTATGCCATGGGTGTGGACGCCTATCGACTGGCGCCTCGCCTGGGCCAGCTCAAATCCCTTCCGGACAGCCGAATCGAAGGCGAGTCGGGCAGCCTTGGCATGTCTCAGAGCCAGCGGGTCGTGCGCCAGTTGCCATGGGCCGAGTTCGCCAATGGCCAGGTTCAGCGCCTGCCGGACACCGCTCGCTGATGCCCGACAGGTCACGCCAGCAAAGCGGCAAGGATGCCGAGCGCCATGCGCTCGAGCATCTTCAACAACAGGGTCTGCGCCTGCTGGCGCAGAACTGGTTGTGTAAACGCGGCGAGCTTGATCTGGTCATGTTAGATGGCGATACAGTAGTATTCGTTGAAGTCCGCTACAGAAAAAACACTCAATGGGGTGGCGCGCTCGATAGCATCGATGAGCGCAAACGGCAAAAACTGATTTTCGCCGCGCAATATTTTCTTCAGCGCGAGCCGCGCTGGGCCAATTCCCCTTGCCGCTTCGACGTGATTGCCATCGACAGCAACCTCGATCAATTGAACTGGCTACAGAATGCCTTCGACGGCTGATTGCCGGCATTGCGAACCGGACACTATCACTCAACACTTTTGCTCTTTGCTTTGCGGGCTGCACATTCACGTGCCGAACAGCCGCGCTACTTAAGGTCACACAGATGGACATGCAATCGCGAATTCGCCAGCTTTTTCAGGCCAGTATCGACACCAAGCAACAGGCGATGGAAGTACTTGCACCGCACATCGAGCAAGCCAGCCAGGTCATGGTCAATGCCCTGCTCAACGAAGGCAAAATGCTTTCCTGCGGCAACGGTGGCTCTGCCGGCGACGCCCAGCATTTCTCGTCTGAACTGCTCAATCGCTTCGAGCGCGAGCGTCCGAGCCTGCCGGCCATCGCCCTGACGACCGACAGCTCGACGATCACCTCGATCGCCAACGACTACAGCTACAACGAAATCTTCTCCAAACAGATCCGTGCACTCGGCCAACCGGGCGATGTGTTGCTGGCTATCTCCACCAGCGGCAACTCGGCCAACATAATTCAAGCGATCCAGGCCGCACATGATCGCGAAATGATTGTCGTAGCATTGACGGGGCGTGATGGCGGCGGCATGGCGTCGCTGCTATTGCCCGAGGACGTCGAGATTCGCGTACCGGCCAACGTCACCGCTCGTATTCAGGAAGTCCACCTGCTGGCGATCCACTGCCTTTGCGACTTGATCGACAGCCAATTGTTCGGGAGTGAAGAATGACCCCTAATCGCCTTGGCCTACTGGCCTTGACCCTGTGCCTCGGCATCAGCGGCTGCACCTCGGTGGTGACTGCCAGCCGTGAAGCACCGATTGAAGATGACCGCGGCACTCGCACACTGGGCAGCAAGATCGACGACTCCCTGATCGACACCAAGGTCGGTGTGAACATCGCCAAGGCCGACCCGGCCCTGGACAAGGATTCGCACATCGTCGTCACCAGCTTCAACGGTGTCGTGCTGCTCGCCGGGCAAACGCCACGCGCAGACCTCAAGGCCAAGGCCGAACAGGCCGCCGCCGCTGTCCAGCGCGTGAAACAGGTGCACAACGAACTGCAAATCCTGCCACCCTCCTCGTTGCTGGCACGCCAGAACGACACTTGGCTGACCACCAAGATCAAGGCCCAGATGCTCGCCGATGCGAACATCCCTGGTTCGCGCATCAAGGTTGTCACTGAAAACGGCATCGTCTACTTGCTGGGCCTGCTGACCAAGCAGGAAGCAGCGCAGGCGACCAACCTGGTACAGGGCGTTTCCGGCGTACAGAAGATTGTGAAGCTGTTCGAGTACATCGACTGAACCCCATCCTGTAGGAGCGAGCCTGCTCGCGAAAAACGTCCGGTGAATGCGCTCATTCAGACAACCCGCGTCATCGTTCACGCCCATCGCGAGCAGGCTCGCTCCTACATCGTTTGAAGGTGATGAAAAAAAAGGGTGATCCTTGCGGATCACCCTTTTTTATTTCACCACCTTCAGACTGGGGCGACCGCTTGGACGCGGTGGCTCACTGTCGGGTGGCGGAAGATCGTCATCCGGTTCGATCTCGTCGTCCTCGCCCATGGGCGACTCCAGATCGAACACCATGCCCTGGCCATTCTCCCGGGCGTAGATACCCAGGATCGAAGCAATGGGCACGTACAAGGTGTGCGGCACGCCACCAAAGCGCCCCTCGAAACTGACCGCCTCGTTATCCATGTGCAAGTGACGCACGGCTTGTGGCGATACGTTCAGGACGATCTGTCCGTCACTGGCAAACCCTTGAGGCACCTGCACCGACGGATACTCGGAATTGACCAGCATGTGCGGGGTGCAATCGTTGTCCACAATCCACTCATAGAGCGCGCGGACCAGATAAGGTCGACTGGAGTTCATAGCGGCTCCTTAAGCCTTAGCGCATGTCGCGTTCGACACCAGACAGACTCGCCTGGAAAGCCTCACGCGCAAACTGACGCTCCATATAATCAAGCAGCGGCTTGGCCGGCCGCGGCAGTTCTATACCCAGAATCGGCAATCGCCAGAGTATTGGCAATAGGCAGCAATCCACCAGACTTTGTTCCTCACTGAGGAAAAACGGTTTGTCGGCAAACAGCGGCGACACACCCGTCAGGCTTTCGCGCAACTCTTTTCGAGCCACGGCACGGGCCGCTTCCTTGGTCCGCGAATCCAGAATCAGGTCCACCAGACCACACCAGTCGCGCTGAATGCGGTGAATCAGCAGACGACTGTTGGCACGCGCCACGGGATAAACCGGCAGTAGCGGCGGGTGCGGGTAACGCTCATCCAGATATTCCATCACCACTGTCGACTCCCACAACGCCAGGTCGCGATCGACCAGCGTGGGCAGACTGCCGTAAGGGTTCACTTCAATCAGTTTAGGCGGCTGGCGACCAGCCTCCACGTAAATGATCTCGGCGCTGACACCCTTCTCTGCCAGTACGATGCGCACTCGGTGGGAATAGTGGTCGGCGGGGTCGGAGTAACAGGCCAACCGATTGGTCACGCCCATGGCGATCCTCCTCGCTTGTAGAAATTATCGAAAGCTCAAAAACGAGCGCGCCCAGAGGGCGCCTCCCGTAACGACTGGATCACCAGTTTCGCTACATATTCAGAGGCGCCCTTGGGCGCGCGCGATTAACAGCAATAGCTTGAAGCTTTATCAGTGCACGTCTTTCCAGTATTCGCGCTTGAGCAGGTAAGCGAATACGAAGAAGAACGCCAGGTACAACAATACGTATGTACCGATGCGCTGATGTTGCAGCTTAACCGGGTTAGCCGAGTAAGCCAGGAAGGTTACCAGATTCTTGACCTTCTCATCGAACTGCTCTGCAGTCAGGGCACCGCTTTTCGGCACGATGGTCAGTTGATCGCACGCTTCATGAGTCAATGGCGTGCCGGTCAACGGATCAAATTGCTTCTTGCCGCCTTCGACGATCTGAACCTGTTTGCAGCCAACCACCTGGCGACCTTGCAGGCCGGCCAGGACGTTAGGCATGCCCACGTTCGGGAAGACCTTGTTGTTCACGCCCCATGGGCGCGCAGGATCTTCGTAGAACGACCTCAGGTAACCGTAGAGCCAGTCGGTGCCGCGAACACGAGCAACCAGGGTCAGGTCCGGCGGCGCTGCGCCAAACCAGGCCTTGGCGTCCGCCGGCTGCATGCCGATGCTCATGTGGTCGCCGATCTTGGCACCCGTGAATACCAGCTTCTCGAGCATCAACTCATGGGGAATGCCCAGGTCGTCGGCAACACGTTCATAGCGTTGGAACTTGGCACTGTGGCAACCCATGCAGTAGTTGGCGAACGTACGCGCGCCGTCCTGCATGGCTGCTTTATCGGAAACGTCGATGTCGACTTTTTCCAGCTCGGGGCCACCGTGTTCAGCTGCGAAAGCAAACACCGGCAGCGCAGCAAGCATCAATACAGCAAATAGTTTTTTCATCAGCCAGTCACCCTTTCCGGAACCGGTTTGGTCTTCTCGAGCCTGGTGTAGAACGGCATCAGAATGAAGTAGGCGAAGTACAGGAAGGTACATACCTGCGACAACAGCGTACGGCCTGGAGTCGGAGCCAGAACACCCAACACACCCAGGATCACGAACGAGACGCAGAACACCCAGAGCCAGATCTTGCTCAGCCAGCCTTTGTAGCGCATCGACTTGACCGGACTGCGGTCGAGCCACGGTAGGACAAACAGCACAGCGATGGCCGCGCCCATGGCGATCACGCCCAGGAGCTTGTCCGGAATCGCACGCAAGATGGCGTAGAACGGGGTGAAGTACCAGACCGGAGCGATGTGCTCTGGGGTCTTGAAGGCGTTCGCCACTTCAAAGTTCGGCTTCTCGAGGAAGTAGCCGCCCATTTCCGGGAAGAAGAACACGATCGAGCAGAAGATGAACAGGAACACCACCACGCCGACGATATCTTTCACGGTGTAGTACGGGTGGAAGGCAATGCCGTCCAGCGGTATGCCGTTTTCGTCCTTGTGCTTCTTGATGTCCACGCCGTCCGGGTTGTTCGAACCGACTTCGTGCAACGCCAGGATGTGCAGCACCACCAGACCCAGAATAACGATCGGCAGAGCAACCACGTGCAGGGCGAAGAAGCGGTTCAGGGTAATACCGGAAATCAGGTAGTCACCACGAATCCACTGGGTCAGGTCGTTGCCGATGACCGGGATCGCACCGAACAGCGAGATGATCACCTGGGCACCCCAGTAGGACATCTGACCCCACGGCAGCAGGTAACCCATGAAGGCTTCAGCCATCAGCGCCAGATAGATCAGCATGCCGAAGACCCACACCAGCTCACGCGGCTTCTGGTACGAACCGTAGAGCAAGCCACGGAACATGTGCAGATAGACCACGATGAAGAACGCCGAGGCGCCGGTAGAGTGCAGCAGACGCAGGATCGAGCCGTACTCGACGTCACGCATGATGTATTCGACGGAAGCGAACGCCTCTTCCGCCGACGGGTTGTAGCTCATGGTCAGCCAGACACCGGTAACGATCTGGTTGACCAGAACGAGCAATGCCAGGGAACCAAAGAAGTAGAAGAAGTTGAAGTTCTTCGGAGCGTAATACTTGCTGAGATGGTCTTCCCACATCTTGGTGGCGGGAAAGCGTGCATCAACCCAATCCATGAACTTGCTCATCACGCTTTCTCCGTATCGACGCCAATGATAATAATTTCATCGGTCTCATAGGAATGCGGGGGAACTGGCAGGTTCAAAGGCGCAGGCTGCGACTTGTAGACGCGACCAGCCAGATCGTAGTGAGAACCGTGGCAAGGACAGAAATAGCCGCCTACCCAGTCTTTACCCAGATCCGCGGGTGCCACTTCGGGACGGAAGGTCGGCGAGCAACCCAGGTGCGTGCAGATACCGATCAGCAGCAGGACCTCGGGTTTGATCGAACGGGTTTCCGGATCAACATAAGTCGGTTGTGTCGAGTTCTTGGAGGTCGGGTCAGCGAGCTGGCCTTCGATCTTCTTCAGATTCCCCAGGATTTCCGGTGTACGGCGGACGATGAACACCGGCTGGCCGCGCCACTCAGCAATCATCTGCTGGCCTGGCTCGATCTTGCTGACATTCACTTTCACCGGTGCACCTGCGGCTTTCGCCTTGGCACTGGGAAACCATGACCCCACGAACGGGACCGCAGCCCCCACCGCTCCTGCAGCACCCACCACGGATGTGGCTGCTACCAAGAAGCGACGCCGGCCTGCATTCACGCCGTCATTGCTCATTCAGTCCTCTCCCATCAGCTTTGTGGCCTGTTAAATCAGGCGTCTACTAAGTAAAACTATGTACTTATAAAAATTTTGCCGAATGGTAATGAAAAGCCCCAATTCTGACAAGGTAATTACCGGAGCCCATCACCCCCAAGCCTTGTAGTATAGGGCGTCTGCGGATGTGGCAAGTTGTCACAGCGCAATTCTTTGATAAATCGCAGACATAAAAAAACGCCCAGCTCCGCGAGGAAACTGGGCGTTCTTTTTTGAACGTGAAAGCGAATTAACGCTTCGAGTACTGCGGACGCTTACGCGCTTTACGCAGACCGACTTTCTTACGTTCAACTTCACGAGCATCGCGGGTTACGAAGCCGGCTTTACGCAGGGCGCTGCGCAGAGTCTCGTCGTAGTCCATCAGAGCACGAGTGATGCCGTGGCGGATTGCGCCAGCCTGACCACTCACACCACCGCCGATCACGGTGACGTAGATGTCGAACTTCTCGACAGTCTCAGTCAGCTCCAGCGGCTGACGAACTACCATGCGGGCAGTTTCGCGGCCGAAGAAGTTATCCAGCGAACGGTTGTTGATGGAGATGTTACCAGTACCCGGACGCAGGAAAACGCGTGCGGTTGCGGTCTTGCGACGGCCAGTGCCGTAATTTTGAGTCGCCGACATAATGTACTATTCCGTTAAAACTTCAGTTCTTGGGGCTGCTGAGCAGTATGTGGGTGTGCAGCGCCCGCATAGACTTTCAGCTTACGGTACATGTCGCGACCCAGTGGGTTTTTAGGCAGCATGCCTTTAACCGCGGTCTCGATCACGCGCTCAGGGGCCTTGGCGATCAGCTTTTCAAAGTTGATCGACTTGATGCCGCCCGGGAAACCGGAGTGGGAGTAGTACATTTTGTCAGTGGTTTTAGCACCGGTAACACGGATCTGCTCAGCGTTGATTACGACGATGTAGTCGCCGGTGTCAACGTGAGGAGTGTACTCAGGCTTGTGCTTGCCACGCAGACGGCTCGCGATTTCGGTGGCCAGACGACCCAGGGTCTGACCAGCAGCGTCGACGACAAACCAGTCGCGCTTTACTGTTTCTGGTTTAGCAGTAAAAGTTTTCATTCTTTATAGCCTCAGGGGCCGCCCTGTAAATTAGACGGCGGATCTTACTGAATAGTGCGTACTTTGACAAGTCAAAGGCAGCCGGATACAGACGCTTTCGGGGGCTCGGGTCGGCGCGTCCGTTCAACGGCAAGATTCTTCGGCGGCGGCGCATCACTTCCACTGCAGAAAGAGGTGCGCAATTATGCAGATTGCGAAAAATAATTCAACCTGCTTTTATGATTGTTTTGCCCAAGGAGCACCCGATGGACTATCGCCAGCTAGGCCGGACCAATCTGAACGTGAGTGCCCTCTGCCTCGGAACCATGACCTGGGGCGAGCAAAACAGCGAGGCAGACGCCTTCGCCCAGATTGAGCGGGCCAAGCGTGCCGGGATCAATTTCATCGACACCGCCGAAATGTACCCGGTGCCGCCCAAGGCCGAAACCTACGCCACCACCGAACGCTACATCGGCAATTACTTTAAAAGCCGCGGCGACCGCGCCGACTGGATCCTGGCCAGCAAGATCGCCGGCCCCGGTAACACCATCGACTACATCCGCGATAGAAACCTGCGCCACAACCGCCAGCACATCACCGAGGCGGTGGATGCCAGCCTCCAGCGCCTGCAGACCGATTACATCGACCTGTATCAATTGCACTGGCCGGAGCGCAGCACCAACTTTTTCGGACAGCTGGGCTACAAGCACAAGATCGAAGCCAACCTGACCCCGCTCGAAGACACCCTCGAAGCACTGGACGAGCAGGTCCGCGCCGGCAAAATCCGCCACATCGGTCTGTCCAACGAAACGCCGTGGGGCACCATGCGCTTCCTGGCCCTGGCCGAAGCCCGAGGCTGGCCGCGCGCCGTGTCGATCCAGAACCCGTATAACCTGCTCAACCGCAGCTTCGAAGTCGGCCTGGCGGAAATCGCCATCCGCGAGCAATGCGGCCTGCTCGCCTATTCGCCGCTGGCGTTCGGTTTCCTGTCAGGCAAGTACGAAGGTGGCGCCCGCCCGCCAAAAGGTCGCCTGAGCCTCTACAGCCGTTTCAGCCGCTATTTCAACCCGCAGTCGGAAGCTGCCTGCAGCCGTTACGTGGCCCTGGCTCGCGAGCACGGCCTGGACCCGGCACAAATGGCCCTGGCGTTCGTGACGCAGCAGCCTTTCGTGACCAGCAACATCATTGGCGCGACGACGATGGAGCAACTGGAGAGCAACATCGCCAGTTTTGACTTGAAGCTGTCGGAGGAAGTACTGGAAGGGATCGAGGCGATTCACAAGGATCATCCGAATCCGGCGCCTTGATTGATTCATAGACCCAGTCGCGAGCAAGCTCGCTCCCACAGGTACAGCGCAATCCCTGTAGGAGCGAGCCTGCTCGCGATGACGGACGATCAGTCGCCGCAAATCAAAGCGACCGCGCAATAATCTCCTTCATGATTTCATTGGTCCCGGCATAGATCCGCTGCACCCGCGCATCTGCCCATGCCCGTGCGATCGGGTACTCCCACATGAACCCATAGCCACCGTGCAACTGCACACACTCGTCGAGCACCTTGCATTGCAGATCGGTGCCCCAGTACTTGGCCATCGCCGCCGTCGGCACGTCGAGCTTGCCTTGCAGGTGCAGTTCCAGACAGCGGTCGACGAAGACACGGCCGATCTGGATTTCCGTGGCCATCTCCGCCAGCTTGAACCGGGTATTCTGGAAATCCGCGATCGACTTGCCGAACGCCTTGCGCTCGCGGGTGTAGTCCAGCGTCCATTGCAGCGCCGCTTGCGCTGAAGCCAGCCCGCCAATGGCCACCGTGAGGCGCTCCTGAGGCAACTCCTGCATCAGGTAGGCAAAGCCCATCCCGGCCTGGCCCAACAGGTTTTCCTTGGGCACACGCACGTCCTGAAAGAACAGCTCCGAGGTGTCCTGGGCTTTCATCCCGACCTTCTCCAGGCGCTTGCCCTTGTCGAAGCCCGGCGTATCGGCTTCCACCAGAAACAGACTGGTGCCCTTCGCGCCAGCCTTCGGATCGGTCTTGGCGACGACGATTACCAGGTCGGCCAGGTAGCCGTTAGTGATAAAGGTCTTGGAGCCGTTGATCACATACTCATCGCCGTCGAGCACCGCCGTGGTTTTCACCCCTTGCAGATCGGAACCGGCACCCGGTTCGGTCATGGCGATCGCGGTAACCATCTCGCCGGACACCAGTTTCGGCAGGTACTTTTGTTTCAGCGCTTCACTGCCGTAATGCAGGATGTACGGCGCCACGATATCCGAGTGCAGGGAAAAACCGATGCCGGTCAGACCCAGTCGCCCCACTTCTTCGATCACCACCGCACTGTAGAGAAAGTCCGCCCCCAGACCGCCGTACTCTTCCGGCAAGTGCGAGCAAAGCATCCCCGCCTCCCCTGCCTTGTTCCACAGTTTGCGGTCGATATAGCCTTGTTTTTCCCACTGCCCATGGAACGGCACCGCCTCCTTTTCGAGGAACGTTCGCACGCTGTCGCGGAATAGCTCGTGCTCGGAACTGAACAGGGTTCTGGGGATCATGCGGCACCTTTTCTTTGTTTTTAGAAGGAGTTGACCTTCAGAGACTATGCCTCGCTTCCGATACAGGACACTGGACACATCCGACAAAAAATAAGACGATCCAGCCGTCTGGTGACCACTTCCCCCTATAAAAATAAAGTTGAATTATGTCTAACCAAGCCTCCACGCCCCTGCGGCGCGTCAGCATCCTGGCCATCGACCGGGTTTTCGCTTCCACCCTCATGCAAGCCAAGGATTTCTTCCACCTCGCCAGCCTGCGCTACGGCAAACAGCTGGGCCAGGGCCTGACACCGGCGTTCGAAACCCGTCTGGTCAGCCCCGATGGCAAACCGGTCAACACCTTCAGTGATGTGATGATTCCGGTAGATGGCGGGCTGGAAAACGCCGACATCATCATTCTTCCCGCGTTCTGGGACGATTTCGACAGCCTCTGCAAGCGTTACCCGCAAGTCCTGCCCTGGCTGCGCCAGCAACATGCACGCGGTGCCGTACTGTGCGGCGAGGCCACCGGTGTTTTCTGGCTGGCCGAAGCCGGGCTGCTCAATGGCAAGGAAGCGACCACCTACTGGCGCTTCTTCAATGCCTTCGCCGAACGTTTCCCCCAAGTCCAGCTCAATCAGGACAAGCACCTGACCGACGCCGACAACCTGTACTGCGCCGGCGGCACCACCTCGGCCTGTGACCTGTACATTTACCTGATCGAGCGCTTCTGCGGCGCCAACGTGTCCCAGGCCGTAGCCCGAGACATCCTCTATGAGGTGCAGCGAAGTTATTCGCCAGGACGGATTGGTTTTGGTGGGCAGAAACTGCACCAGGACGTGATCATCCTGCAGATCCAGCACTGGCTCGAAGAACACTTCGCCGACAAGTTCCGCTTCGAAGACGTCGCCCGCGAACACGGCATGAGCATCCGCAACTTCATGCGCCGCTTCCAGACCGCCACCGGCGACAAACCCCTGCATTACCTGCAACGCCTGCGCATCGAAACCGCCAAGGGCCTGCTGTCCGGCAGCCGCAAGAGCATCAAGACCATCAGCTATGAAGTCGGCTATGACGATGCGAGCTTCTTCGCCCGGCTGTTCCGCCAGCACACGGAGTTGTCGCCGAATCAGTATCGGCAGCAGTTTCAGCAGGCAGCGTAGACCTCAAGCCTCAAACAAACCCCATGTGGGAGTGAGCCTGCTCGCGATGACGTCGGCACATCCAGCATCAATGTGACTGACCCACCGCCTTCGCGAGCAAGCTCGCTCCCACAGGGATCCTGGTGAACCTATAACGCATAAAAAAGGCCTGCATTTGCAGGCCTCTTTCATTTTCCGAACCGCCCTACGGTTTGTGCGCCCGGGCCAGGAATTCGTGGGATTGCATTTCCAGTAGGCGACTCAGGGTACGCTGGAACTCGAAGTTCAGGCGGCCACCTGTGTACAGGTCTTTAAGCTCGACTTCGGCGGAAATGATCAGCTTCACGTTACGGTCGTAGAACTCGTCGACCATGTTGATGAAGCGTCGGGCGATGTCGTCGGTGGTGACGCTCATCTGCTCGACATCGCTGAGCAATACGGCGTGGAAGATCTTGCCCAGTTCGATGTAGTCGTTCTGGCTGCGCGGGCCGTCGCACAGTTCACGGAAGTTGAACCAGGCCACGTCATCGCAGGTGCGCAGGGCACGGATTTCACGGTTTTCGATCATCAGCACGTCATTTTCGACCGCTGCCGTGCATTCCGGCGTCAGCGCACGGAAGCTCTTGCGCAGGCTTTCGTTGGCGGCTTCGTCGAGCGGATAGTGGAACAGCTCGGCTTGCTCGAGGTGACGCAGACGATAGTCGACGCCGCTGTCGACGTTGACGATTTCGGTGTTCTGCTTGATCAGCGCAATGGCCGGCAGGAAGCGCGCGCGTTGCAGACCGTCCTTGTACAGGCCGTCCGGCACGATGTTCGACGTTGCGACCAGGGTCACGCCGTTCTTGAACAGCTCTTCCATCAGGGTGCCAAGGATCATGGCGTCGGTGATGTCGGAAACGAAGAATTCATCGAAGCAGATGACCCGGGCTTCGGTGGCGAAGCGCTTGGCGATGATGGTCAGCGGGTTTTTCTCGCCGCCCAGGGTTTTCATCTCTTCGTGCACGCGCTTCATGAAGCGGTGGAAGTGCGTACGGGTCTTTTCCTTGAAGGGCAGCGCTTCGAAGAAGGTGTCCACCAGGTAAGTCTTGCCGCGACCTACGCCACCCCAGAAATACAGGCCCTTGACCGGGGTCTGATCCTTCTTGCCAAACAACTTGCCCAGCAGGCCCGGCTTGTTTTGCTCGGCCGCGACCAGGTCGTCGTACAGGCGCTGCAAATGACGCACGGCAGTTTCCTGTGCGGCGTCATGGAAGAATTCCGGGCGTTTCAGATCAGCTTGATATCGTTCTAGGGGCGTCATAATTCGTTAGCAAGGCAACAAAAACGGGCCGACACTGTAGCGACGGCCCCGAGGAATGGCAATCGGCCCTTGGTCGGGCCGAACCGTTGTTTATTCCTGAACAGGCGTCAGGGCGATACGCAAGGCTTCGATAGCCGCGTCGCGTGCGGCGCTGTCGGCGAAGGCCGGGCTGTCGGCAACGCACTGGCCTTCCAGCCAGACGCTGAAGCCCAGTTCTTCACTGCGCACGTCCAGATCCTGGCCCGCTTGCAGCTGCTTGGTCACTTGCCCCGCGGTTTTACCGTCGGCGAAGTTGCGCGACAGCAGCAGTTGTTCGCCATCGGCCGCCAGCAGACGGAAGCGGAAACTGCCGTCGTCTTCACGGAAACTGACAAAACGTGCAGCCTTCACGGCTTTCTTCCTGGTGGTCGCCGCCACTTGAGCCTGGGCAACGAAGGAGCGCAGGCCCACCGCTTCACGCAGTTCGTTGAGGAAGGGTGTCGCTACCGAACGGGCCTTTTTCGCGCCGTGTTGCAGGATGTCTTCCAGATCCGCCGGACGCTCGATCAGCTGGTTATAACGCTCGCGGGATTCGCCCAGTTCGCTGTCCAGCAGCTGGAACAGGCGATTCTTCGCCTCGCCCCAACCCAGGCCCTGCAACAGTTCGCTGCGGAACTCGTCGGCCTGCGCCGGGGTGGCGAACGCCTGGAACAGGGTGAACAGGTGCGAGTTGTCCGGATCCTTGGCTTCGCCCGGCGCGCGGGAGTCGGTGACGATCCGCGAAATCGCGTCCTTCATCTCTTTGGCGCTGCTGAACAGCGGGATGGTGTTGTCGTAGCTCTTCGACATCTTGCGGCCATCCAGGCCCGGCAACGTGGCGACGCTCTCTTCGATCAACGCCTCGGGCATGGTGAAGAACTCTTTGCCCTGGCCAAACAGATGATTGAAGCGCTGGCCGATGTCCCGCGCCATTTCCACGTGCTGGATCTGGTCACGACCGACCGGCACCTTGTGCGCGTTGAACATCAGGATGTCCGCGGCCATCAGCACCGGGTAGCTGTACAGGCCCATGGTGATGCCGGCGTCCGGGTCTTCACCGGTCTCGACGTTCTTGTCCACCGAAGCCTTGTAGGCGTGGGCGCGGTTGAGCAGACCCTTGGCGGCAACGCAGGTCAGCAACCAGGTCAGCTCGGGGATTTCCGGGATGTCGGACTGGCGGTAGAAGGTCACGCGCTCGACATCCAGGCCACCGGCCAGCCAGGTCGCGGCGATTTCCAGACGCGAGCGCTGGATGCGCAGCGGGTCATCGCACTTGATCAGGGCGTGGTAGTCGGCCAGGAAGTAGAACGAATCGGCATTACTGTCACGGCTGGCGACGATCGCCGGGCGAATAGCGCCAGCGTAGTTGCCCAGGTGCGGCGTGCCGGTGGTGGTGATGCCGGTGAGGATACGGGTACGAGTCGTCATGGGTAATCGCTTGTCAGACTGCAATCAATTCGAGAGACGCGGCAGGATCAGATCCTTGAGATCGGTCAGCTTGCCATGAAAAAAGTGTCCGCATTCTGCCACTTTCAGCAGCTCATGGGGGCGTTCGAGCTTGTCGGACCATTCGTAAACAAGCTGCGGATCGATCACTTCGTCGGTTTCCGGCTGGATCAGGGTCAGTTCGCCCTGTTGCGGCAGCTGATCCTGAGCGCCCAGGCGCATGACCGCCGGCGCAACCATGAACAGGTGCTTGAGCGGCTCGCCCTGCGCTTCCAGACGCCCGCCGAGACTTGCTGCAACAAATCCACCGAAGGAGAAACCGAAAAGAGTCAGCGGCAATTGCGGGTGTCTGGCCCGGAACCATTCGGCGACCGCCTGGGCATCATCGACTTCGCCTGTGCCCATATCATGTGTACCTTCGCTGGCGCCGACGCCACGATAGTTGAAGCGCAGGGTGATCAAACCGGCATCACGCGCAGTGCGCTGCAGGGTCGAGACCACTTTGTTGAGCATGGTGCCGCCCTGCACCGGGTTCGGATGGCAGATGAGCGCCAGGCCACGCGGTTGCTCGTTGTCCAGGTACAGTGCTTCCAGTCGACCCACCGGGCCATCAATCACTACAGGGGTTTCACGCATCAGCAAGGAAGGAACTCCGTGACCTCGGATCAGGTCGGCTCGTCTAGCAAATTGTCTGTGGCTGTCCATTGCGAGTGAATCGCGGTATACAGCGCAGGTTCGAGCCGTTAACGTAAAGCAAAGCCGTTTATAGAGGAAGGACTCGTGGAACACTCGCTCTTAGTTTGGTTGTTACCGACTCTTGCCCTGGTTGTGGGTGTCGCCATTGGGTTCCTGATCGCTCGCGTTGCGCCGAACGCCGCGCCCAGCCGCACGCAGCGTCAGCTGGACGATATTCAGGAACGTTTCGACAGTTATCAGAACGAGGTGGTGACCCACTTCAACAGCACCGCGACACTGGTCAAGAAACTGACTCAGAGCTATCAGGAAGTGCAAGACCATCTCGCCGAGGGCGCCAACCGACTGGCCCTGGACGAACAGACTCGCCAACGCCTGCTGGCGTCCCTGCACGCCGACGCGGCGCAGGCACCCCGTGAACGCCTGACGCCACCGCGCGATCAGGAGCCGCCACGCGACTACGCACCAAAAGCCCCGAACTCGCCGGGCATGCTCGATGAGCATTATGGCCTGAAGAAGTAAGCAGCTTTCGCGCATTGCAAAAAGCCCCCGGACAAGTGGTTGTCCGGGGGCTTTTTTATTTCTGATCCAGTATTTCTGGTGCCTGTCAGGTCCTCATCGCGAGCAGGGCTCGCTCCTACAGGGGAGTGCATTTCAAATGTGGGAGCGAGCCTGCTCGCGATGGGGCCGGGACAGGCAACACAAGATGATCAGCCCAAAACCTCACTGGCCACCTGATCGATCGCGTCCTTGGTAATGCCAACAATCAGGTCCGCCTCTGCTTCGGTGAGAACCAGCGGCGGCGCGAAGCCAAGAATGTCGCCATGGGGCATCGCTCGGGCAATCATGCCGCGTTCAAGGCAAGCCGCCGAGACTTTCGGGCCGACTTTCAGTGCTGCATCGAACGGTGTGCGTTGTTCGCGATCAGCCATGAACTCAACCGCTGCGAGCATGCCGTCGCCGCGCACTTCGCCCACCAGCGGGTGCCCTTCCAGGCTTTCGCGCAACCGACGGTTGAGATAGCCGCCGACCTTCTCGGCATTGGCCGTGAGGTTTTCCCGTTCCAGAATATCGAGGTTGGCCAGCGCCGCCGCGGCACAGATCGGGTGTCCGGAATAGGTCCAGCCATGGCCCATGGCACCTTGGGATTCGGAGGCCTTTTCGATGACATCCCAGACTTTTTCGCCGACGATCACTGCCGACAATGGTGCATAGGCACTGGTCAGGCCTTTGGCGGTGGTAATCAGGTCCGGGCGCATGCCGTATCGTTGACTGCCCATCTTCGAGCCGAGGCGACCAAAGGCGCAGACCACTTCGTCGGCGATCAGCAACACATCGTATTTGTTCAGCACGGCTTGAATCGCAGTCCAGTAACCCGCCGGCGGCACGATGATGCCGCCCGTGCCCATCAACGGCTCGCCGATAAACGCCGCCACGGTGTCGGGGCCTTCGGCGAGGATCATTTTCTCCAGTTCGTCGGCGCAATAGCGCACGAATGCGGTTTCATCCATGCCGGCCGGCGCCTTGCGGTACCAGTGGGGGCACACGGTGTGCTTGATGCCTTCGGCCGGCAGATCGAAATGCTGATGGAAGCTCGGCAGGCCGGTCAGGCTGCCGGTCATGATGCCCGAGCCGTGATAACCGCGATCGCGGGAGATGATTTTCTTCTTCTGCGGGCGCCCCAGCACGTTGTTGTAGTAGCGCACCAGTTTGATCTGGGTTTCGTTGGCGTCGGAACCGGAGAGGCCGTAGTAGACCTTCTTCATGCCTTCCGGCGCCCAGTCGATAATGCGGCTCGACAGTTCGATGATCGCTTCGGTCGAATGCCCCATGTAGGTGTGGTAATAGGCCAGTTCCTTGGCCTGCTTGTAGATGGCATCGGCGACTTCGGTGCGACCATAGCCGATGTTCACGCAGTACAGGCCGGCGAAGGCGTCGATGAGTTCGCGGCCTTCGTGGTCGCGAATGCGGATGCCCGATGCGCCCTTGATGATGCGCCCCTTGAGTGCCCCGCTGGCGTGATCATGGGCGTGGGTCGAAGGGTGCATGAAATGCGCACGGTCTTGCTCGAACAGGGTGTCGAATTCTTGGCTCATGGTAGATCTCCTCAGAACTGGCCTTGATGGTGCAGGCAGAAGTATTTGGTTTCGACAAAGGCTTCGAAGCCCTCGGTGCCGCCTTCACGGCCCAGCCCCGAGGCTTTCATGCCACCGAACGGGATCGGATGGCCGGTGAACTTGACGCCGTTGACCGCGACCATCGCGTGGTCGAGACGACGAATCAGTGGGTAGATCAGGTCCAGGCGATTGGAACAAATGTAGGCGGCCAGACCGTATTCGGTGTCGTTGGCCATCTCGACGGCATGATCGAGGCTGTCGAACGGCATCACCCCGGCAATCGGTGCGAAGTTCTCTTCGCGGTAGATGCGCATTTGCGGCGTGACGTCGGCCAGCACCGTCGGCTGATAGAACAGGCCGCCGAGCGCATGGGCTTCGCCCCCCACCAGTCGTTGCGCCCCTTGTTGCAAGGCATCGGCCACGCGCTCGGCGGTAATATCGAATGCCGCCTGATGCATCAACGGGCCAATATCGACGTTCTGCTCCCGATCGCCCAGCATTGCCGGGCCGACCCGCAGCTCCCGCACCGCCGCGGCAAATCCCTTGAGAAATTCCGGGTAGATCGAGCGGTCGACCATGATGCGGTTGGCCGCGCAGCAATCCTGGCCGGAGGTCTGAAACTTGGCGGCAACCGCGACTTTTACCGCCAGCCCGAGATCGGCATCCGCACAGACAATGAACGGTGCGTTGCCGCCCAGTTCCAGCGAGACCTTCTTCACATCCGCGGCCGCCGCTTGCAGCACCAACTTACCCACGCGAGTCGAGCCGGTGAAACTCACCGAGCGCACGCGACTGTCCTGCACCAGGGTTTGCATGGCCATTTGCGGCTCGCCCAGCACCACATTGAATACGCCGGCCGGGAAACCCGCTTCCTCGGCGAGTTGCGCCAAAGCGAACGCCGAGTACGGCGTTTCATGGGCTGGCTTGATCACCACAGTGCAGCCGGCAGCCAGGGCGGCGGCGGCTTTACGGGTGATCATCGCCGAGGGGAAGTTCCAAGGGGTCAGTAACGCGCAGACGCCGACCGGCTCCTTGACCGTGCCCAGGTGCGCGCCGGGTATGTGGCTGGGAATGTTCTGCCCATAAAGGCGCCGCGCCTCCTCGGCGAACCAGGGAATGAAGCTGGCCGCATAGGCGATTTCACCGCGGGACTCGGCCAGGGACTTGCCCTGCTCCAGGCTGAGAATCCGCGCCAGGTCTTCCTGATGCTCAAGAATCAATGCCGCCCAGCGCCGCAGAATCACCCCGCGCGCCTCCAGGCTTTGTTCGCGCCAATCGGCGAACGCGCGGTGCGCGGCACCGACGGCGGCGACAATTTGCGGCTGATCGAGCATCGGTACATGGCCGATGAGTTTTTGATCGGCCGGGTTATGCACGGCGATACTGTGACCGCTGTCGCTGTGGACCCAATGGCCATCAACGTAGCAAAGTGCCTTGAACAGCAGTGGATGTTTGTAAGTCATGGCGTTCACTCCAATCCGTGTGCGTGGAACCATGCTAGGTCAGCCAGGCGTTGAGAATTTGGCGTTTGAACGGGGTGCGGCAGGTGGTTTTTTCTGATTGAGCGGGGGTGAACAGCGGATTTTTCGGTTGGAGCAAAACCATTGTGGGAGCTAACCTGCTAGCGATGGCGCCCTTTCAGTCACATCAATGTTGGATGTGCCGACGTCATCGCTAGCAGGCTAGCTCCCACAGGGGTTTTCAGTGTGCTCAGGAATCTTGAGAGAGTTCGGCCGGCAACGCGCCGCTGGTCTTGATGGTTTTGGTGACGATGTAGGTGAAATAGCGTTCTATGCCCAGGTCGTCGAGCAGCAGTTGGTCGATGAAGCGCTGGTAATGATCGATGTCCGGTGCCTGGATCATCGCCATGTAATCGACGCCACCACCGGTGGCGTAGCAGAACACCACTTCGGCAGCCTCGTTCATGCGCTGCTCGAAACGCCGCATGTCCTGCGCGGTGTGCCGGGCCAGGGTGATCTCCACCAGCACCTGCTGGCTTTTGAACACTGCGCTCCAGTCGATCTGCGCGCGGTAGCCCTTGATCAGGCCAAGGGTTTCAAGCTTGCGCACACGCTCCCAGGCCGGGGTCACTGACAGATTGATCGCCTCAGCCAGGCTCGATTTGGTGATACGCCCGTCTTCAGCGAGGATTCGCAGGATTTTCAGGTCATAGCGATCGAGTTTGTGCATGGGCCGAGAATCTCCTGAATGTACGGGGAACCCTGTGGGAGCGAGCCTGCTCGCGATGGCGGTATGTCAGTCACGGCTCTATTGAATGTGCTGGCACTATCGCGAGCAGGCTCGCTCCCACAGGGGGTTTGGGTCAGGTCAACACATCGGCGATGACTGCAATGGTATCGCCACACCCCACCAGCCCCGGAAAATGCCGCGCCGCCAGCAGACCGCTGCGCGCCGCACGGTATTCCACCGGAGCAACGCCGCTGCGGGTAGCGTCGTAGACGCGGGCGATCACGTCGCCCTTGTTCACGTTATCGCCCAGATCCCGGCACATTTCCAGCAAGCCGTCGTGCTCGCTGGCGATGAAGCAATCGCCGTCGGGCATGTCGAGCATGATCGAGGCCGCTGTCTGAACCTCGCCCTCAAGAATCCCGGAATGCACCAGCAGATTGCGCACGCCACGCTCGGCAATCGCCACGCTGCGCGCCGTCGACGAACCGCCGCCGCCCAACTCCGTCGTGACGAAGATTTTGCCTTGAGACTCAGCGGCGGTGTCGTACATCGCCCCGGCATCGAGCTCCAGCATGCGCATGCTGTACGGCGCATTGAAGGCACGCATTCCGGCCTCGCATTGCGCCTGCTGCTGTTTGTCCGGCAGCACATGACAAGCGGCGAACGGCAGAAAATCCAGGGTGCGACCGCCGGAGTGAATATCCAGCACGATGTCGGCCAATGGCAGCAAAGTACGCGTGAAGTAATCGGCGATTTTCTCGGTCACCGTGCCGTCCGGCTTGCCGGGAAAGCTGCGGTTGAGGTTGCCCTTGTCGATCGGAGACGTGCGCCGCCCGGCATGAAACGCCGGGGTGTTCATGAACGGCACGATGATCACCCGCCCACTGACCTCGGCGGCGCTCAGCCCCTGGGCCAGCTTGCTCAGCGCCACCGGCCCTTCGTATTCGTCGCCATGGTTGCCACCGGTGAGCAACGCAGTCGGCCCCTCACCGCGTTGAATCACCGTAAGCGGAATCATCACCGCCCCCCAGGCCGAGTCGTCCCGGGAATACGGCAGTTTGAGAAAACCGTGCTGCACGCCTTCACGGGTAAAATCCACCGTGGCGCTGATCGGGTTGTCAGGCAATTCGCTCATGGTTCATTCCTTCACGAACAGTTGGCGTGGCACGTTGCACAAGGTTTCAACGCCGGTTTCGGTGATCAGAATGCTCTCAGTGATCTCCAGCCCCCAGTCGTCCATCCACAGGCCCGGCATGAAGTGGAACGTCATGCCCGGTTGCAACACGCTGGTGTCGCCGGGACGCAGGCTCATGGTGCGCTCGCCCCAATCCGGTGGATAACTGATGCCGATCGGATAGCCGCAACGGCTGTCCTTGTGGATGCCGAATTTCTCCAGCACCTTGAAGAACGCCACCGCGATGTCGCCGGTGGTGTTGCCTGGCTTGGCCGCTTCAAGCCCGGCGGCGATGCCTTCGACCACGGCTTTTTCACCATCGAGAAAATGCTGCGGCGGCTTGCCCAGGTAGATCGTGCGCGACAACGGGCAGTGGTAACGCTTATAGCAACCGGCGATTTCAAAGAAGGTACCGGCGCCCTTTTCGAACGGCGTATCGTCCCAGGTCAGGTGCGGCGCGCTGGCATCGGCACCGGTGGGCAACAGAGGCACGATGGCCGGGTAATCACCGCCATGACCGTCGGCGCCGAGGATGCCGCTGCTGTAGATCTCGGCCACCAATTCATTCTTGCGCATGCCTGGCTCGATCCGCTCGAGGATTCGACCGTGCATGTTTTCAACGATGCGCGCGGCGATGCGCATGTAGGCGATTTCCTGCGGCGACTTGATCGCCCGCTGCCAGTTCACCAACCCGACCGAGTCGATCAATTTAGCCTTTGGCAGGTTTTTCTGCAGCGACAGGAACGCGGCGGCGCTGAAGTAATAGTTGTCCATCTCCACGCCAATGGTCAGCGCATCCCAACCCCGGGCGCTGATCACTTCCCGCGACAGGTAATCCATCGGGTGACGTTCCCGGGACTGCACATAGATGTCCGGATAACCGACGATATTTTCTTGCTGCATGAACACCGTGCGCCTGGCGCCGTTGGCATCCTGCCCGCGACCGAACCACACGGGCTCGCCGTCGAGCGCCAGCAGCACGCATTGATGAACGTAGAACGACCAACCGTCATAGCCGGTCAGCCAGGCCATGTTCGACGGATCGGTGACCAGCAACAGCTCGATGCCCTGCGCCTGCATGGCCACTCGCACCTTGGCCAGACGCTGGGCGTATTCCTCCCGCTGGAACGGAAGATTGACGACTATCTGAGACATGCACATGCCCTCTGATAAATGACGCACGGATGAAAAAAGCGGTTTAACTGCCGAACTGAAAACCTTTGCCCGCCGAGCGCGCACGCTCGAAGGCCAGGTTGGCCATGGCCGTGTCCTGGGCGCCGGTGCCCGTGAGATCGCACAAGGTGATCTGCGTTGCGTCCGTGCGACCGGGCCGTTGGCCGGCCAGCACTTGGCCGAGCTCTGCGAAGCCCGATTCGTCGCTGACGACGCCCGCAGCGAGGGCGTGATGCAACTCGCCGAGGATGCGCGTCTGGCTCAAACGATCGGCCACGTAGCAGTCGACTTGCGCCAGCGCATGGGGGGAAATTTCGTTTTTGTGCTCGGCATCCGAACCCATGGCGGTGATGTGCAGGCCAGGGTGCAAATGGTGCACGTCAATCAACGGCTCGCGGCTCGGCGTGCAGGTGATCGCGATGTCGACATCGGCCATGGCCTCATCGATGCTCGCGCACGGTTTGACTGCCAGGCCACTGTCCCGAGCCAGCTCGACGCTAAAGGCCTGAGCCTTGGCGGAATCCCGCGCCCAGACACGTACGCTGTCGATCGGCCGCACCAGGCGCAGGGCTTGCAGCTGCAACGCGGCCTGCTCACCGGCACCGATCAGCGCCACACTGCGGCTGTCCTCTCGCGACAGCGCCCGCGCCGCCACGGCCCCGGCCGCCGCTGTACGCACGGCGGTCAGGTAACCGTTGTCCAGCAGCAGGGCATCCAGCAGACCGGTGCGAGCGGACAGCAACATCATCATGCCGTTAAGGCTGGGCAAACCGAGTTTCGGATTGTCGAAAAAACCCGGGCTGACCTTGATCGCAAAGCGTTCCAGGCCCGGCAAGTAGGCGGTTTTCACGTCCACTTCGCCGTTATGTTCAGGAATGTCCAGGCGCAGGATCGGCGGCATGGCCACGGCAGCGGTGGCCAGCAGCACGAAGGCTTGCTCGATGGCTTCAATGCTTGGCAAATCCAGCGCCACGCAGGCACGCAGATCCGCTTCGCTCAACAAGGCTATTTCACTCATCAACGCGGCACTCCATTGAGTCGTTATTGTGGGAGTTCATGCATCGGCACCTGTCAGCACGCGTAGATGCTGATCGATATCGACGTTGCGTCCGCTGACCACCACCACGACCGGCCCACGGGGCTCGATCAGGCCTTCAAGCAACGCGCCGATCCCCACCGCAGCCGCGCCTTCGAGCACCAGGCGCTCTTCGCGGTAGGCATGACGGATGGCGTTGGCAATGGAGGCTTCGCTGAGCAGATGCAGGTGGTCGCAGGTATCGCGGGTCATGGAAAAGGTGTAACGGTTGTCCAGGCCGATGCCGCCACCGAGCGAGTCGGCCAAGGTCGGCAGCTCTTCGACTTCCACCGGACGCCCGGCCGCGAGGCTGGCGTGCATGGCCGCGCCGCGCTGCATGCTGATGCCGTGGGTGACGATCTGCGGATTGGCACTTTTGAGTGCCAGCGCCACGCCGGCGAACAGACCGCCGCCGGACAACGGCACCAGCACCTGGGCGACGTCTGGTTGCTGCTCAAGGATCTCCAGCCCCAGCGTGCCCTGCCCGGCGATGATCGCCGGATGATCGAACGGCGGCAGCAGCGTCGCGCCATGTTCACAAGCAATCCGCTCGGCCTCACGCTGGGCATCATCCTGGGACTGGCCGACGATGCAGACTTCGGCGCCTAGATCGCGAATGGCCTGTACCTTGTTGCCCGGCACCAGATGCGACAGGCAAATCGTCGCCTTCACGCCTTGGCGCGATGCGGCGTAAGCGAGCGCCCGCCCATGATTGCCGGTCGACGCGGCGACGACGCCACGCACCCTTTGCTCGGCACTGAGCTGTGCCACGGCATTGCTCGCGCCGCGTAACTTGAAGCTGCCGGTGATTTGCCAGGATTCGAGTTTGAGGTACACCGGCACGCCCAACCGCCGGGACAGGCTGGGCGAATGTTCCATGGGCGTACACCGGACCAGTGCTGCGATGCGCTGGCGGGCGAGGTAAATATCGTTGAGCTGTAGCGCTGACATGACCGCATCCCGATGAGGTATTGGGCGCAGTCTAAGAGGGCTGGATTGTCGCGATGAATGTACTAGGGCAATTTAGTCGACAAACTTTTTTGCACCGATTGCCCGCTCAAAAATCATGGATCTGCGGGTACTGACCGAAGATTTCACGCATGCCCATCAGCGCGTCGCGCATTTCGTCGTCACTGCATTCGGCACCGACACACACCCGAACGGCCCGGGGCCTGGGCGTGCCACGCACCGTGAACGGGTCGGGCGAAGTGACTGCAATATGCTTGTGTCGCAGCGCCCGCACCAGGCTGTCGACTTCCCAATGGGGGGGAATGCCGACCCAGGCACTCAACGCATAGGGATGCTGGCCGAGCAGGTACTCGCCCAGGTACTCGCTGACCATCGCTTGCCGACCGGACAAGAGTTGGCGTTGCAGGTCCACCAGGGTGTCGGCGCGCCCGTCGCGAATCCAGCGCGTTGCAATCTCCGCGACCATGGGCGTGGCCATCCAGCTGTTGACCCGCAAGATACTTTCGGTGCGCAACGCCAGCCGCTTTGGCATCACCAGATAACCGACGCGCAGACCGGTGAGCACCGATTTGGTCATGCTGGTGCAATAGAACGACAGTTCCGGCAAATAGTGGCTGATCGGCGGTGCCCGGCGCTCGTCCAGTAGAGGGCCGTACACATCGTCTTCGATAATGTGCACGCCAAACCGCCGGGCGATCTCGGCAATTTCCCGTCGACGACTGTCCGGCATCAGACTGGTGGTCGGGTTGTTCAGGTTTGGCGTACAGACCAGCGCGGTGATGCGCTCGTTGCTGCACATGTCCTCGAAATGCTCGGGGTCGATGCCATGTCGGTCCATCTCCAGCCCCTTGAGGGTAAACCCGAGCACCTGGGAGTTGCCGATCACACCGTGATCGGTCAGCCCTTCGCAAAGCACCACATCATCCGGGCCGGCAAGGGATGCCAAGGCCAGAAAGATTGCGTGGGCAGCGCCGTTGGTGATCAGGATGTCGTCGCGTTCGACCCGCAGGCCCTGCCGTGCGATCCAGTGCATCGCCGCTTCACGGTGCGACTCGAAACCGGCAATCGGGCGAAACGCGTGAATCCAGGGCTGATCCTCTTCGGTGCTGAGTTCGCGACAGGTTTCGCGCCAGAATTGGTCATGCTCTCGGGTGTGCATGATCCGAGTGATGGAAAAATCCACCAGCGCCCGTTCAGGGCTGTCGAGAATATAAGTGGCGACCCGGTCGCTCATTCGCCGCGAGACAAAACTGCCGCGCCCGACCTCGCACCTGACCAGGCCCTGGCGCTCGAGCTCCTTGTAGGCATTGGTGACGGTTTGCACACTGATGCCCATGGCATCGGCGACATTACGTTGCGGTGGCAGCCGCTGATCATTGGCCAGCACACCCTGCTCGATATCGTCGGCAATCGCCTGGACCAGGATCTTGTATTTCGACTCGCCGCTGCGGGCGATTTCCAATGCTGCCTTCCACTTGTCCATCGGCGCCGAACCCACGTGTTTGCCAGTGCCGACAGCATCCCGCGAGAAACCATGCAAAGCAATTGTCCTAGTGCAATGCAATCCTGCACAGTGCTTTTGTATGCTCGGTACAAGGTCGATGCACAGGCTGGGGAACCCGCCGCCAACAACAATCAATCGATCTGTACCGGAACTGTCTCTCCACGCTTTGGCTCAACAGGTGGACCAGCCCTCGTACGCTTTGCTCTTGTCACACTGCCTCCTACCACAGAGCCGTCAAAGACGGGTCCACAAGAAACAGGAGATTTTATCGATGAGCAATTCCATTCCCCGCACTCCCCATGTCTTGCGTCACCTGTTCGTGGCTTGTGCGATATTCGGCCTGGCCACCAGCGCCCACGCCACGACGCTGGAAACCATTACGAAAAACAGCAGCATCCGCATCGGCTACGCCAACGAAACCCCGTTCGCCTTTACCGAGACCGATGGCCGGGTCACCGGTGAATCGCCGGAAATCGCCAAAGTCATCTTCGCCAAAATGGGCATCAAGCAAGTCGATGGCGTGCTGACCGAGTGGGGCTCGTTGATCCCAGGCCTGCGCGCCAGTCGTTTCGACGTGATTGCCGCGGGCATGTACATCACGCCCGAACGCTGCAAGCAAGTCATCTTCACCGATCCGCAGTACCAGTTGCCCGACGCCCTCCTGACCGCCAAAGGCAACCCCAAAAACCTGCACAGCTATGAAGACATCGCCAGGAACCCGGATGTGAAACTGGCGATCATGGCCGGCACGGTCAACCTGAAATATGCGCGGGACTCCGGGGTGAAGGACGCACAAATCCTCCAGGTGCCCGACACCACCGCGCAGTTGCAAGCCGTGCGCGCCGGTCGCGCCGATGCCGCCGTAGGCACCCAACTGACCATGAAAGGCCTGGCCGCCAAGGGTGGTGAAAAGGTCGAAGCAGTCACCGAATTCAAGGATGACCCGTCGCATACCGGTTACGGCGCCCTCGCCTTCCGCCCGGAAGACAAGGACCTGCGGGATGCGGTCAACGCCGAACTGAAAAAGTGGCTGGGCTCCGAAGAGCATCTCAAGACGGTCGCCCCGTTCGGCTTTGACAAATCCAACGTGACCAGCAAAACGGCTGCCGAGCTCTGCGCTCAATAGCCGAAACAGGCATGGCGCTGCGGCGCGATGCCTATTTTCCTGCTGACTCCGGATGTTGAACCACGCAGGTGTGAACAATGGGTGAATTACTTCCGCTTTTGATACAAGGCGCCTGGGTCACGCTCCAGGTGACCTTCTTCGGCTCGATCCTGGCGATTGTCGCGGCCATTCTGGCGGCGCTGGGGCGCATGTCGCCGTGGCGGCCGCTGAGCTGGTTCTCGGTCGCCTACATTGAAGTGTTCCGCGGCACGTCGCTGCTGGTGCAATTGTTCTGGCTGTTTTTCGTGTTGCCGCTACCACCGTTCAATCTCGAACTGAGCCCCTACAGCGTCGCCATTGTCGGCCTCGGCCTGCACATCGGCGCTTACGGCGCGGAGGTGATGCGCGGTGCGATCAGTTCCGTTGCCAAAGGTCAGTACGAAGCGGCGACCGCATTGAACTTCAGCGGCTACAAGCGCTTTCGGCGAATCATTTTGCCCCAGGCGTTGCTGGCGGCCATTCCACCGGGCACCAACCTGCTGATCGAGTTGCTGAAAAATACTTCGCTGGTCTCGCTGATCACCCTGTCGGACCTCAGCTTCCGGGCCCGGCAACTGGACCAGGCCACTTTCCAGACCCTGGAAATCTTCAGCCTGGCGCTGGTGATGTACTTCGTTCTGGCTCAAGCGATCAACCTCGGCATGCGCAGCGTTGAGCGACGTTTGGCTCGCGGCCGGATGCGTGGAGGTCTGTCATGACCCTGTTCGATTGGACATATGCCTGGCAGATCCTGCCCGATTTGCTGCGGGCATCGCTGAACACCGTGGGCATTACCCTGCTCGGCTTCATGATCGCCATTGTGCTGGGATTGTTTCTGGCCATCGGCCGACGCAGTCGCCTGTTCTGGTTATCGTGGCCGACCGCCGGGGTGATCGAATTCATCCGCAGCACGCCGCTGCTGATCCAGGTGTATTTCCTCTACTACGTGCTGCCCAATTACGGCGTGAGCATGACAGCCATGCAGGTGGGGGTGATCGGCATCGGTGTGCACTACGCCTGCTACATCGCCGAGGTTTACCGCGGCGGCCTCGACGCCGTGCCGCGGGCGCAGTGGGAGGCCGTTACGGCGCTGAACATCGCGCCGTACAGCGCCTACCGCAACATCATCCTGCCCCAGGCCCTGCGGCCGATCCTGCCGCCATTGGGAAATTACCTGGTGGCCATGCTCAAGGACACGCCGGTGCTGTCGGCCATTACCGTGGTCGAGATCATGCAGCAAGCCAAGAACATTGGTTCCGAAAACTTCCGTTATCTGGAGCCGATCACCATGGTCGGTCTGTTTTTCCTCGCCCTGAGCATCGCTTTGGCTTATCTGGTACGGCGCCTCGAACTGCGCCTGGAGCTACGCTAATGATTTCTCCACTCTCGACCTCCAACAACCTTTCCCGGCGCGGCGACCTGACATCGCTGCATCCGCAAGGGGCCTGTGCCATGCCTGAATCGAATCCGGTCAAGCCGATTGTCAGCTTCCAGGACGTCACCAAGAGCTACGGCAATTTCACCGTGCTCGACCACTTGAACCTGGATGTCACTCCAGGCGAAAAAGTCGCGATCATCGGCCCCAGCGGCTCGGGAAAATCCACACTGCTGCGGGTGTTGATGACGCTTGAGGGCATCGATGACGGACTGATCCGCATCGAGGATGATTTGTTGACGCACATGCCCAATCGCAACGGCGTGCTGGTGCCTGCCAACGACAGGCATATCCGTCGCGTTCGCGGCAAGATCGGCATGGTGTTCCAGAGCTTCAACCTGTTTCCGCACATGACGGCCTTGCAAAACGTCATTGAGGCGCCGGTGCAAGTGCTGGGCATGAAGCCGGCCGAAGCACGCGAACGAGCGGCGGACCTTCTGGAACTGGTGGGCCTGGGCAGCAAGCTGGGGCATTACCCTTCACAGCTGTCCGGTGGGCAGCAACAACGGGTGGCCATTGCCCGGGCGTTGGCCATGCGTCCCAAAGTCATGCTCTTCGACGAAGTGACCTCAGCGCTCGATCCGGAACTGTGCGGCGAAGTGCTCAACGTTATCCGCAAGCTCGGCGCCGAACACAACCTGACCATGCTGATGGTCACGCACCAGATGGGCTTTGCCCGGGAGTTCGCCGATCGTGTGTGCTTCTTCTACAAGGGTCAGATTCACGAGCAGGGCACGCCGGAGCAGATCTTCGAACATCCACAGCAGGAACGGACCTGCGCGTTTCTCAGCGCAGTGAAAGAAGCCAACTAACAGGCGTAACACCCAAAAACCAGTGTGGGAGCCTGCTCGCGATAGGACCGTCACATTCAACAGTGATGTTGACTGACCGTCCGCTATCGCGAGCAGGCTCACTCCCACATTTTTTGTTTTGCGGTGTTATGGGTATTGCTGAACGGTACCCTGCTGTTGCTGGCCACCATACTGCTGGCCAGGAATCGCCTTGAGGTTGACCTCTACACGACGGTTCTGCGCACGGCCATTGACGTCAGCGTTGCTGGCCACCGGGCTATCCGGGCCGGCGCCGCGAGCGCTCAGGTTGGCACCGCTGACACCTTGCGAGGTCAGGTAGGTTGCCACGCTCTGGGCACGACGCTGGGACAGGTCCATGTTGTGCTGGCGGCTGCCGGTGCTGTCGGTATAGCCGACGATCTCGATCTGGTTCTGGTTGAACTCTTTCAGCGAGCCCGCCAGGTTGTTCAGCGGCTGATAGAAACCTGGGGCAATGTTCGCCGAATCGGTGGCGAACGTGATATTGCCCGGCATGATCAGCTTGATCTGGTCGCCCTGGCGCTGCACTTCAACACCGGTGTTGGCCATGCTGGCGCGCAGCTTTTTCTCTTGCTGATCGGCGTAGTAGCCGTAGCCGGCGGCGGAAGCACCGACCACCGCTGCACCGATCAGTGCGCCCTTGCCACGGTTATCGTGGTTGATCGCAGCACCGGCCAGCGCACCGGCCAGAGCGCCGAGGCCACCGTATTTCGCGGTCTTGCTCATGCCTTCGGAGCCGCTATCCGTCTGGCCCTGAGTCTGACCCTGACCGCCGTAAGGGTTAGGCGAAGCACAACCGGACAAAACGGCCACAGCTGTAGCGACAATCATCAAACGACGCGTGGTGAACATGTAAAGCTCCTACTTTTTTTTGCATTCTGTGGTGCAACGTTGGCAAGGCATCAGCCTTTGCGGGCGTTGGATCATGTTAATCAGTAAAAATTCCGAATGTTACAAATCAGCCCCGAACAAAGGGGTTCTCGCGCATTTCGTCGCCCAGAAGGGTATCCGGACCATGCCCGGTCACCACGGTCGCGTCTTCGTCGAGGGTGTACAGCCGCTGCTTGATCGAACGCACGATGGTCGCCTGGTCGCCGCCCCACAAATCCGTGCGCCCGACGCCGCGACGAAACAGCGTATCACCGGCAATCAGTAGCTTGGCCTCGGAAAACCAGAAGCTCATGGAGCCCGGCGTATGACCTGGCGTGTGCAGCGCCACGCCACAGCCGCAGGCCAGTTCTTCGTCATCGGCCAGCCAGCGATCCGGGGACGGCACCGGGGTATAAGGAACGCCGAACATCTGGCACTGCATTTCCAGGTTGTCCCACAGAAACTGGTCTTCCTTGTGCAAATGCAGGGTCGCGCCGGTTTTTTCCTTGAGTTGGCCGGAAGCCAGGAAATGATCGAGGTGCGCATGGGTGTGAATGATGCTGACCACTTTCAGCCCCAATGCATCGAGACGCGCCAGGATCAGCTCATGATTGCCACCCGGATCGACGACGATGGCCTTTTTCGTTATCGGATCGCCGATGATCGTGCAGTTGCACTGCAAAGGGCCGACGGGGAAGGTTTCTCGTATTAGCACGGGCTTTGCGGCTTCCATGGGTGTTCCTGTAAAGTTAATGGCACATTTTTGGCACAGTGCGTAATGCGATGGCGACGTTTAGAAAGAAAGGCCCCCACCAATGGCACGCTCAAATCAGACGTAAAGGGTGGCCCCAACAGACACGCACATTCAATACCCAGCTAGAAGCAAAAACCTGGGCGACCATGATTGAGCGCGAAATGGATGCTGGCGTGTTTGTCAGCCGCAATGAAGCGGAAGCAACCTCCTTCGCAAGCGCACTGGAGTTGTACGCCAAAGAGGTGACCAGCAAAAAACGCAGCAGTGCATCCGAGCTGTCACGCATCCAGGCCATGCAACGTCATCCACTGGCCCTTCGCTCGCTTGCCAGCATTCGCGGTTCCGATATGGCGAGTTATCGTGATAGTCGCCTCGAAGGGGGCCTGGCACCGGCCACGGTGCGCCGAGAACTCGCCTTGATCTCTCACGTATTCACCATCGCCCGCAAGGAGTGGCGCATGGAGTCTCTGACCAATCCAGTTGAACTCATCCGCCAACCAAGCGTTGACGACTCACGCGAGCGACGGATTCTCAGCGCCAATGTATGGACGCAAAAAGGAGAGAAGCTGTTGTACGAGCACGTGGACGAGCTCGAAATGATTTGTCGCTACTCTCGCTCGACCGAGCTACCCAAAATCATGACTTTCGCTGTAGAAACAGCGATGCGTCGCAGTGAAATAACGGGCTTGCAAAGCGCTAACGTCAATCTAGGCAAGCGAGTTGCTCTGCTGCCGATGACCAAGAACGGCACTTCCCGAGGAGTTCCTCTCTCCAGCAAGGCAGTGGAAATACTGACTAACCTTGCTGAGCGAGAAGATGGCCGCTGTTTTCGGAGCAGGCCCGACTCAATCACCAAAGCATTCGCGAATGCTATCACCGATGCACGCAACGCCTATACGGAAGGTCTGTCCCGTCACCTCAAACACAAGAAAGTCTCACAGGACAAGATCGACAAACACATAGAAGCCGATCCGTTCCTGATGGATTTGCGCTTCCACGATCTACGCCATGAGGCGACCTCACGTCTAGCGGAAATCTTCCCGTTGCACGAACTGACCAAGATCACTGGCCATCAGGATACGCGCATGCTTATGCGTTATTACCATCCAAAAACGGAGGACTTAGCCAAGAAGCTCACTTAGCACTCGACCCGCTGTTATGAGTTGGCTTGACTGGGTGCAAAGGCAGCAGAATCTTGCGTAGCTTTCCGGAGGTACGTCCATCCAAGAGCCGCGCCCTATAGTGAATTAGCGTATTTTACCGAAGCTTGAGATACCTTGGTAAGGTACCTACAGCGTACCTCGCATGATGCCTTCGGATCTGGACTGGATCGGGTCAAAAGCAAAGGAGGCGTACTGTATACTGGCCTGCTTGAGCACTCTGTACCTATGTTGGGAACAGATGCCTCTGCATGCTGTGCAGCGGCAAATGTCATTCGATTCAGAAAAAATCATAGCAGGTGCTAGGTGGAACCTTTATTCAGATGGGCGGGCAGCAAAAAAAAGCTACTCCCCAGTATCAAGTCAAGATTTCCCAGAGCGTATGGAACGTATCACGAACCGTTTTGCGGTTCTGCCTGTCTTTTTTTTGATGTTTTACCTCGTGCCGCGGTTCTTTCTGACAGAAATGATGAGCTGATAATGGCGTACAGAGAAATTCAAAAATCTCCGGACGACGTTTACGGCTTTCTCGGCTCTTATGAAATTTCGAAAGATAAATATTATGAGCTTAGAGGTCTGGACGTAAATATTATGCCGCCGGCAGCAAGAGCTGCACGATTTATCTATTTAAATAAGCTTTGCTTCAATGGTGTTTATAGAACAAATAAGCTTGGTGCTTTCAATGTCCCTATGGGCACTAAGACCGGGAAGATGCCGACTCTTGAGGCGCTGGTAAAATTTTCTGATGCGCTTCAAGGCGTACAGCTCGTTGGCGGAGATTTCGCAGAGATAATCGATAACATTAAAGCAGGGGACTTGGTATATCTGGACCCTCCGTACTCAAAGCCTGAAAGCCGCGAAAGAGGAGAGTATGGACTAGGGTCTTTTCACTTTAGTGATATCGAACGATTAGTTAATTTTCTTGATCACATTAACTCTGTTGGTGCTTTTTTCATTTTTTCTTACAGTGACTGTGAAATTATCCGTAAAAACTTGCGGGAAGAATGGAATACTGAGGTCGTTAGTGTAAGGCGGCATGTTGCCGGGTTTAGTGCCCACAGAAAAGTAGTAGATGAGTTAATTGTTAGCAATTTCTCGATATGAAAGGGAATCTCAGGTGGGGCAGATGAATATCGGTGTTGCGGTTATTAGTGATCTCCACATTGGTAGTGGCGCTAAGGCAAAAGACTTTTCATTGCCCGGTGCTAGTGAGGGGGTCGTAGACGATTACCTCAGTGAGTTTAGAAAATTCGTCACTGCCGAAGGCATAAGTGCTGACTACTTAGTGGTTCCTGGGGACATAACAAATTCAGCGTGTAAACCTGAGTTTGAACTCGCATCGGAACGAATCGCTCAAATAGCATCCTGCTTGGGAGTCCCCGAATCCAAGATATTATTTTGCCCAGGGAATCATGACGTCGACTGGGAAACTGTTAAGGCTTTAAGCCCGTTAAATCACCCAGAACCTCAAGTAATAAAATCGAAGTATTTCAATTTTTATTCTGAAGGGGCGCTTTTTAGTCGAAATTTGTCTAGCGCCACAGGCCGGTTTGATGAGTCTCCTTACTTGGCAGTGTGGGAGTTTGATGATGTTCTTATCTGCGCACTTAACACTTCTGTGTTCGATGGACCAGATAAAAAGCCTCATTGCGGCGAGGTGCGACCAGAGCAAATCGCGCAAATAGATAAGTATCTCGATGGTATTGACAAGACGGACAAACTGAAATTATTCATGTTTCATCATCATCCTATCCAGTATTTAGATTCAACTTTTACCGAGCCAGATTTCAGTGTCATGTCAAATGCGGTTGGCCTACTCGATCTGCTGTCGAAATACGAGTTCGACTTTGTTGTTCACGGACATAAGCATATACCACGATTCAATATGGAAATTAAGGATTCCGGCCATCCTTTAAGTATTTTATGTGCTGGGAGTTTTAGCGCCTCCTTGGATAATAAGTATTATGACGCTGTAGGGAATCGATTTCATCTGGTGGAGTTTCATGATCGTTGCCCTCAGAGTCACTACGCACGAGGGTCAGTGAAAACCTGGACGCATTTCGTAGGCGGAGGCTGGACACCGAGTTTGAGAAGGGCAGGAGCTGAGCATCAGCAAAACTTCGGTGCCTTTCTTCCTCGCGCTCAGTTAATTGAAAAAATCCGAATTCAATTTGAGGAAGAATTTAAAAGCGTCCAATATTTACGATGGTCAGATTTTATCTCAAACTACCCAGAGTTTAAATACTTCACAAGTGAGACACTACGTGCCTCCTTGAAAGAAGTTGCCAAGTCCATGGGATTGCTTCTTCATGAGATAGATGCTTTTGGTCTAGATAAACTTGTTATTCTCAAGGGGTAAATTATGGTGCTCTTCGATACAGCGAAAGTAATTAATCCATTTGAAAATGACAATGCTAGAAATAGCACCGTTGAAGACTTGCCTAAGCAGTTTGTATGGACGAAGACGTTTGGCCGTTTGATATCTCAAAAAAACCATATAGTTCTGGGTGCCAGAGGGTCGGGAAAAACCGCGATAGTTAAGATGTTATCGCATGAGTATCTGTCCAGGCTTGACCATCCTCAGGCAAAACAAGTCATACGTTCTAGAAAATTTGTTGGTATCTATGTGCCAATGCGATTGTCATGGGTGGGGGAGCTGAAAAGCTCAGTCTGGTTAAATGAGTCAGAGCAAGAGCTTCACTTTAAGTGGCGGCTGAATGTGTCATGCTGCGCTTCTTACTTGAATACCCTGCGCAGCTGCATTGATTGTTATTCTGGTGATGTTGCCGAGCGTATTCTTACTGAACGGGCCGTTGCGCAGAAAATATCCAAGGCGTGGTTTGAAGATGAAAGTATCTTTACGATCCGCGAACTCAGAGAGAAACTATCTGAGATCGAGTATAACAAGTTGGTGGCGGAGCAGCGAGCAAGAGTAGATCTTCAGGTGAACCCCGCAGCTATAGGAATGGCATTTGAGCTGGGGTTGTTTGACCCGTTAAAGCGCGCAATTGAACTAACTAAGCAGTTTATTGAGTTTCCAGCTGATGTTGCTTGGGCTGTATGCTTAGATGAAGCAGAGTATTTAAGTGAATTTCATCATGTTATTCTGAACTCACATCTGAGAACATTTGCCGACGGGCTGTTTTTTAAAATTACAACTATGCCTTATAAACACTACACACTGGAAACTAATACTAGCGTTCCATTGAATAGAAAGGATGACTTCTCTTATATTTATTTAGACAATCTAGATGTTGCCGCTAGAAAGTCCAAGGGGAATGAATTTGAAATTCTTGAAAAATTTTGCGAGGACATTTTTAATAAGCGGATAAAAAACAGCGCCTGGGCGGATAGCGGCGTTAAGTTAAAATCCCTGCTGGGTAGTTCTTATCTGCTCTCAAGTGACGAGAAAATTGATCACTCACGAATGTTGCTCTTGGTGGATAAGCATTGCAATGAAAGGACTAGGCTTAGAGCCAGAGAGCTACAAGGCACCCAACGTTTTGAGGATGAGATAAGTCGTAAGCTGAAAGGTGCGTTATTGTTGCGCGAACTACGCTTGACACATCGAGGAAACTCAAACTCGGTGGCTTTTTCTGGTTATGAGATGGTGATTCGTTGTGCAGACGCTAACCCTAGGAGGTTCATTAGTCTGCTTAATGCCTTCTATAACGGCAGCGGAGAGGGAGGGGGATTCAAGCCAATTTCGCCTGCGGTCCAAGACAAGATTTTGCGAGCCTACTCTTACGATGAGTATAAGAGGATGGTGTATGAGCCAAATCAAGGTCAGAAGGTTCATGACGTTTTGTCGTTAATTGGTAAGTATTTTCAGTATTGCCTACATAGCCAGAAGCTGTCGACGGACATGGTGTTATCCTTCAAGTTTAATGTTGATGATGATAATATTTGGAGCGTTATAGCGGATGCTGTAGGACTAGGATTAGTAAGACCAATAGTTGAGCGTTCTGGATTTGATACTTTGCCTGTGAAGAGTGGCGTATTTCGGTTATCTTATATATTAGCGCCACATTTTAATTTGCTGCCTAGGCGGGGTGACGACGTTTCGCTAAGTAGCATATTATCTTTTGGTGTTGATCGTGGTGTGGAGCGTCATATTGCTTCGCCACAATTGGAGTTACTATGATGGTATACTTGGATGTGTCAGATAAATCTCTGGATGAGATCTCATCTTCGCATTACAATCTAGTCTTGTTTTCTTGCGGATATGAAGAGAGATCAATTTTTTTTCCTGGCGTATTCGAGTCAACCTATGATGATGTTCTAGTTTTTGGGTTTGCTGGAAGTACGGACAATCAAGACTATGGATTTAATAGTGATTATTACGCTCGTAGCTCGCGATACAAAATCACGCCGACAGTTTTAGATAGTTACGGGGCGAGTAGGATATTTTCTTATTTGCTGAAGGCTGTATCAGCAGTTGACTTTTCATGCATTGATAAATTTAGAGTGCTTGTTGATTACTCTTCAATGCCGCGATCATGGTATTCAGAAATTCTGAATTTTCTTAAGAACTATGATTTTCAGGTACCCGTTGAGTTTGATTTTGTTTATTCAGTTGGTGAGCACTCGGGTAGTGGAGTAGCAAGGCAATTAAGTGATCCTATTGTGCTTCCCGGATGCGCTGCTGTTTCTACTTTCAATAAAGAAACGATTGGTATTTTCAGTCTAGGCTTCAATGAAGGTGGACCCATTTGTCTCCATCATAAAATCGAGCCTGATGTGACATTCTCCGTCATAGCACGCCCTGGTGCTCTTGATGACTACACAGAAAAAACACAGCAGTGTAATAAGTTTTTTTTGGAGAATTTTTCAGCTAATACAATTTTTCCTCCGTTGCATAGCGTTGCTCAATGTTACTCAGTGTTGCGTGAGATTTTTTATCCATATCTTGGTAAGGCTGGAATCGTTATGGTCCCCTTCGGCCCGAAGCCTCACGCATTAGCATCTATATTATCAGCAATGAATTACCCTGAGGTCTCTTGCCTTTACTCCAGCATGGGAGGAAGCGGTGGCGCGGTTAAACCGACCACCGATTTAGTTATTTCTAGGGTTACCAAGCTCGACCATTACCCATATTTAAATTAGCCTTTCATAAAAGGGTACTTTGTGTATAGCAGCAGAGTAGTATCGAAACGAGCAGCGATCCAATGGCGGCACCGCCGTAGGTGCCGCCGTTACAAAATTGCCGTCTCCTCCAGTAGTCATCAGTGATCAAAACGACTGGCTTCGCCTGTTGCTGGCCACTCACTAGCAGCTTGAGGCGTGGCTTCTGCCTCAAGCTGTTCTTGCGCAAGTCGCCAATACAACTCTTCAGATCCTTCCGGGCGACCATCTTTTTCCCACAACTCGTAAGCTCTTTCCCGGACTTTCAGATCTTCGATCATTTTCATTTTCCTCACTGAATCGTTAACTGATTCGCAAGCTCTCACACCAGCTGATGATGTGCGTGCTCATAGCTCATCCTGAGCCTTGGCTATCAGAGCGTCATCCGCGAGAGGTTCAAGGAGCGTCTCGGCAATCTCGCCAAGCTTACCCAGCGGATGGTCACTATTGCCCAGCAGTCCGGCTGAGGCAGTCTTGTCAGCGTGTCCTCGCTCGGCGGTGATGATCAGCCAGCCCAGCGCCGAGGTATGCACCTATCTATCGGCAAGATGGTTGTTCACGTATTCATCCACTGCCAGGGCAAATTCCTCAGCTGTCACGCCTTGCTGAGGACGCATGCGACGCTGGAACAACACGCTGTTGCCACGCAACAGTTCTTCAGCAGCGTTGTAGAGCCAATCTGCCCGAGCGGTATCCTGCGGGCTATCACTGACTAGAGGGGGGTGACGGTGCCCATGTCTCAGCGGAACAAAGTATGTTGTGTTCATGGATCGCCTCCAGAGCGGCGATGGGATAGGCGATCGAACAGTTCCCAGTTCGAAATACATCCTTTTTAACCATATTGACCACGGACCATTTGCCGCGATCCATTGGTTTTAGGGAGATGCAGGTGCCCGCTTTCGAGCAAATCCAGTGTCTGGGAATCTGGTTTACCAGTTGAGGGTGGCTGGTATCTATGGCAAATAAAAAAGGGCACCACCCTTAGGCAAGGTGGGCCCCAATTTCACATACAACGCGTTACTCATAACGTGTGGCGCCCTTCCTTGGGTTCTGCGCGCTAGCGGTGTTCGATCCCGGCCCACGGGTCGTTATCCGCAGCCTTGCGCAACTTGTACCACTGCCAGCCGCGCAGCAGCCAATAGCACACAAGCAGACAGCCCGCGGCCTTGAGGAAAATCAGATCATCAGTCATTGGTTTTTACTCCCCCGGCTCTTTTTGTGGGTTGAGTGAAAGGCCGGTTAGGTACAGCTTGCCCGGGGAGTGCCCGGGCCTACAAGGCGGCAACGTGGGCAAAGTCAGGTATACAACGCGCAAAACCCTTGGCCCGGTTGGCTAAAAAATATTTTCAGCGGGGCCTTGCATCGCGATCGGTCGTGACCGCCGCCGATGCGCTGGAAAAAACCCAAGCAGAAAGTCGTGATTCTGGCGGGAAAAGTTTTTCCAGTTAGGGACAAAGTTTTTCTAGAGCAACGTGGCCTTGGCCGCGCGCCACGGCAGCGCATCCGGGTGACGCCGAATGGTCGCGGTCAACTAGGGGCGAATAGAGAAAACGGAAAAAATCGTACGCTAAGCGCTCTGTCTGTCAGGTTGAGGTCGTAGAAGTGGACGCCATAGCGTCAGAAAATGCAGAAATAGACCCTACTCTGACGGGATGCGAGTAATCGTCCTGACGCCTGATTGAGGTGTACTTCAAGCCGAACTCTGCGGGCTCCCCTACAATGCCTTAATGGCCCGTTTCAGGGAGTTTTGATGATGCTGCTCGTAAACGTTTTAGTGATCCTTTTTGTTCCCGTCACCACGTATATTTTTTTCTCGATAG
>NZ_CATKQD010000065.1:0-343 GCF_949768175.1 Pseudomonas sp. IT-P74 | reverse complement strand
GCCGTAGGTGCCTGTTGCCGGGCCATTGATGGTCCAGGTCGCCGTGGCATCGTGATCGATGTCGGCCGAGCTGAACTGGCCATTCACGCTGAGCGTGCCGTCTTCCTGCACCGCGCCGGCCTCGTTGCCCGTCGCGAAGCTGAGCACGGGCGCGTCGTTGCTGCCGGTGATGGTGACGGTCACCAGTTGGGTGTCGACACCGCCGAGGCCGTCGCTGACCTGCACCGTAAACACCTCATTATGACTCTCGCCCGCCTTCAGCGACTGCACCGCACTGGCGACACCGTCAGTGCCATTGGCCAGCGTGTAGGTCCATTGGCCGGTGGTGTCGACGGCGATCGAA
>NZ_CATKQD010000064.1:0-345 GCF_949768175.1 Pseudomonas sp. IT-P74 | reverse complement strand
GTTAACCCCCTGGCACAACCCGGTTTCCACCGACTCATAGGACGCCCCGGGATCATTCACGCCGTGCAGGAAAATCACCACGCCGGGCAGGTCTCGCGGCACAGCGACGTTGCGATCCGTGGATCGATTCGGCAGCAAACGACTCCTGCTTGTCGCGAGCACGGTGTTGTCCATGTAGTTCATGTGTTCCACATCCTTCTGAAATCTTGCTCCTCCCGCCAAGCCATAGAGGAGAACTGTCCTTTTATCGAGAGACTTCAATGCCCTCAGTTTTCGTCGCTATTGGCGTCCGTCCCTTTACTGCTCGATCCGGGGTTCGCGGTCTGGGGCGATTCACTGCGAAAT
>NZ_CATKQD010000063.1:0-380 GCF_949768175.1 Pseudomonas sp. IT-P74 | reverse complement strand
CAATACCGCGAGAGCGATCTGGATTTCGTCTTGCGCCTGCTGGAACGTGAGGGTCTGTTTTTCTACTTCGATCATTCGAAGGAAGAACACCGCCTGATCATCACCGATCACTCCCGCCACCTTGAGCCGCTGGCCCGGCAACCACGGATCCGCTACCACAGCGCCTCGGTCACCGAGACCGCCGACTCGATCACCCAATGGAGCAGCCACCGGGAGTTGCAATCCGGCAAGATGGCCATCCAGACGTTCGACTACCGCCAGCCGCGCAACCCGCTGCCGGTGAGCATGCCCAGCCTCAACGCCCAGGGTGAGGTCCCCGCCTACGAAATCTACGACTTTCCCGGTCACTACAGCCACGGGATACCCGCCGATGGCGAAGC
>NZ_CATKQD010000062.1:0-393 GCF_949768175.1 Pseudomonas sp. IT-P74 | reverse complement strand
ATTAACCCCTTGGCACAACCCGGTTTCCACCGACTCATAGGACGCCCCGGGGTCGTTCACACCGTGCAGGAAGATCACCACGCCGGGCAGGTCTCGCGGTACAGCAGTATTGCGATCCGAGGATCTATTGGGCAGCAAACGACTCGTGCCGGTGGCGATCACTGTCTTGTCCGTGTAGCTCATGCTTTCCACATCCTTCTGAAATCATGTTCCTCTTGCTGATCCACAGAGGAGCAGTGTCCTTTATTGAGAGGCTTCAATCGTTGATTCATATTGATCGAGCAGGCTGATGATCTGCGTGTCATCGGCGTACTTCAGTCTGCGTCCGTACTGGCGTCCGCCCCTGTGCTGTTCGAGCCCGGGTTCGCAGCCTGCTGGGATGAGTTGCGAAAA
>NZ_CATKQD010000061.1:0-456 GCF_949768175.1 Pseudomonas sp. IT-P74 | reverse complement strand
CATGGTTATTGATCGGCAGGCCGGCCGCGTTGGCCAGGGTCACGGTGTAGGTGACCTGGCCGCCTTCGGCCACGGTGGATTTGTCCGCAGTCAGGGTCGCGATGACTTCGCTGACAGTGTCAGTAATTTCGACCTTGGCTTCGCCACCAATGACCAGATTCTCAAACGTCTTACCGGCAACGCTAGCATCAGCGATACCCAGCGAGGCGCTACCACCATCCTTGTAGACGTCATCACCTTGCGCCGGCAATGCATAGCCAACTTGAGTTGCGCCTGCGGCGATGATCACAGTTTGGCCGTTGCTGAGTGTCACCGTCAGGTCGTGATCCAGCTTCTGGTCGAGTTTGATGGTGAAAGTCGGTGCCTGGTCTTCCAGCACAGGACCAGCGCTTTCGATGGTAACCGTGACCTTGTCGATCACATCGGAAATCGTGGTGACTGCTGGAGTGTTGTTGA
>NZ_CATKQD010000060.1:0-472 GCF_949768175.1 Pseudomonas sp. IT-P74 | reverse complement strand
TCTGGCAGCGGTGTTCATTGCGGTGGCAGCCGTGGTCGAGCCGCAATCGCTGGGCATCGTGCAGAACCTCGGCGACGCGATCCCGGCCGGTAACCGCCTGGAGCTGTTCCTCGGCGCCGCCATCGGTGCAATCACCTTCTCCGGCTCGGTCATTGCCTTCGGCAAGCTGGCGGGCAAATACAAGTTCCGCCTGTTCCAGGGTGCGCCGGTCCAGTTCGGCGGTCAGCACAAGCTGAACCTGCTGCTGGGCCTGGCCACCCTGGGCCTGGGCGTGACCTTCATGCTCACCGGCGACTACACCGCTTTCGCCGTGATGCTGGCCCTGGCCTTCGTGCTCGGCGTGCTGATCATCATCCCGATCGGTGGCGCGGACATGCCCGTGGTCGTGTCGATGCTCAACAGCTACTCCGGCTGGGCCGCGGCGGGTATCGGCTTCTCGCTGAACAACTCGATGCTGATCATCGCAGGCTCA
>NZ_CATKQD010000059.1:0-487 GCF_949768175.1 Pseudomonas sp. IT-P74 | reverse complement strand
AGAGCCGGCGATGATCAGCATCGAGTTGTTCAGCGAGAAGCCGATACCTGCCGCGGCCCAGCCGGAGTAGCTGTTGAGCATCGACACCACCACGGGCATGTCGGCGCCACCGATCGGGATAATGATCAGCACGCCGAGCACGAAGGCCAGGGCCAGCATCACGGTGAAGGCGGTGTAGTCGCCGGTGAGCATGAAGGTCACGCCCAGGCCCAGGGTGGCCAGGCCCAGCAGCAGGTTCAGCTTGTGCTGGCCGCCGAACTGGACCGGCGCACCCTGGAACAGGCGGAACTTCTGCTTCATGAAAAAAGAGCTGCCCGCCAGCTTGCCGAAGGCAATGACCGAGCCGGAGAAGGTGATGGCACCGATGGCGGCACCGAGGAACAGCTCCAGGCGGTTACCGGCCGGGATCGCGTCGCCGAGGTTCTGCACGATGCCCAGCGACTGCGGCTCGACCACGGCAGCCACGGCGATGAACACCGCTGCCAGG
>NZ_CATKQD010000058.1:0-521 GCF_949768175.1 Pseudomonas sp. IT-P74 | reverse complement strand
GCTCGCTTGTATGGTAGGACTTGAAGGGAGGAGGAGGGACAAGGCTCGATTCTGACTGTTAGCGCAGTACAGACCGTGGGAGATTTCGCCCCTCCTCCTTTCACCCAAGCGCCGATAAAGAATGCATCTGGCTAGACCGACGATAGGAACAAGCCTGCGCCTCTGGGTGAGCCCTTCAAGTGCTCAAACCTTATCCCGGAGGAAATCCTGTGGCAATGCCGGTCTCTCTATCAAAACCGATCGTGGGTGTGGATGTCGCCAAAAATGAGCTGGTGATTTATCAGTATGATGGTGATTCGCTTCAAGAGATTCCCAACACCAAGACATCCATCAAACAGTGGCTGAAGGCGTTGTCGGGAACGGTGGCCATTGCCATTGAGGCGACCAACATCTACCACCTGGACTTCGCTGATCTGGCCTATGAGGCCGGTTGTACGATTTACATGGTGGGAGGCTATGAACTCAAACATTATCGCGAAGGCGTGAAGATCCGCGCCAAAACCGACGCACTGGATGCCAAG
>NZ_CATKQD010000057.1:0-524 GCF_949768175.1 Pseudomonas sp. IT-P74 | reverse complement strand
TGCCCCATGATGGTGATGGTTTCATCGGGGGACACGCGGCGAATCTCGCTGACCAGCATGGCCAGCCGGGTCGCCGCGAGCACGAAGTAACGCCGGTTCGGCGCCTTGCCCATGTACAGGGAATTGGGCATGGTGGGTTGAACCCAATGGCGCAACCATTTGGCGAAACCCTCTTCGTACATCTCCAGCAGATTGTTGGTGGCGTTAGCAAAAAATCCGCCACCCTTGGCGAAATGTCGGTCCAGACGGTTGTCGAACCGGTCCTGGAATTGATTGCGTAGCCGGGCCGGGTCGCCATTTTTGTCGCGTTTGATTTCGCCGGGTTCGGCCCGGTAGCCCCAATAAAACGGAATCATCAGGCTGCGGGTCTTGGGGGCGTTTGTATCGCGCTGGTAGAGGTAAGTGTCCGGATCATCGAGCGCAGCCTTGTGCTCATCCTCCCGCAACTCAGGTGGTAACGCTTCAGCCGCACTGTAATCAGCCCCATACCGCCCCGCCTTCAAATCCGGCCGATCCAGCCGCTC
>NZ_CATKQD010000056.1:0-553 GCF_949768175.1 Pseudomonas sp. IT-P74 | reverse complement strand
CTGCACACGCCGCTGATGGCGGTGACCAACGCCATTTCGGCCATTGTGATCGTCGGCGCCATGCTCGCCGCCGCCCTCACCGTGACCCCGCTGGGCAAGACCATGGGCACCCTGGCCGTGGCCCTGGCCGCCGTCAACGTGTTTGGTGGCTTCCTGGTGACCCGCCGCATGCTGGAAATGTTCAAGAAAAAAGCGGCCAAAGCGCCGGCGGCCAAGGCCGAAGCAGTCAAGGCCGAGGTGCAGCAAGCATGAGCATGAACCTGGTTACTTCCCTGTATTTGATCGCCTCGGTCTGCTTCATCCAGGCGCTCAAGGGCCTCTCGCACCCCACCACGTCGCGTCGTGGCAACCTGTTCGGCATGCTCGGCATGGGCCTGGCGATTCTCACCACGGTGGGCCTGATCTACAAGCTGGGCTCCGAGTTGGCACAAGACGGCATCGTCTACGTGATCGTCGGCCTGCTGATCGGCGGCACTGCCGGTTCGATCATGGCCAAACGCGTCGAAATGACCAAGATGCCCGAACTGGTCGCCTTCATGCACAGCATGATCGG